>JBAMMG010000037.1:0-7673 GCA_039793905.1 Thermoanaerobaculum sp. | reverse complement strand
GCGGCGATGGCCTCGCGGTCCTCAGCCACGAGCTCGTGCCGGATCAGCGCCACGCTGCCTCCAGGATGCGGGCCACCACCTGAGGGGGCGAAAACCCCGCCTGGGCGGCAGCGGCGAGGAAGCCAGCCCCGGGGGAAAGGCAGGGGTTGGCGTTGACCTCCAGGATGTGGGGCTCCCCTCGGGCGTCGCCGCGGATGTCCACCCGGGCGTACCCCCGCACACCGCAAGCCGCCGCCGCCGCCAAAGCCAGCTCGGCCACAGCGCGGACCAAGGGCTCGCCGGGATCGGGAAACACCCGTACCGTGCCCCGATCCGCCGCCGAGCCTTCGGCCCACTTGGCTTCGTAGGTGACCATGGGGGGAAGCTCCGGGGGCAAGCTTGAAAAATCCATTTCCGCCACCGGTAGCACGGTGAGTGTCCCTTCCACCTCCACAAGCGAAACGTTGAACTCCCGGCCGGGGAGAAACGCTTCCACCAGCAACGGCTGGCTGCCAAAGGCTTGGCGCATTCGCAAGGCGCGGGTTTCCAGCTCCTCTCGGGTCCAGCACAGGGGGTTGCCCTCGAGTCCCAGGGAGGCGTCTTCCCACGCCGGCTTCAAAACCCACGGGGGTGGGAACGGTGGCGTCTCGCCACTCCACTCGACCCCCGGCGGAACCGGGAACCCGAGACTGGCAAGGTGCGTTCGAGTGGCGAGCTTGTCGGTGGTGAGGCGGAGCGCAGCGCTGGGGGAGCCCGTAAACGGGATTCCCCTTCGCTCCAGGGCCTCGGCAAAATCGCAAGGGGGCCAGGGGTTGCCGGGGAGCGCTTCGAAGAGGTTGAAAACCGTCGTGTCCCGAAAGGCGGCCACGTCTTGCGGGGCGACGATGGCTATGGTCTCGAAGGGCCTGCCGAGGGCGGCCAAAGCGGCCGCGACCATGGCCACTTGCTCCAAAACGTCGGCGGTGGAGGGGTCGGCTTCCGCCGGCACGGGGTTGTGGGCGATCACCACCCGCGTTCCCACGCTGCCTCCACGATGGCGGCGAGGAGCTGTTCGTAACGCCACCCAGCGAGCCGCGCCATGATCGGGAGGTCCGAACGCACCGGGTCGAGGCCTGGGAGGGGGTTGGCTTCCAAAAACTGCGGCTCGCCGCTGGCATCGCACCGCAGGTCAATGCGGGCGGCGTCGCGAAGGCCCAAGAGGCGGTAGCAGCCAAGGGCCGCCGCCGCTGCCTTTTGCCCCAGCGCCTCGCGATCCACGAGACGGTAGCGCACTCGCTCCTCGTACTCCTTCTTGTTGGTGGCGGTGTAGGCGGCGGCCTCGGCTTTTTCCGTGAAAACCACCTCCATGACCCCCACGACCCGGGCTTTTTGGCCGTTGCCCACGATCCCAACTGTAACTTCCCTCCCGGAAAGGTAGGGCTCCACCAGCACCGGCTGCCGAAAGCGATGGGCAAGGTTTCGGCAAACCTCGGCCAGAGTTTCGGTGTCGGTTGCTAGGGAAGCGGCGCCGATCCCCTTGGAGGAGCCTTCGGCCACAGGCTTGGCAAAGTAGGGTGGGGGGAACGGAAGCGCAGCGGGGAGCTCGCCGCCTTCCACGACCACGAACGGCGCGGTAGGCAGGCCCGCGTCCCGCACCACCCTTTTGGCCATGGCCTTGTGGAGGGTGAGGGCCGAGGTGAGGGGGTCGGAAAAGGTGTACCTTTGGCCGTAAAGCTCGCACAGGGCTGGCACCTGGGCTTCCCGGGAAAACCCCGAAACCCCTTCGGCAATGTTGAACACCAAATCGAAGCGGCCACCCTGGGCCAGGGCCTTGGCCAAGTCCCGGCCGCTGCCCACCAAGTGCACGCGGTGGCCGCAGGCGGCCAGGCCCTGGGCGATCCTCTCCACGGTAGCTCGGGGATCGAACTCCGCCACCTCCTCCGGGGATAACCCCTGGGCCAGGTAGTCCTCCTGGCAATCGAAGACCAGGCCGAGCGCCAAACCGCTCATGGCTCGCTGGGGTCCTGGTAGGTGTAGAGCTTGCCCGCCCAGTTGCGCAAAACCCACGTGGCGCCGTCGCGGGCCACGATGGTTTCCGGCTGGAGGGGGATCTTGCCGCCGCCGCCCGGGGCGTCCACCACGTAGGTGGGCACGGCGTAGCCGCTGATGAAGCCACGAATTTGGGCCATGATCGCGAGCCCCTTGGCCACCGAGGTGCGCAGGTGGGAGGTCCCCACGACCGGGTCGCACTGGTACAGGTAGTACGGGCGCACCCGGAGCTGGAGCAAGCCGGTGAACAACTTCTTGAGAGTTTCGGCGTCATCGTTGACACCGGCCAAAAGAACGGTTTGACTGCCCAGGGGGATGCCGGCATCGGCCAGGGTGTCGCACGCCTGGGCCACCTCGGGGGTGAGCTCCTTGGGGTGGGAAAAGTGGAGGGAAAGCCAAACCTTGTGCTGGCGCAGCACCGCTGCAAGCTCCGGCGTCACGCGCTGGGGCAAAAAGCACGGCACGCGACTGCCCATGCGCACGAACTCCACCGACGGGACCGAACGCACCGCCGAAAGGAGCTGATCCAAGCGGTCGTCGGAAAAGAGCAAGGGGTCGCCGCCGGAACTGAGCACGCCCCGCCCCTCGGGGTGGGCCCGGAGGTAGTCCAGGATGGCCCCCAAGCGACGGGGGAGGGCCTCCAGGTCCCCTTGGGATACCAAGCGCGAGCGCGTACAGTAACGGCAATAGGCGGCGCAGGCGTCCATGGCCAAAAGCAACACGCGGTCGGGGTAGCGGTGGACCAGGCCCTCCACCACCATGTGCTGGTCCTCACCGCAAGGGTCAACCCTATCGCCGGGGGCGGCCACCAGCTCCTCGCTGCGGGGGATCACTTGCCGGCGAATGGGGCAGTTGGGGTCTTCGGGGTCCATGAGCGCCGCAAAGTGCGGGGTGACCGCCACCGCAAAGCGCTGGGACGCCATGGAAAGCCCCTGGCGTTCCTCGGGAGTGAGGGAAACGAGCCTCTCGAACTGCTCGAGCCGGTGCAGGCGGTGGCGCATCTGCCAGCGCCAGTCGTGCCAGCGTTCGGGGTCGTAGGGCTCGCCAAAAACCGCACAAATGGCCTCTCGAGCCACACGTTCCGGGGACTTTGCAAAGGGGGAAAAGGCTTCAGCCGTGGACATGTTCCTCCTCGCCTTTCCGAGATGCGGGGGGTACCCCCTCGAGCTGGAAAAGGCTCGAAAAAAAGCGCCGACTTACACGTGCGTTGGACACCTCACCTGACCGTGAGGGACTTCTCGAGGGTGCGAACGGACGAGGTCCAGCCCTTTTGGGCTGGGACTTGGCGGCTTCTCCGAGGGAGCTTCCCGCTCCATGGCGCGAAGGGTAAACCTGTTTTTTTTGCTGTCAAGAGGGGTGGGCTAGGAAGCGAGGGTCACCCAAAGGAACGCCAAACCCAAGGTGAGGAGGCTTACAGGCAGGCCCACCCGGGCGTGCTCTCTGGCCGTGATCTCCACCCCGAGCCTCGAGGCTTGCTCGACCACGATGATGTTGGCGATGCTTCCCACCACCAGGAGGTTACCTGCCAGGGTGGAGGCCAAGGCCAAAATGGGCCCGGCCAGGGGGTGGGTGGCCGAAGGCAAGAGGAGCATCACCGCCGGGACGTTGGAGACGAGGTTGGAGAAGAGCACGGTAGCCACGAAGAGAACTCCGGGGTGACTCAGGTCCACGCCACGTTCCCGAAGCCAGCCCAGTCCAGCCGCCATCCACCCCTCGGTCATAAAGGCGTGGTTGACCACGAAAAGCCCAATGAACAGCGCCAAGAGCTGCCAATCCACCAGCCCCAGCATGTCCCGCGAGGCCATGCGCCGAGAGGTGAGGAGCAACCCCGCCGCCGTGACCGCCACCACGTCCCGGGGCCAGGAGGCGAAGGAAAAAGCCAGCACCACGGCCGAAAGGACCAGCAGTCCCTTGGTCGCTTGGTAACGGGAGAAGCCTGGTGCCGCCACGGCCGGGATAGGGGTCGCGGCGTACCACTGGCCCTTCTGGCGGAAAACCAGGACGGCCCACAAGGCCAGGACGCTGGCCACCACCACCGGCAGGGCAAAACCCGTATACGCCAGGAACGGCAGGTGCAGCTTTTGGGCGATGAGCATGTTTTGGGGGTTGCCCATGAGGGTGGCAGCACTGCCAATGTTGGCGGCACAGGCGAGGCCCAGGAGGAACGGCACCGGGTCGAGCCCCCGGCGGGCGCACCCCTCCACGAGGATGGGGGCCATGGCCAGGCACACGATGTCGTTGACGAGAAGCGCCGAAAGCCCGGCGGCGAGGGCGAGAACTGCCAGGAGCAAGAACGGGGGCGCGAGTTTTGCTTTCGAGAGCCGGCGAGTCACGAAGGTGTAGAACCCGGCGAGGCGGAACTGGGCCGAAACCACCATGAGCCCGGCCAAAAGGGCGATGGTTGGGACATCTACGGCTTCCCACGCCGCCTCCGGGGTAACCCGCTGGAAGGCCACCAGCGTAATAGCCCCGAGCACGGCCACCCCGGTGCGATCCAGGGCGAGCCCCGGCAGCTCCCCCAGGAACATTCCCAGGTAGACGGCCGCGAAAACCCCCAAGACCAGCCAATCCACGGTCGTACTTTAACAGGCAGTGCCGGCGAGAAAACAAAAGGGGGCGCCGTAGCGCCCCCTTGGGGTGCGTTCACGTGGTGCTCAGAAGTCCAAGCGAATGGCGAGCTGGACCGTGCGCGGCGTGCCGGTGTAGGACTTGGCACCGAAGGTGGAGCGCGGCGTTTCGCCGGTTCCCCAAATGGTGTTGGTCACCGTGTACTCCTCACGATCGGTGCAGTTAAAGCACTCGGCAATGGCGGCGAGTTTGAACCCCTTGATGTCGAAGGTCTTTTGCAGCCGGAGGTCCAAAGACCAGCTATCGGGCTGGCGGAAGCTGTTGCGCGGGAAGTGCTTGCCGTTTACCGTGGGGCGGTCAGTGCCGGAATCCTGGTCGCCGTTGAGGTCGGTGCCGGCAAAAGCGGTGTAGGGCTGTCCGGTGGCAAAGCGGAACAAACCGGAAAGGGAGATCCCCCACCACGGGGTGTTCCAGGTGCCGTTGGCGGCAATCTTCCAGCGCTGGTCGCGGTCGGACCAACCCCAGTTCAAATCCAGGTTGTTCTTGTCCTCGGCGAACAAACCGGCAAAATTGCGCTCGTTGGAGTCGTTGTCCTTGTCTTCGGACCAGGTGACCGACAGCATGCCGAAGAAGCGCTCCACGAAGCGCCGCTGCAACAGCAAGCTGATCCCCCAGTACTTCGAGCGGGCATCGGAGGTGTAGACGGTCACGCGGCCGTAGGCGGGGTTGGGACGAGTGCGGGAGTAGTGGGGCAACCCGTTGGCGGAAGTGGTGCCGTCGTACTGGAGGTTGGCGTCGGTGAGGCGCTCCAGCTGCTTGGACTCGGCGTAGGTGACGCTCAAGGAAGCCGCGGTGTTGGCGAACAGCTCCCGCTCGAGCTCGAGGGTCACGCGGTCGGTGTAGGGGTTGCGGAAGTCGGGGTCCACGGTGAACACCCCCACGCCGCGGGGGATGGGGATGTTGGAAAAGTCCACGCACGCCAAGGTATTGGGGGTCCAGCTGCTCCCCCACCCGCAGGGGGTCGCCAAGGGATCCGTGGGAGGTCCGGTGACGTTTCCGCGGGAGTCCCGCTGGGCAAAGATGAGGTACTGGGTGCCCTTCAAGCCGTTGGAGGTGTTGGTTTGCGCCCACAGGAGAGCGGGCGTGCGGCTCCAGAAGCGGCCAGCGGAAAAGCGCACGGCGGTCTTGGGCGCCGGGGCCCAGGAAAGGCCGATGCGCGGCGACCACTGGTTCTTTTCGTCGGGAATCTTGCCGTTGAGCTTGTAGGTGCCGTCGGGATTCTGCTCCCGCAAGTTCAAAATGGGGAAGTCGGGGTTGTCCAGCCGCTCCCAGCGCAACCCCGCCGAAAGCGTGAGAGTCGGCGAAAGGAACCACTGGTCTTGAACGAACGCCGCGTACTCCTTCTGGCCGAAGTTGGACCGTCCTGCTTCATCGGCGGTGAGCCCCTGAAGCCCTCCGAACTGCCGGTACTCGGACCAGCGGCCGGCCAGGAAATCCGCCTTGTTGTTGAAGATGAACACGCCGCGCCAGTTGCCCTTGAAGATTTGGTCAATGGAGGTGTCGTTGTACTCGAACCCGCCCTTGAACACGTGGTCCTTCCAAAGGTAGGTCACGGTGTCGAAGATCGTGGTCCGGTCAGCCAGGGAGGTGATGGGCAAAAAGCTCACCTCGCCGTAGTTGCCGACCCCCCGCACCTGGATGTCGGGCAAGCCCAAGCCCTTGTCCTTGCGGGGAGTGTCCTCGAGGACGTACTGCACGTTGAGGTCGTTGAGGAAGCTCTCGCTCCAGGTTCCCGAATAGGAGGCCACGTAGGAGCGGGAAAACATCCCCTCGATGCCGTTGTAGGACTCGGCCCGGGTGGGGCTGGTGGAGGTGCCGTTGACCCCCTCGTAGTCGGCGTAGTTCATGCGGGCCATGAAGCGGTGCCGGGGGGAGGCAAAGAAGTCGAACCGGGCGAAAACCACCCGTCCGTCGCGGGTTTGTACGTACTCGGGGGGCGAGGCCAGCACCGGGTACTTGGCGAAGATATCCGCATCGAGGACCCGAGGGTCAATAGGGATCGTCAAGCTTTGGTCTTGTTGGTCGTAGGAAGCAAAGAAAAACAACTTGTCCTTGATAAAGGCTCCACCCAGGGAGCCGCCGAACTGCTTCTTTTCTTGGTCAAGTTTCTGGCCCACGGGCGGGTCGGAAGCCAGGTCTTGCGGCTGCCAGTAGTAAAAGGCCGAGCCGTGGTAGTCGTTGGTGCCGCTCTTGGTCACCACGTTCACGAACCCGCCGCCCGAGCGCCCAAATTCGGCCGAGGCGCCGTTGGTGATCACCGAAAACTCCTTGATGGACTCCTGGGAAATGGCCAGAGGCGCCCGCCCTTCGGCGGTGCCGTACTGCCCACCGAAGAAGGCGTTGTTGTAGTCCACGCCGTCCACGGTGACGTTGGTGTTGATCCCCCGCTGGCCGGAAAGGGAAATGTACCCGCGCTGGGACTCCCGGCGGGACTCGGGGGTCAGAAACACCAAAGACGTGAAGTCCCGACCGTTGAGGGGCAAGCTCTTGATTTGCTCGTTGAGGATCGTGGCGCCTACGGTGGTGCTGGTGACCTCCACCAGCGGCGTTTCCGCCGTCACCGTCACGGTTTCCGCGGTCGTCGCCGCGGGGAGCGTAAAGTCCACCGACGGCGCCGACCCCAGGACCAGCCGCACGTCGCTTCGCTCCAGCGTGGCAAAGCCCGCGAGGCTGGCGGTGAGCGTGTAAACCCCGGGCGGCAAGTTCAGGATGCGGTAAAAGCCGTTGGCGTCCGTCACTGCCCGTGCCAAAAGCCCGGTCTCCTGGTTTTTGGCTTCCACCAGAGCCCCAGGCAGGGGCTGGCCGCTTTCGTCCTTGACCGTGCCGGTAATGCGGGCTGCGGTCACGTCCGTTTGCGCCCAGGCGCTGGGGGCGGCCAGAACCACCAACGCTAGGGCCAAACTGCGGAACATCAAAATCTTGCCTTTCATGGTGCCTCCTCCTTTCGGGCCCATTCGTCTGGGCCTATTGTACCCGGGAAGGTTGCCCCAGGCACGTGAGCGGAGTGTGAAGCTGGACACTGGTCCAACCACCTGGCA
>JBAMMG010000036.1:35118-48563 GCA_039793905.1 Thermoanaerobaculum sp. | reverse complement strand
ACGCCTTCCAAGGGCGTGCCGTCGGCCAGGGTCACCTTGCCCCGCAAAACCACCACCCGCCGCGGCTCGATAAACCCTGGGGTGACCTCGAACTGCACGGGGTTGGGCCCCTGCCAGAGAAAGGAAACAGCATCGGCAAAGTCCGTGACCTCCGAGGTGGGAAGGGGAGGGGCCACGTCCTGAGGGTCTGGGGGCAAGGGCAAGCCCACGAGAAGGCTCACCGCCGCCGAGAGGTTGCCAGCCCGGTCACGCAGACGCACCTCCACCGTATCCCCGGCGCGGCCGCCCACGTCAACGGCAAAGCTGCCGTCAGCCGCCACGGGGGCCTGGGCCGAGTCACCGGTGCGGGGGTTGGTGACCAAAGCCAGCGTGTCCGGCTCCGCCGCCCCCGGTTGAGCCACCACCCGGAGGGCCGTGGCCTGGACCTGCCCTTGGAGCTTGGCCAGCACCGGGGCAGCAGGGGGGACGGTGTCGCGAAAGACGTGGAGGGTCAGCTGGGTGCTGTTGGCGGCGCAGTCACTGGCCACAAGGACGAGGGGGTTTTCCCCCTCTACCCCGAGGGGAACTTGGGCGGCAAAGGTGCCGTCTTGGCGCACCGCCACCGCCTGGCCCGAAACCGAAAGGCTTCCCGGCTCCGAAAGCCTCCCTTCCAGGGAAACGAACAAAGCGTTGGTCCAGGTGCCGTCGGCAGGGACGAGGGAAAGGAACGTGGGGGGCCGGGTATCCACGGTGAAGGTGGCGTGGTCAGCCCCTTCGTTGCCTTCCCGGTCCCGGAGGACCACCTGAACTTTGAACGAACCTTCGCCCAAGGGCTGCTCCAGGGTGCAGGTAAAGCGGCCTTCCTGGAGGTGGCAAGCGGCCCGCTGGGGCGCGTCATCCACCAGCACCTGCAGGCTCTCCGCGGCAACCCCTGTGCCTTCCTCGGTGTACTCCCCCGCGACCGCCAGCCGGGGCTGGTTGGTGCAGGAGCCGTCCCGGGGGGAGGTGATCACCACCTGCGGGGGGTAGGTGTCCACATAAAGGACCCCTGCCTGGGCAGCCCCCTGGAGCGCCAGGCGGATTTCCCCCAGGAGCCTGCCCTGGGGGTCAACGTGCTGGGCGCGGCTTTCGAACACCACCCACAGGGAGCGGTCCCGGGGGTTGGGGGCCAGGGCGCGCACGGCGGCGTCCTGGGGGAGGGTGACCTGCGCCTGGAGCTGGCCCTGGAGGTTCAAAAGGAGAAGCCTGCCCCCGGTGAGCACCCAGGCACCCTCGGGAACAGCGGCGATCCGTTCCGGCCTCAAACCTCCGAAGGTGAGGAGGAACTGGCCTTCGCGGAAGGCAAAAACCATCTCGCCGGCAATGCCCCAAAGCCACCCCTGAGGGTCCACACTCAAAGCCCGTACCGTGCCCCCGCGGGGAACCGAAACCGGGCTCAAGGGAGCACCGCTTGCGGCATCGAAGGGGTAAAGCACCCCCTGACCTCCTGCCCAAAGGAGGCCCCTGACCCCGTCCACGGCCAAAGATTGGGCCGGCTCGGGAAGCTCCCGGCGAGCCAGCACCACCGCCTGCCGGTCCAGGTGCACCAGCTCCTGCCCCCGCGCCACCCACGCCGTGCCATCCTGGGGAAAAACCTCCAAAAGCCCGGCCAACGGCGGCCCCGGGCTGGGGAGCTCGGGCCGTTTGGCCAAAAGCTGGCCGTCCCAGCTCCAAACCTCCACCCCCGCTGGGGAGAGGGTCCAAAGGCGCAACGCCCGCCCATCCACGCTGAGGGCCTGAACCCCCCGGGCTGCCTCCAGGACCAGCTCCACCCGCCCCGATTCGTTTACCCTCACCACGCTGGTTTGGCTGGCAACCCAGAGGGCGCGGGGGGTGTCGTTGGGAACCGGCTTTGCCGCACCGCCGGTGAAAAGCCGCCACAAAAAGGGAACGACCGCCACCGAAACCAAAGCCAAGGAGCGTGACCGCATAAAACCCTCCTCCGGCCTCGAGCCTGGCGAGAGATTGCCAAAAAAAAAGCAAGTCAAGAGGGGGGCGTCGGCGCTCGCGCCTCGCTCAGGCAAGCTGGGGGCAAGCCTCGAGGCTCGGGACGCTGGCACCGTAGGCCCTTGCCATCGTGGGGGACTTGTTCTACATTTCACAAGTATGGGGACGACGGAACTCCACACCGTGGCGGTCATCGGTGGTGGCATCATGGGCCGCTCCATTGCCACCAAGGTTTCCCAGGCAGGGCTTTCAGTGCTGCTCAAAGAAATTGACGAGGCGCGAGCAGCCCAGGTGCGGGCCATGCTGGATGAGGCCCTCCAACATCAGGTGGAGCGCTGGACCCTCACCACCGCCGAGAAACGGGCCATCCTCAGCCGCATCACGTTTACGGCCAGCTACAACGGTATTGACGCGTGCCAGCTTGTCATCGAAACCATTCACGAGGATTTCGAGGACAAGAAAAGGCTGCTTTCGGAGCTGGACCAACTCCTGGCCCCACAAGTGCCCATCGTCGTCAACACCTCGACCCTGTCCATCACCGAGCTGGCCTCGGGCCTGAAGTTTCCGGAGCGGGTCCTGGGGATGCACTTTCTCTACCCCGTGCCGACGACCCGTGTGGTGGAGGTGGTTCGAGGGCAAGTGACCTCCAACGAAGCCTTCGAGCTGGCCCGCCACTTCGCCAGGGTGCTGGGTAAGGTGCCCATCGAGGTGTTTGAGTCGCCGGGGTTCGTGACCACCCGCATCGTTTTGGCCCTGGTGAACGAAGCCATGTACGTGGTCATGGAAGGGGTAGCCTCGGCTGCCGAGGTGGACCTGGCCATGAAGCTGGGGTACGACTTCCGCATGGGTCCTTTGGAGTGGGCTGACCGCGTGGGCCTCCACAAGATCCTCAACTGGCTCCAGCACATGTTCAACGAAACGGGGGACCCCAAGTTCCGCCCCTGCCCGCTCCTGCGCAAGCTGGTGCGCGCTGGCCACACGGGGGCGCGCGCTGGGAAGGGCTTCTTCACCTACGACGAGAGCCGCAACCGCACCGACCGCCTCCCCGACGATGTGCCTCAGCTGGCGTGACGAGCCGGAGCTCGGAACACGGGTGAAAGGAGAAACCCCATGAAAATCTTGGTCCTCAACTGCGGCTCCTCCTCGGTGAAGTTCCAAGTTATCGAGACGTCCCTGGACGCCATCGAGCGCAACGCCGACCAGACCCTGGCCCGGGGATCCGTGGAGAAAATTGGCCTCCCGGACTCCCGCCTGGTGCTGCAAGCGGAAGGCCGTAAGCCCTACCAGGAAATTGCAGAAATCCTCGAGCACAGGGCAGCGGTAGAAAAGGTGCTCAAGGTGCTGGTGCACCCCGAGCACGGCGTGCTCAAGAACATTTCCGAAATCGAAGCGGTGGGGCACCGGGTGGTGCACGGGGGCGAGAAGTTCGCCTCCTCGGTGCTGGTCACCGACGAGGTGGAAGCCATGATCGAGGAGTGCGTGGTCCTGGCCCCCCTCCACAACCCCCACAACCTTCGGGGTTTGCGGGCAGCCCGGGCGCTTTTGCCCGAGGTTCCCCATGTGGCGGTGTTCGACACCGCCTACCATCAGTCCATGCCGCCTCGCGCTTTCATTTACGGCTTGCCCTACGAGCTGTACACCCGCCACGGGATCCGCCGCTACGGCTTTCACGGCACATCCCACCGCTACGTGGCCATCCGCACCGCGGCGCTTTTGGGTAAGCCACTGGAAAGGCTCAAAATCATCACCTGCCACCTGGGCAACGGCTGCTCCATGGCCGCCATTGACCGCGGCCGCTCCATGGACACCACCATGGGGTTCACACCCCTGGAGGGGTTGCTCATGGGGACCCGAGCTGGGGACCTGGACCCGGCCATCCTCCCCTGGGTGATGGCTGTGGAAGAGCTTTCCCTCTCCCAGCTCAACGCCATGCTCAACAAGCATTCGGGGCTTTACGGCGTTTCCGGTGTGTCGTCCGACATGCGGGAGGTCCTGGCCGCTGCGGAAGCGGGCAATCGTCGGGCGCAACTGGCCGTGGAGATCTTTTGCTACCGCGTACGCAAGTACATCGGTGCTTACGCGGCGGCCCTCGGCGGTTTGGACGCCGTGACCTTCACGGGTGGTATCGGCGAAAACGCCCCAACGATTCGCGCCCAGGCGCTGGAGGGGCTGGGGTTTTTGGGGATCAAGCTGGACCCCACGGCCAACCTCCAGGTCAAGCCGCAAACACCCGCCCTCATCTCGCGCTCTGACAGTGCCGTGGCGGTGGCCGTGATCCCTACCAACGAAGAGAGGGTCATTGCCCGCGATACGGTGCGGGTGCTCGCCGGCGTCATGCCGTCCTTTGCGGTGCCCGGAAACGAAGCGCCACGCTAAGCCAGTTAGCTTCCCGCACGCCGACGGCGGCGCACGCGTCCCGGAGCTGAAGGGAGCGGCGTTACCCCGCGGCGGAAATCATCGTCCCGCACAGCCTCTTTGTCGTCCCCAGGGGAAGGCGAAAAAGCCTCCAGCTTTCGCCAAAAGGCTCGAGAAGAAACGACTTCGGCGCCGAGCCCTTTCGCCTTGGCGGCCAGCTCTCGGTCCGAGGTCACCAACCGCCACCCGCTCCCCGTTTTCAAAAGCTCGATGATGGCCCCATCGGCGTAAGGTACGTAGCGGACCTCCACCGCCCCGAGCCTTTCCACCCCAGGGACCCCCTCCGGCGGTGGCCCATCGAAGAACAAGACCACCTTCAGCTTCTCCCGGTGGGAAAGGGCGAGGACAGCTTTGCGCACGCCCTCGCGGTCCTGACCGCAAGCCACGTTGTTGCCGTCCACCACCCAAGGCATAGAACTAGTGGATCTGCCGCCGGAGCTCCAACGCCTCGGCGTTTTTAGGGTCGTACTCGAGGACCTTTTCCACGCAGGCTAAAGCGTTGGCGTGGTGGCGGCGCTTCAACCAAAAACGCGCCAGCTCCAGCCACGCCGGCGTGAGTCGGGGATCGAGGGCTACGGCCATGCGCAGGTGGGAGAGGGCCCGCTGCCCCCACATGGGGTTGCGCAGCTCCACCCGCGCCAAAAGCAGGAGGGTTTCGGGTTCGGGGGCAAAGCGCACCGCTTGTTCGAGAAGAGGCAAAGCGCCACCGTAATCAGCAGCCTTCAACAAAAGCTCCGCTTGCCGCTTGGCAGCCAGCGCTAGCTCCCTTCGGGCGGCTGAGCGACGCTCCTCCTCGCGGAAATCCTCGCGGCTGGCCTCGGCTTGCTTGAGGAAGTGGTCGTAACGGGCCCGCCGCTCGGGGTCGGAAAGGGTATCATGGGCGTCCTTGAGGGCGTTGAAAATCACCGCGAGTTCCGAGCGCAGGGTTCGCAGGTGAGGCTCGGAGGCCCGGTCGGGGTGGAACATGCGCGCAAGCTCCCGGAACCGCTCGTGAACCTGATCCTGGGTAGCGCCCGGTGAAAGCCCCAGCCGCTTGTAGTAGTTTTGGCGCTCGATTTCCGCGGCCAGCTTCAAAACCTTCTGGTGCTCGGCAACCTGATGGGGCTCAAACAATGCCGAGTCTTCCGGAAGCAGCTCCGGCTCTTGTTCAATGTTCAGCCCCCGCACCGGACCGACCGGCACAGCCGCGGGGACCTCCGACAACTCCACGATCCCAGCCACCACCAGGGACGCCAAGGTGCGGGTAAAGGTCTCCTCCGACCACGGCACCAGGCGCCGCAACTGCTCGGCCGAGGTTCGGCCGTCAACGCGCGAGAGGAGGAACGCTTCGTTGGCCGACAGGTGAACGCTTTGCTCCCGGAGCAAATCGTTGCTTTGAACCGTCACGTAAGCCTTGGGGTTCACCAAGCCCCCCAGCCTGGTCCAGTCCCCCACCTGCCGCGTGGCGCGCAACAAGAGGTCTCCCAACGTGACCTCCATCACGCAGCGCCTGGGGTCCGTTTTCCTGCCATCCTCCAAGCGATACAGCACCGACACGAAAAGGAGCTTGCTGAGAACCGTGACCGCGCGCTCCACCAGCTCCTCGTGGAGCTGCTCCGGGGTCAGAAGGCCCTGCTGGAGCAGCACATCTCCAAAAAGCTTGCCATCCTCTTGGCGCAGGAGTGTAAGGGCCAGGTGCTCCCGCTCCAGCACCCCGCGCTCCACGAGCCACTGGCCGAGCTTTTCCTCCTCAACTTCCGTTTCCACCGCCCTGACTTGACCAGCCTCCAGCCACAACACCCGTAAACCCTGATGGTTGGCAAGCTCCAGGCGGCCACTGGCGAGCTTGGTATAAAGATGCCGAAGGAAACCCGCGAGCTCGCCGGCCCCAAGTTCACCTGCCCAAACCGGACCCCGTTCCATTTAGCTAGAGATTAACGCAAACCCTCCCGTCAATCAACGGGGGTTGTCGTTCACCAGCACAGCGTGCGGGGAAAAACCCCGCTGGACCAAGCCCGGAGGCTCCGCCGTAAGCGCCCCCTCCGCTTCCTCGCGGGTTGCGAAGGAGCCCCACACCAAGCGGTAGCAGGGCTGCCCCCCCACCCCGAAGGGCACGACCCGCAAGCTTTCTTTGTCTTTGGCCTGGAGGCGGTAGAGCTGCTCCAGTTCCCCGGGCTGGCAGGCACCTCCCACGGCGATGCTCCAGGGGCCGCGGCCTGTGGGCACCTTGGAGCCTGCCCACGGCGCCAAAATGAAAAACGCACCGCCGGCGAGCGCGAGGGCAGCAAGCACAGCCCACAGCCACCACCTCCTGCGCACGCGCGGGGCCTCGGGCGGCTGCGCGGCCTCGATCTCGGTTTCCTCCAGAGAGGGTAGCTCGGCTTCCACCAAACCGGCGCCCACGGTGGCACCGAGAAAGCGGAACACCGTTTCCCGGCCGTGAGGCGAAGGCTCGGCAATGGCTTCGGCGCTCCTGGCATCGTTGACCTTGGCCAGAATCGCCAAGGCCTCTTCCGGCAAGCCCAGGTTAGCAAGCCAGCGCGAAAATCCCGGCAGTCTCTTGAGAACCGCCGAGGGGTCCGGGAGAAAGACCGGTACGAGCGCTTCCCCGCCTTCGCGCAGCACCAGCTCGTACACCACCAGCGGGTAGGAGATCACGAATCCCCCAGCCTGCCGGGGTTCCCCGGGGAAAACTTCCAGCTCTGCCCCCGGGTGGAGAAAAAACTTCTTGAGCTGGCTTGTGAGCGCCCGCTTGAGCACCACTGCCGCTTCTTCGGCCGTGACCAGCCCCTGACTCACGGCCAGCCGGGCTTCCGAAAACCAGTCCCCTTCCGGCGGCAAGCCGAAGGCTGCCGCCAAAAGATCGCCGTCGCTCCCCTCCACTGAGGTAATGGCGCCCGCATCCACGTGCAGCACCAGTCGCTCCTGGCCGAAGCGCAGCACAGCCGAGCCGCGCCCCAGCTTACCCACCCAAGAAGCAAGGCGTGCCGCCGCTAAACTGCGTGCCATCCGGTGAAGGCTACGCTACTCGGCCATCCCAAGTCAAAGGGGGGCGCTCGGCCACCGCACAGCGGCCTGGCGGGCACGCTCAGGAGTCCCTGCCCCCGGGCAACGCGCCCCCTTCCAAAACCTGGGCTTGCCCGCCCAGGGCCCGCTTGACGACCTCGGCAAGCTTGGGTCCTATGACCTTGGTCAGCTCCTCTCGGGAGGCCCGCCGGACCCCGTCGAGGGAGCCAAAGGCAGCCAAAAGCTTCTTCGCCCGGGCCGGACCCACACCTGGGACTGCCAGGAGCTGCGTCGCCATTCGGCGGGTGCGGCGCCTCCGGCGATGGCGGGTAATGGCAAAGCGGTGGGCTTCGTCCCGCAGCCGCTGGAGAAGCAGGCGGACGGGGTCGTTGTCGGAAAGCCTCAGGGGCGGTTTCCCTGGCTCGAGGTACACCTCTTCAAAGCGCTTGGCGAGCGAAACAACAGGTACGTCGATCCTCAAATCCGCCAGGGCTTTCCGTGCCGCCTGGAGCTGGGTCGGCCCACCGTCCACCAGGACGAGGTCGGGAAGGGGCTTGCCTTCCGCCCGTTGCCGCCGAAAGCGACGGGTCACGGCTTCGGCCAGGCTGGCCGGGTCGTCCCCACCCCGCGCCTCCTTGACGTTGAAACTCCGGTACTCCCGCTTGGCAAACTTGCCTCTCTCCCAAACAACCACCGAAACCACGGCCGCTTCGCCCCCGGTGTGGGAAACGTCGAAACACTCCATGCGCCCCGCGGGAGTAGGCAAGCCCAAACGGGCTTGCAGCTCGGCCGCCAGGCGCTCCCCTTCCCGCGCCGGGTGGCGGAAGCGCAACCGGAACGCTTCCACCGCGTTTTCCCGGGCAAGCTCCAGAAGCACGCGCTCTTGCCCCCGCCGGGGGACCCGAACCTCCACCGATCGGCCAGCTTTGACCTCAAGAAACCCCGCAAGGGCTTCCGTGTCCTCCACGGGCAACGGCAAAATAACCTTTTCCGGGACGGCGGGGTTCGCCTCGTAGAATTGCGGCACGAACTCTCCCAGAAACTCGCCATCCGCCGCCACCTCCACGCCCTCGAAGTGGTACTCCCGGGTGTCGCAGAGCTTGCCCTGGCGGTAGACGAGCACGACCACGGTGGCGTCGCGGCCGTCCCCCTCAAGGCCAAAGACGTCGAAGGAACCGCGCCCGGGAAGCTCCGCCACCTGGCCTTCCGCCACGGCTTTTACGGCACGCTCCAGATCCCGGTAACGTGCCGCCCGCTCGTAGTCTTGGCGCTCCGCCGCTTCCCACATGCGGCGAGCGAGGAGCTTGGCGAGCTCACCGGTTTTGCCAGCGAGAAGCATCCGCACCTCTTTCAACGCCTCCTCGTACGCCTCGCGGGTGGTCAAGCCGGCCACGCACGGCCCCAGGCACGCCCCCATGGCGTAATAGAGGCAGGGACGGGGCAAGGTGCCTTCCGGCTTCAAGTCCCAGTGGCAGGTGCGCACCTGGCTGTACATGCGGATGAGGTCCATGAGGCGGGCTGCCGTGCCGTGGCCGAGGAACGGCCCAAAGTACTCGCTGCCGTCGGCCTCCACCTTGCGCACGAGTACAGCCCGCGGCCAGTACTCGGACGTGATCTTGATGTACGGGTACGTCTTGTCGTCGCGGAGGAGGATGTTGTAGCGAGGGCGGTGCCTTTTAATGAGCTGGTTCTCGAGGATGAGCGCTTCCACCTCGGTGCGGGTCACGATAAACCTGAGCTCCCGGGCCCGGGCCAGCATTTGGGCGGTTTTCACCGATTGCTCGCGCCCAAAGTACGACCCCACCCGTCGCCGGAGATTCCTAGCCTTCCCCACGTACAGCACCTTCCCGCGGTTGTCGCAAAAAAGGTAAACCCCGGCCTGCTCGGGTGCTTGCTGGGCCACGTCCCACAGGGGGTGCCGCTCACTCACGGAAGCATTTAACACCAAACCCGGGCCTTGGTACACTGGCGCCGTGAACGAGCTGGAACGCGCTGCCCACGTGGCCCTTTCGGTGTGTTTGGGGTTGAAACCAAGCGAAACGCTTCTGGTGCTTGCCGACCCGCCGCTCCACGACCTGGCGTACACCCTGGCGCGGGTGGGAAGAGAGCTTGCCTCGGAAGTGATCTTTGCCGAATTCGGGCAGCGCCAGCGCAACGGCGAGGAACCACCCGAACCTATCCCCACTCTCATGAAACACGTTCACGCGGTTCTTGCGGTAACGAGCCGCTCCATCACCCATACCCGCGCCCGGCGGGAAGCCACCGCTACCGGAGCGAGGGTGGCCACCATGCCCGGCATTACCGAGGACATGCTCCTTCGCACCATGACCGCCGATTACGAAGCGGTGGCGGAAAAGACCCGGTACGTGGCGGAGCTGCTCACCAAAGCCCAAACCGCGAGGGTGGTGACGCCCTCGGGAACCGACGTGACCCTCCCCATCGCCGGTATTGCCGCCATCGCCTCCACGGGGCTCATCCGCAAGCCCGGCCAGTGGGGCAACCTGCCTTCTGGGGAGGCGTACCTCATGCCCGAAGAAGGCAAGGCTTCGGGCATCATCGTTGTCGACGGGTCCCTCGCCGGCATCGGCCTCCTCTCCGAGCCCGTGCGCATCACCGTGGAGCGAGGGCAGGTGGTGGCCGTTGAAGGTGGCCCCGAGGCCCGGGCATTTGCCCACCAGCTGGAAGCTGTCGGGCCGTTGGCTCGGAACGTCGCCGAGCTGGGCGTGGGGACCAACCCCAACGCCAAGGTCACGGGCGCCATCCTCGAGGACGAAAAGGTCTTGGGCACGGTCCACATCGCCTTCGGCAACAACGTATCCATGGGCGGAACCGTGGATGTGCCGTTCCATGTGGATGGAATCCTGCTCCAGCCCACCCTGTGGTTAGATGGGGAAGTGCTTTTGGAGGCCGGGGTGCCCCGCTTTTAGCTTGCCTCCTCGCGCTTCCCGAAGACGTACGCCACAAGCACCCCCAGGAGGTAAAGGGCAATCATGGGTAGGGCAAACACGCTTTGGGTGGGGATGTCAGGGGTGGGTGTAATGATGGCGGCAACAACGAAAATCCCCACCACCGCATAGCGGAAGTACTTGAGGAGAAAACGGTGGGTCACCACCCCGAGCCTAGCTAAAAACAGGATCAAAACCGGCAGCTCGAACACGAGGCCCAAGCCGAGAATGACCTTGGAGGCCATGGAAAAGTACTCGTTGATCGTGAGGACCTGGCGGAAATCCTTCCCGACCTCGAGGAGGAACTTGCAGACCATGGGGAACGCCACGGCGTATCCGAAATAGCCCCCGAGAACAAAAAACACCGTGGTCACCACGAGAAAGAGCGACGCGATTTTTCTCTCGTGGCGGTAAAGGGCGGGGGCTACGAAAAGCCAGAGCTGCCAGAGGATCACAGGTGACGCCACGAAAACCCCGGCCAAGGCGGCAACCTTGATGTAAAGCATGAAAGGGTCCACAAGCCCGGTAAAAGCCAGCTTTTCCCCGGGCGGCAGAAACTGAGTGAGGGGCTTGGCGAGAAAGGCAAAGATCTCCCGCGCCCAGTTCCAGCACAGGAGAAACCCCGCGAACAGCGCCACGATGGAAACCAGAAGCCGCCGCCGGAGCTCCTCCAAGTGCTCCAGAAGCGTCATGCGGGGGAGGTCTTCGTCCTGAGGGTGAAGACGGCTCACGCCTGCCCCTCTTTGGACCGGGTGCTCGCTTGCTCGTCCGCCGGTGGGTCGCCCTTCCCTTCCTGCCCCAGGCCTGCCGTTCGTGCCTGCTCTTCGGGGGAAAGGATCTGGGGCAGTTGCGCGGCTTCCCGGACTTCCTTGCCCACTTCCCGAAGCTCCTCGGCCCTGACCTCCTCCTCGAGGGTGCGCTGGAGGTCGTTGGAGGCGCGCTTGAACTCCGCCAGGGCTCGGCCCAGAGTTCGGCCCAAATTGGGCAGTTGCTTCGGCCCGAAAAGGATCAAGGCAATGATGAAAATCATCACCAGCTCGGGAAAGCCAATGGAGCCGAACATACCCCCTCCCCTCACCGCACCACGGGATTATAGACGCGCGGTCACCTTCCTGGCGAAAGGAGTTTCAACCCTCGGTGTGTTAGAGTTAGCTTGGAGGAGCGCATGGCGCGATTTGGTTTTTCCCTTCTCGTGGCGGCAACGGTAGGCGGCGGCGCCCTCACCGGCGCCCTTCTCGCCGACAAGGCTGCCGGCCACGGAGAGCCCGAGGCCTTCCTCGCCCGCTACACGCAAATCCTGGAGAGGGTTCAAGAAGTTGCACCCCTTGACGCTTCGGCTGCCGATCTCGTCTACGGGAGTTTGGACGGAATGCTGGAAACCCTCGACCCTCACTCCAACTTCCTCCGCCCCGAGCTTTTCGCCGCCATGCGGGAGCGCCAGCAAGGCTCTTTTTACGGCATTGGCGTGCTCATCGGCATTCGCGGGGGCAAGGTCACGATCCTGACCCCCATTCAGGGAACGCCGGCGTACCGCCTGGGCTTGCGGGCCGGTGACATCATCGAGGCGGTGGATGGCCAGTCCACTCAGGACATGGATTTGGACGAGGTAGCTCGCCGGCTGCGCGGACCCGAAGGCACCAAGGTTCGGGTCACCATCAGCCGCCCGGGGCTTCCCCAGCCGTTGGACTTCGAAATCACCCGCGCCCGGGTGCCTAGCGAGTCGGTGCGAAACGCGTTTCTCCTGGATGACCGCACCGCCTACATCCGCATCGGGGAGTTCACCCGCACCACTGGCCGCGAGACGGCCGAGGCTTTGGCCAAACTCACCCAGCAAGGGGCGACCCGCCTCATCCTGGATTTGCGGGACAACCCCGGGGGTCTTGTGGATTCCGCGGTGGAGGTCGCTGGGTTGGTCCTCAAACCGGGGCAGAGAGTCTTTTCCACCCGCGGCCGCACCGCCGACTCTTACCAGGACTACCGCGTTTCCCGGGATGGCCAGCACTTCGAAGGACCGGTGGTGGTGGTGGTCAACGGGGGCACAGCTTCGGCGGCGGAAATCGTGGCCGGTGCCATCCAGGACCACGACCGCGGCCTCGTCGTGGGGGAACCCACCTTTGGGAAGGGCGTGGTGCAAACCATTTTCCCGGTGAAAAACTGCGGCGTGGCCCTCACCACCGCCAAGTACTACACCCCTTCGGGCCGCTGCATCCAGCGGGATTGGGATTCCTACTTCTCCTACGTCCACCACGGGGACGCCAAGCCTAACGGAACCTCCGAGCCCAACGCCGTTCCCACCCCGCCTCCCGGCGAGGTTTACTTTACGGACAGTGGCCGCAAGGTCTACGGAGGAGGCGGCATTTTCCCGGACCGCACCCGCTCCCTCAAGGACTACTCCCCCACCGTCGCCAAGCTTCTCGCCCAGTCGGCGTTTTTCCAGTACGCCGTGAGCTACCTCGCCCCCCACGCCGACAAGGAAACCGCGGCCCGCAACTTCAAAGCCGACGACAGCCAGCTGGCCGCTTTTGGCCGTACCGCTGTGGAGAAAGGTTGGGTCACCGAAGAGGAATGGGCCCAGGTGCTGGCGAGCCCCGATGACACACACGATGCGGCGGTGCTCTTGCATTCCGAAATCGTCAACGTAGGGGTTTCCCTCAACGACGGGTTCAAGGTCTTGGCAGCCGACGACGAGCAGATTCGGGAAGCTCTGGAGGCGTTGGAGGAGGCCGCCAGGCTGTACCAGCGGGTACAGGGGGGCTCCCAGCAGGCGGCCCGTATCCCCCTGAAAACCACCTACTGACGGCGGGGCAGCGGTGCTAAGCTTTTCCTTGCAGCCCTCATAGAGGCGCTGCCTCTCTGCCTATGGCGCTGACCGGCGATTTCCGGACCATCCCGTTCCCCGAAGTCATCCAGCTGGTCGCTCGCATGGAGGGAACGGGAGCCCTGCGGGTTCGCCGGGGCGAGGTCGAGAAGACCGTGTATTTCCGACGGGGGACCATTTGCTCTTCGGCCTCCAACGATCCCCGGGAGTTTTTGGGCCAATACCTTTTGCGTATGGGGCTCGTAGATGAGGAGCACCTTTTCGAGGCTCTCCTCAAACAAGAAAAGGAGCAAAGGCCTCTGGGCGCCATTCTCGTG
>JBAMMG010000036.1:33920-35108 GCA_039793905.1 Thermoanaerobaculum sp. | reverse complement strand
CCGACGATCTCGCCTGGGTCTTGCGCCAGAAAGCCGAGGAGACGGTCTACGACCTTTTCCTCTGGGAGGAAGGGCAGTTCGAGTTCCGGGAAGAGGAGATTCCCGACAACCTGCCGGTGCAACTGAACCTCGACGTCATGGGGGTCCTTCTCGAGGGGGCCCGTCGCTCCGACGAATGGGAGCGAATTCGGGAAGTGATCCCCTCGTCACGCACGACGTTTGCTCCCGGCGACGTCCCGCCCGAGGACGTGTTCGAAGCGAGGGTCGTGAGCTTGGCGTCCGAAGGCCGGACAGCGGCTGGCATGACCTATGAGCTCCACTGCTCGGAGTTCGAAGCGTTTTCGTTGCTCGCAGCGCTGGTGCAAAAAGGCGTGCTCAAGGTGAAGGAGCGCGGCACCAACGAGCGGGCCGGGGATACGGTGGCGGCGGTGAAAAGGCTTTTCCAAAAAGCCAGGCAAGCGGAAAGCGAGGGGCGCTTCGACGAAGCTGAGCAAGCTTACCAAGCCATCCTCCTCATCAACCCGGTGCATGTCCAAGCGCGAAAAGCCCTGGCGGCGCTGAAGGAAAAAAGCCTCACCCCGGCTCTCGGCTTCCCGGTTCCTGCACCGGCGCGGGTTGCTTTCGAACCCATCCCCCTGGACGGCATCCCCAAGCTCGCCGTGAGTCTCGAGGCCCTTGCCAACCAGGACTTGGACCCCTTGGAAGGGTTCATGCTCTCCCGCATCAACGGGACCTGGGACGTGAAGTCCATCCTCAAGCTGTGCCCCCAGGGCCAAGATGCCGGGTTTTCGGTCCTCCGCTCCCTCGTGGAAAAGGGCTTGGTGCGGATCGAAGCCAAACAACCACGCTAGCTCCTCCCCACGCGGGGAGCCGCCCCCGGGGTACTGCCGCGGGCGGCGCGGTTGCAGCTCCCTGTGGCGGAGTCGTGGTAGAATACGCCCGGTTCTTTGAAAGGCCATCACTTTGAGGCATCCGTAGGGGTGCCCTGCACCGTCGGCGTCTCCTGGCAGCGGCGTTCGCCAACATCCGCGCCACCTGGGGCGCGGGAACAGCGCTCGTGGCCAGCGGTGCGGGGCTGAGATCACACCCTTGGAACCTGATCCGGGTCATACCGGCGGAGGGAACGGAGCCGAGGCGCCAGACCACCTCGACCTCTTTCCCCCGCCTGCCCGGGGGGAGGAGGAAACC
>JBAMMG010000036.1:0-33910 GCA_039793905.1 Thermoanaerobaculum sp. | reverse complement strand
AACCATGAGAGTGTTCGTGGCGCTTTTTGTGTTTTTGGCAACCACCTTCCCGACGGCGGCGGCGGAGCTTTCCGGGCGCGTGCTGTCGGCCGAAACCGGCAAGCCCATTGCCGGGGCTAAAGTCGAGGCTCGCGAGCTGGGACTTGCCGCCACCACCGACGGGGAGGGACGGTTTTCCATGGCTGTGGGGCCCGGAGGCGAGGTCACCTTGGTGGTGACCTCCCCAGGGTTTTACCCGGCAACCCAGCGGCTCACACTTCCAGCTCCGGAGCTGGAACTGCAGCTCGTGCCGGTGGTGCCCTTTAGCGAGAACATCGAGGTGCGGGCAAGCCGCGCCCAAACGGGGAAAGACCCGGCCACCTTTACCAACCTCTCCCGAGAGCGCATCGAGGAAAGCTACTACGGCCAGGACCCGGCCATGCTCCTGGCTTCCACCGTGCCGGGCTTTTTTGCCTACAACGACAACGGTCACGGGATCGGGTACAGCTACTTCACCATCCGAGGGTTCGGCCAGGCTCGCACGCGGGTGAGCCTCAACGGCGCCCCCCTCAACGATGCCGAATCCGGTGAGCTTTTCTTCATTGACCTGGCCGATTTCCTAGCCACCGCCGGCGACATTCAAGTCCAGCGCGGCGTGTTCGGGCTGTCGGGCATGGGCGGCGCCGTGGATATCACCACCGCCCCGGCCAGCCTGGAGCCGGAAACCACGGTCCACCTTGGCCTCGGGTCGTACAACACCCAGAGACTTTCCATCCGCTACGACTCCGGCCTCGTGGGCGGTAGGTGGGCCCTGACCGCCCGCTACTCCAAGATCACCAGCGACGGCTACCGCCACCAGTCCTGGGTGGATATGTGGAATTACTTCTTTTCCTTGAGTCATTTCGGCGAGCGTTCCCGTACGAGGCTGGTCCTTTTCGGAGGCCCCGAGCAAACCCACCTGGCCTACTACGGCATCCCCAAATCCGTGCTCGAAGGGGGGCTTTCCGGCAACAAAGACCGCGACCGCCGCTTCAACCCCCTCACCTACCCCGGCGAAATTGACAACTTCCATCAACCGCACTTCCAGCTCATTTCCGAGCTGGCCCTTTCGCCAAACCTCGAGCTTTCGCAAACGCTTTACCTTTTCCAAGGGGACGGCTACTTCGACCAGTTCAAAGCCAACCGTAAGCTCGTGGAGTACAACCTCCCCAACATCACGCTTCCCGATGGTACCGTCATCCGCCGCAGCGACCTCGTGCGCCGACGTACGGTGGACGAGTGGGATGCGGGCTGGGTTCCCACCCTCACCTGGCGCCGAGGCCCGTTGGCGGTGGAGGTGGCCGGAGAGCTCCGCCTCCACAAGGCTCACCATTTCGGCGAGGTGACCTGGGCCCGGTACTACCCGCCAGGAGTTCCCCCCAACCGCCGCTACTACGACTACCAAGTGGACAAGCTTTCCACGGCTCTGCGGGTGAAGGCCAGCTACCGCCTCACCTCCGACCTTTTGGCCGTCGCCGGCGTGGGCTTCGCCCACCACCAGTACGAGCTTTCCAAGGACCGATTGAAGGCCCAGGCCTTTCGCGACAACTTCGACTTCCTACTCCCCCAAGCGGGGCTCCTGTGGCGGCTCGGCGAGGGCCGGGAAGCGTACCTCAACGTAGCCCGGGGCATGCGCGAGCCCAACTTCCGGCAGCTTTACGACCCCCAGGACTACTACGGTACCCGCGCCTTCCTCGACCCGGAGGACGTCTGGGACTGGGAAGGGGGCGTGCGTTTCCGCGGGGAGCGCTTCGCGGCGCGCGCCAACCTCTTTTACATGCGCTTTGCCAACGAAATCGTGTGGGCCGGGGCCCTCGACGACAGCGGCGTTCCCATCTACGGCAACGGCGCCCGCTCCCTCCATCGGGGCGTGGAGCTGGAGTGGAGCTGGACGCCCTCCCCATCCTGGGGCGTGGATGCGGCGCTCACCCTTTCCCGCAACACCTTCACCCGCTATCGGGAGTACGGCTACGACGGCTCCGTCACTTCCTACGACGGCAACCGCATCGCCGGCTACCCTGACGCTTTGTTCCTTCTCACTGCCCGGGGTAACCTGGTGGGCTTCCAAGGGGCGCTCACCCTGCGAGCTGTAGGCCGCTTTTACTTGGACAACACCGAGGACAACCGCAAGAACCCCGAGGCGCGCCAACTTCCCGGGTACGTGCCCCTCGCCAACCCCGGCTTTGCGGTGGTGGACCTTTCCGTACGCCGCTCCCTCCCCAGGGCAGCTTCCTTCCTGGGCCTCGGGAACCTCTCCTTGGAGTTTCGGATCAATAACCTTCTGGACCGCCGCTATACAGCCTTCGGCTACGTGGACGACGGGGAGCCCCAGTTCATCCCCGCCGCTCCCCGCCACACCTACTTCGGCCTGAACGTAACCCTGTGACCTCCTCGCTTCTCCATTCCTCGCGACCCCGGGGCCGCAAGGCCCCGGCTTTTTTTGGTTACCAGGGCAGGTCCTTGGGATCGGCCGGAAGTTGGGCCAGGAGCACCTCCACGGCTTTTTCGAGCTGGGCGTCCCGGGTCTTGTCCATGTCCTGCTCGGGGGGCTGAAACACCAGCACGTCAGGCTCGCACCCTTGCCTTTCCATGTTGATTCCCGAGCCGGCCACGAACCAGCCCCGGAACGGCAGGCGCACGAAGCTCCCGTCCACCAGCCTTGCCCCACCTGTGGAAATCACCGCGCCAAAGGTCGTCATACCCACCAGCGGCCCCCGTTTGAGGGTCTTGAAGGCCCAGGAAAAGATCTCGGCATTGGAGTAGCTGGCCTCGTCGCAAAGGGCCGCCGCCGGTCGCGTCCAGGCCGGCAGCGGCAAGCGGTCTTGGGGGTAGCCCCGCAGGGAGGGATCCATTCCCCGCGGCACGGTCCACGCGTGACGGCGCACGTTGAGGATGGCCATGAGGTAGTCCGTCGTCCAGCCGCCGCCGTTGTTGCGCACGTCAATGAGAAGCCCTAGCTTGCCCGCAGCGGCAGCGTACAGGTCGCGCTGAAACTCCTCAAGGGACGGCTCGTCCATCCCCTGAATGTGGATGTACCCCAGCTTGCCCCCGGAAAGACGCTCGACCATCGCCCGCCGCTCCTTGACCCATGTGCGGTACCGGGCCTGGCGCACGGCGTCGAGGCTCGCGGGTTTGACCGCCACTTCCCGCTCGCCGCCGGGGCCCTTCACCGTAAGGCGCAGGGTACGGTCAACCATGCCCTCGAGAAGCTCGAAGATGTTGCGCCCCTGGTTCACGGCTTCACCGCCGATGGCGACGATGCGGTCCCCCACGGCAAGCTTCACGTCTTCCCGGGCCGCAGGGGTGTCCTCGAGAACCTCGGTCACCACGACACCTTGGCCATCAGCAGCCGGCTCCACTTCCACCCCCAGGGCCCCCGTTGGCGCGGCACCTCCCCGGGCCTCGAGGCGGTAGCCCATGTGGGAGGCGTTGAGCTCCCCCAGCATCCAGTTGACGACCTGCTCGAAATCCCGGTCTGCCCGGGCCAGGCGGGCAAGCTCCCGGTACCGCTGGCCAATGGCCAGCCAATCGTAGCCGTGGAAGTTGGGGTCGTAGAAGTTCCTCTCCAGCTCCCTCCAGGCTTCTTGGAAGACCTGCTCGCGCAAAGCCTTGCGAGAAACCGTGAAGAGCGCCTCGAACTTCACCGGGTCGCCCGGCTTGCCTTCCAAGGTCACGCTTTCGACGGTTCCTTTTCCGCTCCGGTACATCACCACCTTGGCTTCCTTGAGGAAAGCAAGCTGGGAGGGGTTGGCCCCGGAATCGGTCAAGCGTTTGAGCTCCTTGCCATCGAAGCGAACCTTGTAAAGGTCGCGCTGCCCTTCGGTTTCAGCCACGAAAACGAGGGTTCGTGAATCGGCCGTCACGACGAACTCCCCTTCGTCTCCCGGGAGCGAGGTCACGGGCACCGCCCGCTCGTGAATGCCTGGCCAGTCAATGCGCACCGCGGGGAGCTTTTTGCCCCTGTCCTCGCCGGCTGCACCCTTGTTCTGCTCGCGGCCCTCGCCCTTGTCTTTGCCTTTCGTTTTCTCCTCCTCCTCGAACAGGGCCACCCACTGCTCGGGCGTGCGCTCGTGATCGGCTTTGGCGAGGTAGACGCCCCAGATGTCATAGCTGCGCAGGTGACGCCGGGAAAGCCAGTAGAGCCTGCGGCCGTCGGGGGACCAAACGGGAAACCGGTCCTCGTCCGGGTGTTGGCTCACGTTCACGGCTGTGCCGCCCGCGGCAGGGACGATGAAGATGTCGGTGTTGAAGTTTTCGTCGTCGCGGGAAAAGGCCAGCCACTGGCCGTCGGGAGAAAAGGCAAACTCCACATCCCCCCAATGGGTGAAGAGCGTTTTGGGGTTGCGGCCTGAGGCATCGGCGACGGTGAGGTTCCCTTTGCCTCGGACGTACGCCAGGCGGCTGCCGTCGGGCGAGAACTGGGGCTTGCGCTCGTCTTCGTCCGTTTGCGTGAGGCGCTCCTCGCGGAAGCTCGTAGCGCCCACAAAGGTCTTGGCCCCAACAGGCTCGGCGCGGAAAAGGTCGTATTGCCCAAAGCGGTCCGAGGCGTACACCAAGAACCTGCCGTCGGGACTCCAGGCAACGTCCCGTTCCCAGCCCGGGGTGCTGGTTACCCGGACCGTCACGGGGCCGGAAATGTCCGAAAGCTCCTTGCTCCGCCGGGCCGTGACGTAGACGTCACCCCTCACCACGAGGGCCACCTGGGTACCGTCGGGGGAAGGCACCGCTTCGCTGGCCGAATCCCGAAAAACCTTGCGCTCCGTGTCGTCTTCCAAAGCGTCGCTGGCCACCTCGATGGCGAGGCGTCGGCCTTCCCCGCCGGAGGCGGGCACGACGTAAAGCCCATCCCCAAATTCGTAGGCTACGATGGTCCCGGAAGCGGCCGCCTTGGGGTACCGCACATCGCCGCCCGAGTGGTGGGTCAGTTGCGTGAGGTGGCCGCTCGCCAGCTCCAAGCGAAAAACGTTGCGGTCCTCGCCGCCGTTGTCCGAACGGAAGACCAGAGCTCCGTTTCCGGCCCACGAGACGTGGTCTTCGTCCCAGGGAGTGCGGGTCAGTTGGGTGAGCTTGCCGGTGGCTAGCTCCAAAAGCCAGATGTCGCGGTTGGCTGAGCCCCGGTAATGGCGGCGGCTGTCGGGCGTCCCGCCCCGCACCAAGGCCAGGTAGCGGCCGTCGGGGGAAGGCACGGCTTCCAGGGCCAGCACCTTGGTCAGGAGCCTTTCCGTACCGCCCGTCACCGGCACTCCGTAGATGGCGTTCTTCCGGTTCCACGCCTCGTGGCGGCGGGAGGCAAACACCACCTGGGTGCCGAGAAAACCCTGGGGGACGTCCGCGGCTTCGTGGAAGGTCAAACGCCGGGTGCGCCCATCAGGCCACGACAAAAGCAAAACGTCGTCGCTTCCTTGCCGGTCGGAAGCAAAGGCCAGGTACCGGCCACTTGCGTCCCACACCGCGCCCCAGTCGTAGCCCGGGTCGGCGGTGAGACGCTGGGCCTGGCCCCCCTCGGCCGGTACCGACCAGAGGTCCCCCTGGAACGAGAAAACTACAGCCCGCCCGTCGGGAGAGGGCGCCGGAAAGCGTCCCAAACGCACCTCCTCCCCGAAAGCCACCACCGCCAAGCCCGCCAAAAGAAACCCTCCCCAACGACGCATTCTCACCCTCCTTTCGCCTTGGCCACGAAACGGCCGAACGCCACAAGATGCGGCATCAACTGGCCGTTGCATTCCACAGGCAAGGGGTACTCCACCCCTACGAGCGCCCCATCCCTTTGGGCAAAAGCTCGGTACGCCTCCTGGCTAGGGGCGAAAACCCTCGTTCCAGCGTTGGCCTCCACCCAGCGCACCACCGTGCGAGCCGCGGCGATTTCCTCCCGCCGCTGCACCGTAGCGAAAAGAAAGCACCCCAACCCCGGGCGCTCCTCCGGCGGCACCGGGAACCCGCACACCAGGTCCACACCACCCACCCCCAGAGGTGGTGGGGGAAGCTCGGCGCAGGCACCCACGCCCCCCCAAATCTCCCCTACCGGCGGCCACCCCCACGGGAACGCCGCGGCCGCCGCCACGTCCTCCCCCGAGCGCGCCTGGCGCCACTCGCGAACCCCTGCCTTGAGGTCCTCCATGGCGAGCCACAACTTCGCCCGCCCCACGAGCGGTACATCCGGGGCCAGGTACTCGGCGAGAGCCTTGGTCCACAACCACCCCGTCAGGCGGTAGGGATCGGGGAGGAGCAAAAACCCCTCGTGGGCAACCGCGTCCCGGAGGTAGACAAGAGCCGGGCGAAGGAGAGCCGCTCGCTCCTCGGCCAGCCGCTGGTACCGCCGGGCTGCCTCCTCGGCCTCACCGACGAGGGCGAGGAGCGCCACCTGCGCCCCGAGACCGGCGCCTGCCCCCTCGCTCCACCCTTGCCCAGCCGACGCCAACTCGGCCACCACGCCGGCACAAAAAGCCACCTGGGCGCCGTCGGCCAGCACCACCAAGCCCCGCCCGCTCACCGTCTGGCTCCGACCTTTCGCAGCTCCAGGGATGAGGTCACCGCCGCCATCTCTCCCAGGGTTACCAGCCGCGGCGGCTGCATCCAAGCCAAAAGCACGCTATCGCTGGCGTCGAGAATCCCGCTGCCATCGTCGCCCCAGGCCACCGCCCACCGCCCCTTCCAGGTAAGGGCATCCCCCGGCCGGAGGTCCCGACCCCAAAGGACCCGCCGGCCTTCCAGCCGCCACTCCCCTCCCCGCCAAACCAGGGAAACCGGTGGTTCCCAGGGCTCGGCCAGCGGGTCACCTGCCGCCGCCATGGCCGCCACCGCTTGCGGCGTCATAATCAAATGCCGCGCCACCATCTCCCGGGGGGAAAGGGAAAGGGGCCACCCTCGCCCGCCGTCGGGCCACACGCCCGGCGCGAAGGTAAAAACGCCGCAGCGGAACGCTCGGGCCAGCTCGGGGCGAATGCCCGCCGGAAGGGCAGCCGCCCACGCCACGCCGGGCACTTTCTGGACATCGCGAGCGCCTGGGGAAGACACAGATGCCCAGGGCAAAACGTCTTGCGGGCCTTTGTAGGCGCTGACCCTCACCTTCACCCGCGTGATCCCACCTCCCAAGGCGTTGCCAGCCACGGGTTCCGAGAGAAAGTCGTCGTTGTGCGCCTCGGTGGTGACCCGGGCTTTCAGCTCGCTGCCCATTTCGGGGGCCGCGAACTCGGCAAAAGCGAGCTTCTCGGCGCTCGCCGCGTCCACGCCTTCCCACCCAAAAAAAGCTGGCTCGACCGTGAACCACTGGGCCTTCACCACCCCAAAGCTCGACGGCCACGCCGAAAGCGGCTCGGGGTGGAGCTTCGCTCCCCGCCACCGCACGTTGGGAAACGGGCACAACGTGCGCACGGGACCCTTGCCCTGGCGGAAGGAAAGCAGCACCCCAGCCCAAACCTCCTCGCCGGGTTTCCGAACCCCGAGGTCTTCCCTCGCCTCTTGCTCCCCTTCCACCCAAAAAACCACCGACGCTTCGAGGAGCTCTGGCCGCAGCGCCTCTTGGCGCCGCCACAGGAACAAAACCGCAAGCACCGCGCCTACCAAGACCGCGGCCACGTAAAACACCCTTCGGGCGTCCTCGTTCACGCCCGAATTGTACGCACCCGCCGCGGGCTTTGTTACATTGACCGCGGAGGGTCACCTATGAAGTCGTACACCAGAACCTTGACCTTCAACACGCCGACGCGGGTGGCGTTTATCAACATCACGCCGGAAGTCGAAAAGGCGGTGGCCGAATCGGGGGTGCGTGAGGGTTTGTGCCTGGTGAACGCCATGCACATTACCGCCAGCGTGTTCATCAACGACGACGAGCCAGGCCTGCACCGGGATTTCAGCCGCTGGCTCGAGGAGCTGGCGCCCCACGACGTTTCGCGCTGGGAGCACAACCGCACCGGTGAAGACAACGGCGATGCCCACGCCAAAAGGCAAATCATGGGCCGGGAAGTGGTGGTCGCCATCACCGGCGGCAAGCTGCACTTCGGCCCCTGGGAGCAAATTTTTTACGGCGAGTTCGACGGTCAGCGTCCCAAGCGCGTCCTCATCAAGATCATCGGTGAGTAAAGGCGGGGCCGCACCCGAGCCGGTCTCATCGCCGTGGTATGCTTCCGCCATGGAAAAGCTGCGGGTCCTGGTTTTGTGCACCGGCAACTCGTGCCGCTCGCAAATGGCCGAAGGTTGGCTGCGCTACCTCCTCGGCGACCGCGTGGAGGTAGCTTCCGCCGGGACCCACCCGGCGGTGGCTGTTCACCCTTTGGCCGTCCAGGTCATGGCCGAAGCCGGGGTGGATATCAGCCACCACCGCCCCAAGCACGTGGACGAGCTTTCGGGAATGCCCTGGGACTTGGTGATCACCGTCTGCGACAGCGCCAAGGAGGAATGCCCATACTTCCCAAACGCCCACGAACAGATCCACGTGGGCTTTCCGGACCCGGTAGCCGCCACAGGCACCCAAGAGGAACGGCTCGCCGTGTACCGCGAGGTGCGGGACGCCATCCGGGACCGCTTGGTCCCCGAAGTCAAGGCGCGCCTCGCGGAGCGAGCGGAAGCGTCCTAAACCCTACCCCAGGCCCAGCGCCCTCATTTTCTCCCACAGGCTCTTGCGGGAAATCCCCAAGAGTTGGGCAGCACGGGTTTTGTTGCCACCCGCAGCTTCCAGGGCTTTTTGAATGGCGGCCCGCTCCGCCCGCACTACGGCTTCCTCCAGCAAAACCGCGTTCTCCCTTGTGGTTTCGGCCCCGGCACCGCTACCCCTCCGATACTCGGGTGGAAGGTGCTCGGGAAGCACCACCTTAGACGGACACAAGGCCGCCAAGCGCTGGACCAAGTGCTCCAGCTCCCGCACGTTGCCCCGAAACTCCTGCCGGGACAAAAGGTCCAGGGTTTCCGGGGCAAAGGTGAGCTCCCGCCCCAGGCGCTGGGACCAGCGCTGAGCAAAGAACGCCGCCAAAAGCGGGATGTCCTCCCGCCGCTCCCGCAGCGGTGGGAGCTGGATGGGCACCACTCGCAACCGGTAGTAGAGGTCCTCGCGGAAGCGGCCTTCGGAGACCTCCCTTTGCAAGTTCCGCTGGGTGGCGGCTATGACTCGCACGTCCACGGAAATCGAACGGTTGGAACCGAGCCGCTCGAAGGCCTGCTCCTGGAGAACCCTCAAGAGTTTGGCCTGGAGGGACAGGCTCATTTCGCCCACTTCGTCCAAGAACAGCGTGCCGCGGTGGGCCTCTTCAAAGCGACCAGCACGGGAGCGCACGGCACCCGTGAACGCTCCCTTTTCGTGGCCGAAAAGCTCGGCTTCCAAAAGCCCCTCGGGCAGGGCCGCGCAGTTGACGGCCACGAACGGCCCTCCGGCGCGGTTGGATCGCCGGTGGATGAACCGGGCCATCACCTCCTTGCCCGTTCCAGTTTCCCCCTCCAGGAGGACCGTGATGTCCGTGGGAGCCACCGTGGCCGCCATGTTCACCACCTCCACGAAGGGGGGGCTCACCCCTAACGGCACGTCCAGCTGCCCCTCGAGGTCCGAGACTCGCTGGCGCAAGTGGGCAAGCTCGACGTTGCGCCGCACGACCGCCAGGAGGTGCTCCTCATCGAAAGGCTTGGTGAGAAACTTGGCGGCGCCGCGCTTCATGGCCTCGACCGCTTTTTCTACCGTCCCATAGGCCGTAAGCATGACCACCGGCGGCGGCACGGGCATGGCCTGAGCCTTCTCCAAAACCGAGAGCCCTTCTCCGTCGGGAAGCCGCAGGTCGCAAACCACGACGTGGAATCGAGCGCCCTCCAAGGCTTGCAAGGCTTCGGCTACGCTACCCGCTACCTCGGTTGCCCAACCCTGCTCGGCAAAGAGGTCCGCGAGGCTCACCTGGAGCGACGGCTCGTCCTCCACCAAAAGGATCGTGGCGGTCATGGGTTGGCCACCTTCAGCGTCATCTCAAAGTGGGCGCCCGGGCCTTCCGGGAGAAGCACAAGGTCACCCCCCATTTCCCGCAGGGCTGCCTGGGAAACGGCAAGGCCGAGCCCGGTGCCGGTTTCCCTTTTTGTGGTGAAAAAAGGCTGAAAAACCCGTTCTCGAAGCTCTTCCGGGACCCCGGGGCCGCTGTCGCTCACCCGCACCTTCACTTCGTGGCCTTCTCTGCGCGCCGCAACCGCAACCTTCCCACGTCCTTCTAGCGCATCGCAGGCGTTCAGGAAGAGGTTCAGGAATACCTCCCGCAGCTTGTCCCTGTCCGCCACAACGGGGGGAAGGTCCGGGGCCAGATCCGTTTCCAGGTGCAGCTTCCGCCCTTGCCAGCACGGGTGCACGAGCTCCCAGGCCTGGGATACCACCTCCGGAAGGGCCACGGCCGAAAGGGAAACCTCGGTGGCCCGGGCAAAGCGCAACAGCCCCTGAACAGCTCGCTCCATGCGGGCCAAGGCGTCGCGCAAAGTGGCGGCGTAGCGCTGGGCGTACTCGTCGTCCCCGAGGCGCCTCACCATTCGTTCGAGGCCCGTGCGTACACCGGCCAAGGGGTTGTTGATCTCGTGGGCCACCCCTGCGGCGAGGGTTCCTACCGTGGCGAGGTGCTCGAGGCGGGCCATTTCCCGGGCTTGGAGGGTGGCCTGCTGGTGGAGGGCGGTAAGCCGTTCGGCCATGGCGGTAAGAGCGTGAGCGAGCTCCTCCAGCTCATCCTTGCTGCCCACCGGCAGGGGGGGTACCGGCCCTTCCAACCGGAACGTGCGGGTAAACGCCACGAGCTTCTCCACCGGGCGGGTGATGCTGCGGGCCAAAAGCAAGGCGACCCCGTTACCGGCCACCAGGATCGCCAGCACCATGGCCGAAAGCCACCGCAGCGTGCCGGCCACCTGGGCTTCCAGAGGAGCCAGGGACACCACGAGCGTCACGCTGCCCAGCCGCCCGTCCAGAATCGGAAAGCTGCTTTCGCGGGTGCGGGGCGAGGTCGCAAGGGCAAAATACCCGCTCTCCTCGGTGACGGCACCGCTGGGATCAGCCACGACGATGGCCTGGAAGCTTTCGTCGAGGCTCCGGGTTTCGTCCAAGAGCTTCTTCACGGCCAGCTTGTCACCGTAGAGGAGCGGCTCCACGAGGCGCGAGGCCAAGAGCCGGCCAGCAAAAAACACCCGGCGCTCCTGCTCCTGGCGCAACGTGGCAAACTGCAGGCGGGAAACCACGAAGAGGTTGAGCAAGCCGAAGGCGACCACGGCCAAGACCGTGGCCAGCTGCATCTTGACCCGCAGGGGGATAGCGGCGGCCACGGGTCCTATTCTACGGGAGCCCTTCGTAAGATTTGGGGTCGGCCGGCACGAAGCGGTCAATGCCCAACTCCGCCAGCACAGCCTTGCCCTCCTCCGCGGTGTCAATCGTCAAAAACGCTTCCTTCCAAGCGGTCATGCGAGCTGGGCTTACATGGCGAGCGACAACCACCGGGGGAATCGGAAGGTCACGGGAAACCGCCAAAATTCGCAGACCCCGGACCTCGTCCGGATGCTTGGCCTTCAGGAAGTCGTAAACTAGGGAGTCTACACCGGCCACGTCGGCCAAGCCCAGGCCCACCGCTTGCAAGGAGTTGTCGTGGGAGAAGGTGAAGAAGCTGCTGCCAAAAAAAGTTTCCGGGGCAAACCCGAGATCCCTTACCATGAGCTGCGGGATGCGACAACCGGTAAGGGACAAGCTGTCGCTGTAGGCGATGCGTGCCCCTCGAAGGTCGCCCAGCTGCCGGTAGGGCGACCCTTCCCGAACCACGAGGTACGAGCGGTAGGAGGTTTTTCCCCCCACTACGGGGCCAACGAGAAGATCCGCCGTTTTGGCGGCTGCCAGTTCCGGCCAGGCGCCGGTGCAAATCCACGCCACCTCGACTTCCCCCGAGCGCAAAAGCTCGTTCACTTCCCGGTAGGTCTTGCGCTGAACCAGCTCAACCTCGACCCCAACCCGTTTGGCCACCAACCGGAAAAGAGTCGGGTAGTAGCGGAAGGTCTGAGTTGGCGAGACCATCGCGGCCACCGCCACGCGCACGGGAAGAACAGCTGGCGACGCTGCTGGAGCCCATAGGGGGAGCCGCGGCGGTGATTCCGGGGGTAACGCCAAGCGCAGAAACCCAACCCGCATCCGCTCAGAAAAAACGAGCAAAAGGGAAAGACAGGCGACGACCGCCCCAGCTATGAGCCCGAGGCGGCGCATCGTTCCCGCTGAAAGCAGCAGCGCTCGCAAACCTCGCCGGTGCCGAAGCTTTCGGCGCCGCAGAGTTTGCAAACGAAAGCCCGGCCTTCGGCGAGGGTTGCCGTTTCCGGGGTATACCGGGGGTCCACGGTCAGAGCCCGAAACCCGCACCCATCGGCGCACGCCCCACAGCCGTTGCACCGATCCCCGAAGAAGAAAAGCCTCCCGCCCTCTATCGCCAGAGCTCCGGCGGTGCAGGCGTGGACGCACACGGGACAGAGGAAGCAGTCCCCTACCACCCGCACCGTCCCGAAAGGCAACCCCTTGCCGGCAGCACCCGCACGCCACCGGGGGCGCCGCTCCTCCACCTCGGGCCCCCTCCAGAAACGCAACAGCGTGCGCCGGTCCACCGCAGGAGCCATGACGGTCGCAAACCCTGAGCGGGGGGTGACCGTCACCTCGAGCTCAGCCACGCCCACGGCCGCAGCCACCGCCCGCACCCACCGCACCAGATCTCCACGAGCTTGAACTGCGGCTCCATTGACGCACCGAGAGCAGTCACCGCGAACAAGGGCAACCTCCCGAACACCTCCGTCCACAGCCGCAGCCAAAGCTGGGGCCGGGACAGCCGCCAGGCACGGGACCTCCCAATCCCCTCTCTGGGCGGCTGGCCCGCAGCTCACGCGCAAGGTGCGCTCCTGGGGCCCCTGCCAAGGAAGGACACCCTCGCTCCGGAGGGCCCCGGTGGGGCACACCGCAGCACAGGCGCCGCAACCGGTGCAGCGGTCCCCGCGCAGAGCCGGTCCCCCGGCGAGCTCCACGGCCTGGACAGGGCAAACCTCTTGGCACCGGCGGCAACTGGCTTTGCCCGAGCGGGTCAGGGGGCACAGCTCTCCGCGCACCAAAACCCGCCAGCCGCGAGCGGCACTAGCCATGGGGAACGCTCCCCACCAGCTCCCAGCTTACCGCTGCCAGGGCTGGAAAAAACGGATCAAGGGAAACCTTGCCGGCGTGGGAAACGAACCTTGGCAGCCACACCCCCACGTGGTCGCGGCAAAAGCCTTGAACCCACGAGCGAACATGGTCGCGGCCATCGTTCGAGCCTGCGGCGACGCTGGCCGCGAGCCGCGCCGCCAGCGCCGCCACAAAACGCAGCTCGTGTCCCAAGTGGTCCGCCGGCTCGTGGCTGAATGGCTCCAGAGCAAACCCCGCAGCCGCGTAAAGACCCGCCACCTGCGCTAGCCGCTCGGAACCCCGAGGCGTCGCCTCCGGGGGGAGGTGGCTCGTTTCGTAAGGCAGCAGGTTTTGCGGCCCTGGCACCCGAAGGTGCGAAAACCAGCTTTGGCGAAAGGCGACCGGATCCTCGGGAAGCAGAGCCTCGGCGTGCTCGGGAAAAAGCTGGGCTAGCGCCGCCAGCCCCTGCCGGTGCTTCGCCTCTGGCGGCGCTAGCCAAAGCTCGCCTACAAAGTTGAGCCAAGACGAAAAAGCTTCGAGCTCGCTGGTTTGCCCCTTCAAGACCGCTCCCATCGCACCGACGGCCCGGTCAGACCCGGATCCGCGAAGCCTTCCGGCACCTGCCCCGGGCCACCCACATCGTACCCGAAGCGGATGGCCTTGCCCAGGCACGCCGAAACGCAGGCTGGCTCCAGGTTTGCCGCCAGCCGGTGCTGGCAAAACGTGCACTTTTCCACCTTTCCCGTGGCTTCGTTGAACTGCGGGGCACCGTAGGGGCAAGCCCACGCGCAGTACCGGCAGCCGATGCACTTCTCCAGGTCAATGAGCACCACCCCGTCGGAAGCCCGCTTGGTGATGGCATCCACCGGGCACGCCTTCATGCACGCCGGCTGGGCGCAGTGGTGGCAGGACATGGTCACGAACTCGCGCTTGACGTTGGGAAAGACGCCAATTTCCCGCTCGATGACCCGCCGGTACTTCACGGCCACGGCCTTGCCGTTTCGAACTTGCAGGTTTGTGTCGGCCGGAATGGTGTTGTTTTCAGCAATGCACGCCACCGTGCAGGTGTGGCACCCTACGCAGCGGGTCAAGTCAATGATCCATCCAATTTGCGCCATGGCTCGCCTCCTTTACACGCGCTCCACCCGCACCCGGGCATCGAAAAAGGCCGCGCTGCCACCTACGGTGTCCATGAGGCAGACGTTACCCAAATGGGGATCCAGCCGCCCCACGAGGTTGGACTGGACCCCCAGGGCCCTGGCGGCATCTCCCGGCACCGTTTGGCCGTTGATCTTCACGGTTTCGGCACCCGAGGCCCAATGCCCGTAGTGGTGGGAAACCGCCAGCACCCCCGGCCGAACACCCTGGATGAGCTTGACCTTGCCCAACGTGGCCGCACCCGAAGGAGCCACCAACCGCACCGTGTCCCCGTCGCGAATCCCCAAGGCCTTGGCGTCGGCCGCGTTCATCTCGATGAGGTTTTCAGGCTTGATGGCCCTGAGCCAGGAGTTTTGCACCGTGCGCGCTTGGCCGTGGTAGGCATCCTTGTACGTCACGATGGCAAACGGGTAAGCGGGATCATCGCGCACCTCCCGGCCGAGAACGTCCCTGACCGGGTAAACGTTAGGTAGCGGGTCGTACGGCCGTCCGGTCATGGAGTCGGGGGTCGTCGCCAGCTTTTCGATGTAGAAGTGCAGCAACCCCTTGAACTGAGCTTTGAGGTACGGTCCCGAGTACGCCGCTTTGGGATCGTCCGGCGTCGTGTCCAGGGGCGCAAACACACCGCCCTTTTCCAGGATTTCCTCAGGCGGCACGCCAGAGTCCACGGAAATGTTGTTCAAAAGGTTCAGGTACCAGTCCCAAGCCGAGTAAAGGTCCGCCCGCCAATCCAACCCTTCCTTGGCCCCCGTGAGGTCGAAGGTGTTGCGGCCAACACCGGGGATCCCCAAGCGCACGGCCAGGGCAATGAACACGTCCTCGGCAAGCTGCGGGCCCTCGGCTTCCGGCCAGTTGCCGGAAACCTCCCCCACCTCCCTCCACGCGTCCAGGGCCACGTTGCCGCGGGCGTAGGTGGGGACGTAGAAAAGCCGCTCTTTGCCGGCGATTTCCACGCGGATGGTCGAACCCACCACGGGTTTCCGGAAGTTTCCGACTTTGGTCGTAATGGCTGGGGAAGCATTGGTAGGGGTCCCCCAGCGTTCGAGTGAGGTGGAATCGGGAAGGATGTAATCCGCCCACCGCGAAACCTCGCCAATCACCACATCGAAGGCCACGAACAGCTTGATCTTTTCCGTATCGGCCACGGTGCGCTCGAACACTTCCCTCTGGGCTGGTGCCGCGTACGGCAAGGCGTTCCAGTAGGTAATGAGCGTGTCAATGGGGTAAGGATAGCCCTCCTCGATGGACGGGATGAGGTCGTGGTAGAACCAATCCCCGTTGAAGGGTGTCCACGGGCGCTTGGCCGGGAAGCCGTCGCGGGCGAAGAGGTTGGGGGCGTCCTTGTCATACCGCTTGCCGTGCCGGGAAATGGGGATCCCCTTGGGGGTGACGCCGCCCACCACCTTGCCTACGCTTACCGTCCCAGGAGGCCCTCCGGCAAAGGCGTACTGACCGCCTCCGCCGCTGTTGCCACCAGCCCAGTCGAAGTTGCCCACCAGCATGTTGAGGGTGCCGATGGCGAGGGCGTTGTACACGCCGTTGGTATGCTTGACCGGGCCCCGGTACGGGTTGGCCACGGCCTTCTTCCCGTGGGCCGCAAACTCCCGGGCCGTATCCACGATCATGTCCACCGGTATGCCGCAAATGTCGGCGTACTCCTCCAGGGTACGCTCCATGACCCTCTCGACGTACAGCGACCAGGCGGTGCGGCAGGGCACGCCGTCCACCTCCACCGTGCCTGGGTCCAACTCCCCTTTGAAATTGGGGGCTTGAGTCGCCGGGTAAACCGTGCCGCCGTTCACCACCAGGTAGTTCCCGGAGGCGTCCCGAGCGAAAGCCCTATCCGTGAGCCTCACCAAGAACGTGGCGTCGGTGTAGGACTTCTCGCCGTTGACGTCAGCTTTGGTGTTGGTGAGGAAGTTTTCGTCGTAGCGCCGGTTTTCGATGATCCACCGAGCCATGCCCAGAGCAAAGGCGGCATCGGTACCGGGCTTGATGGGCACCCAGCGGTGGGACTTGCCGGCGGTCTTGGAGCAACGGGGATCCACCGTCACCATCTTGCCGCCACGAGCAAGGAAGTTGGCTACCTTGCGGGCCAGGGTCTGCATGGGGAAGTCCGCCTCGAGAACGGAGGCCCCGAACCAGATGACGTATTCGGCTTTGTCCAAATCCGGCTTGAAGTGGTCCTTCTTGCCGTCGGTCATGAGCTTGAAGGCCGTGTGATGGGAAACCTCGCAAATTGAGGTGTGGTCATGGCGGTAGTTCACGGTCCCGAAACCGGACCCAAAAAGGCGGTCCGTAAACTGCTTTTGGCCGTTTTGCCAGCGCCCAAAGGAAAGCACCAGCTTGTTGGCCACCGGACCAAATTCGGGAAAAGCTGGGTCAATGGGCGTCTCCACGTCCCTAATGGTGCGCAGGTGCTCGGCTATTTCGTCCAGAGCCTGCTTCCAGGAAATGGCTTGCCACTGCCCGGAGCCCCGCGGGCCCACGCGCTTGAGAGGGGTTTTTACCCGCTGGGGGTCGTAAACGAGCGTCGGGTACGCCTGGGATTTGGCGCAGTTCTTCCCCCTGTGAAGCTTCGCCTCCTCCACCGGGGTGCTGTAGGGCAGTCGCTCTTCGGGATCCAGGCAGTTGGGGTGATAGGGGCTACCGTCAACTTTCAAGAGCACCCCGTTCGCCACCTTGGCCATGACGCCGCAGCGGGAGTGGCACATGAGGCACATGGAAAACACGGTCTCGACACCGGACGTAGTTTCCAAAGGGTCGGGGTGGCCGTAGGTGGCGGCCTCAACTTTGCTCCCCGACAGAAGTTGCGGGGCGACGCTTGCGGCCGCCGCGGCGGTGGCCGAAAGCTCGATGAACTTGCGGCGCGTCAGCTCGTTGGCAAGAAAGCTCTTCTTTTCCATGGCCTCCTCCTCACTTGTAAAGGGGCTTGCCGGGTCCCGAAGGCCCGTGACAGAGGGCGCAAAGCTTGCGGTCCACCTGCACCCGCAAGCCGGCCGCCGACCCCTCCCGGGTGTCCGTGCTGCGGTGGCACTGGACGCACACGGCGCTGGTCACGCCCCGGCGCGGGTTGAAACCCGGGGTGTACGGCAGCATCTTGATGTGGATGGCCGCCACCCTGGGGTCGGACGAGCTTTCCTGCAACACCGCCTGGTGGCAGGAAAGGCAGTCGCGGCCGAAATCCGGGGAGGCAGGGTCGTGAATCGCCACGAGGTTGGGCTCCCCACGTCCCTGCCCTTGCCCCGCCCCCGGAAGCGCGCCCAGGAGCACAACACCTAAAGCCAAAAGCCAAATCCTCGATCGCATATGGCCTCCCTGTCTCAAAACCGTCCCTGAATTCCCACGCTCAAAGCCTTCAAGGTGAAATCGTCGAGCCGATAGCGGCGTTCGTCGAACCTCCGCGCGAAGATCCGCGCGAACACAGCCACGTTTTTGCGAAGGTCCTGGACGAACGTCGCGTCGGCCCAGCCCCAGCGATGGGCTACCGAGCCCGTCGGGGCGTCGAGACTTGCCGCAAACGAAAGGTGCGACGTAGCCGTGAGATCGGAACTGGCGCCGATGCCCACGGTCCACCCCTCAAGCCTTTCCCCCACCCACAGGAACCCGGGGAAGGTGACGGCGTCGAACCGCCACTCTTCTTTGCGGTATCCACCCTCGAGCCAGGCGCTCCACCGCTCGCCCCCCGTGTACACGAGATGCACCGTTGCCTCTCGCCGATCCACCTTCCCTTGGGCCTCTTCCAAACTCCAGGAGGGGTCGTAAATCGGGTCGTAGAGCGGTGGCTGCCAGCTATCCTTCCCCCAGGAGCTCGCCACCGAAAGGCCGAAATCCAGGGACGACCAGCTCTTCGTAACGTCGGCGCGAAGGCGCGACACCCGGCGCACGCTGTCCCCCGTGGCGTACCCAAATACCAGCTCGCGCAGGGAAAGGGTCCTTTCCCGCCGGCGGCTCTCCCCGGAAAGGCGAACCTTCCACCCCGAGCCGGGGGAGAGCGCCAGCTCCCCGGAAAACCAGGATTTGGAGAGGTCAGCCTCGTAGTTTTCGAAACGCAGCCCGTGGCTCAGGCGGAAGCGGTCGGTGCCGTCGGCCACGCCGCCACGCACCCGTGCCGAAAGAACCCCAGCGCGTGCCGCGGCCTCGATTTCGCCGCTGGTCTCCGAGACTTTGGCCGCCGAGGCTCCGAGAGCAGTTGCGAAGAAGCTTTCTGTGCCTCGGGCCGAGCGCGCCTCGCTGTGCGCCCTTGCCGAAGCGCGCACCAAAAGCCACGGCCACGGCCGAGCCAACAGGCCCGCCGAAGCTGACTTGGCCGTAACGTCGCCCGAGGCGCCCGAAAGCTGGCCCGCAACGGGACCGGGGCGCGTGCCGCTGGCGAAACCAGGGGTCGTGTCCACCTTGGCGTAGGCCAGGTTGCCCAAGATCGTCACGTAGCGCCCGGCAAAACCTGCGGCCAGGCTTCCGTGCCACTGATCGGCGTCGTTCCTCACCTCGAGCGCGGCCACGTCCAAGAGCGCGTCGCGTCCGTAGGTGGGCAAAAGGACCCTCTGCTCGACTTGAAAGCTTCCGCCACCCACTTCGCCGTGGATCCAAAAGGGTCCTGCCCGCTTCCACGCCCGCGCCGCCACTTCGAAGCGGTCGCTGTCAATTTGCGACAGGCCCGCCGGGAAAAACGCCGGCGCCGAAAAATCGCCAAATGCGATCCCCCCGACCTGGGTGGTGCGGTCGCCACCCTGGTGAAAACCCGACCACGTCAAGCTCGCCCCTTGCCAAGGCTGGCCGTACGTGATCTCAGCGCGGAACGTGTTGCGTCTTTACACCGGCCAGATGCGGCACAAGGCCGGCCCAAGCGTGTTGGTGAAAGGGTAAAGCTGGCTTACGGGGGTGCCCAGGGGCGTCCGCTCCGGGTAAGTGGAGGTGTCCGAATATCGCCGGGAGCGCTGAAACTCCACCTTAAACCGCCAGTCTTCGCCCAAACTGCGGGAAAAAACGAGCTTGCCCTCTTGGGTTGGGGAAACATTGACCTTGAACTCGTCGAGTCCCGCCCCCTGCCTGTACCCAAGCCAAAGCCCCTGGCGGAACGCAGCCAGGTCGTCCCTGCGGCCGCGGTCGCCAGAGGTATCACCGCCGAGAAGGCCAAGGCTGAACTCCCCAGCCCGGGCCATGCCCGCAACGAAAACAAGCGTGAGTGCGAACAAGGTTTTCTTCACGGCCACCCTCCTATCGCTCCAGGCGCGGAGCCAAGCGGTCGTTCACGTTGGAGCCATGGACCTCCGAGTGGCAGTCGAAGCACCGCCCACCGCCCGCGAGGTTAAAGTTGTGGGGAACCTTCCCTACCCCCGGAAAGTTGCTTTGAATGTGGCAGCGCACGCACAAGCCGTTGCCAGAGGTGCGCAGCAAGCTTCGGTTCACGCTTCCATGGGGTGCGTGGCAGGCGGTGCACCCTTCCTCTTCCACCGCCCGATGGGGAAACACGAACGGCCCGGCCGCCTGCGGGTGGCAGGACGCGCAACGCTCCCTCGCCAACTCCTCTTCCGGTTGAGGGCCGTGAGGGTCGTGGCAGGAAGCACAACCCATCTGTTCCTCAGGAACCGGGTGATGCCACGCCCGGCGAAATTCCCCCTGCTCCTTCCCGTGGCAGGAGGCGCAGGCTGCCGGATCGCCGGCGGCCTTCCCCGATGCTCGATGCCACACGTTGCCGTGACAGCTCCAACAGGACACGTTGGCACGCGCATGGGTGCTTTGTCCCCACGCCGGCCGGCTCGCCTGGTGGCAGGAAAGACAGGCGGCAGCTTGCTCGCCAGCGCCCCAGCCAGCGAGCTCTTGCTGGCCCCGAATGTCCTTCGCCTCCCCACTGGCCAGGTGGGCGCTCGGGTCCCCGTGACACGCCACGCAAAAAGCCGCGTCCGCGGCCGCCACCCGAGCGTGCACCGTGCGTGCCACCGCCGTCACCGGCTCCTCGTGGCACTCCCCGCAAGGGTTGGCAGCCCATACCGTGCCAGCCGCAACGCTGGCTATCAACCCCGCAACCAATCCGTAGGTTCCTCTCATAGGTACCCCCTGGGGCAACCTCCTCAGAACGCAACGGAATTACAAAAAACATACCAACTCAGCTTAAGGTACAGAGACCCAATCGCAACGTTTCTCTTTTTGTGGCTCAGTGACTTAGCGATGAGAAGTGGAAAACACCAAGGGGTTCGGGAGGCCTGTGACGTTTCGTTTTCTTCACAGTGTTACCTCCCGGTAACGAAACGGAACCTGACGGGAGCCCAGGGCCCCTTCCGGCGGCGCCTACAATGCCAATGTGGTGAGGGCAGCCCTCCAACCGGCTCCCAGGCGGTGGCTTTGGGTCGCCGGGGTAGCGTCGTTTTTGACCCCGTTCATGGGGTCGAGCCTCAACGTGGCGCTGCCGGTGCTTGGTCGCGAGCTGGCAGCCACCCCCCTCCACCTCACCTGGATCGTCAACGCTTTTCTCATCACCGCCGCCGGAGCTCTTATCCCTTTGGGGCAGCTCGCTGATGCGTGGGGGCGCGCCCGCGTGCTGACCTTGGGGCTTGGCGCCCAAGCCCTGTGCTCCCTGGCAGCCGCGTGGGCCCCTTCCGTGGGTCTCCTCGTTGCCGCCAGAGCCTTACAAGGGGTTGCCGGTGCCGCTACCTTCGCTACGGCTGTGGCCCTCGTCAGCCAGTTGGCGCCCCCAGGCCAGCGTGGCAAGCTTCTAGGCGCCAACACGGCCCTCGTGTACCTCGGGCTCACCCTCGGCCCACCGGCGGGAGGATGGCTCGCCGAGAGGTGGGGTTGGCGCAGCATCTTTACGGTCACCGCTGGGATTGCCTTGGCCGGGGCGTTGGCAGGGCAATCCCAAGTTTCCCCGGCGTCCGACTCGCCCCGCAACTCGACGGTTGCGGGTTCGTGGGTTTTTGCGCCGGCGGTTTCTACGACTTTGGCCGGCCTTGCGCTGGCTCGAGCCGATGCTCGCGTCCTCTTCTTGACCCTGGTTGGCCTCGTGGGCGTAGGCCTTTCCTTCATTCTCAGCGCCGTCCCGCCCTTGCCATCGGTGCTTTTCCGCAATCTAGCGTTCGTTTGTTCCAACCTGGCGGCGTTCCTTCACTACGCGGCGACCTTTTCGGTGTCGCTGCTTTTAGCCCTTTACCTGCAACTCGTTGGCGGGTTTTCCCCAAAGACCACCGGCCTCGTGCTCCTCGCCCAACCTCTGTTCATGGCGTTGCTATCGCCCTTGGCCGGTTCCCTTTCCGACCGTTTCGAGCCCCGTTGGGTGGCGTCCTTCGGGATGGCACTCACCGCCCTCGGCTTGCTGGCGCTGAGCGGGGCCAAGGCGGCTGTGTCGCTGCCGCTGGTGGCCTCGGGGCTCGTCCTGTTGGGGGTTGGTTTCGCGCTTTTTTCGTCCCCCAACACCCATGCGATCATGAGCCAAGCGCCGGTGAGCCTGCTTTCCTCAGCCTCGGCAATCTTGGCCTTGAGCCGCCTATCCGCCCAGGCCGTGAGCCTGGTCCTTGCCAGCGTTTTCTTGCCCCGAGCGAGCCTCCACGGCGGCGAGGCGGCGCGCCTCCTGATACCTGGCATGCGCGCGGACTTGCGCGCAACCGCCGCGCTTTGCCTCGTGGGAATTGCCTTTTCCCTCGCCCGAGGCAAGGTCCACAACACCGCGTGAAGACACGAACTCGGAAAAAACGCCCCGTGACTCGGCGGCGCGGTTCCTTTCCCGGTCCACCTCTCACCGGCGCTCGAGAACCCGCAAAAGCTCCTGGCTTGAAGTCTCAGGGGAAAGGCCAGCCGGAAGCAGTACGCATTTGGCGTGGGCAAAAAGCCTTGCGAACTGCGCCCGCAGCCGCGCCTCTTGCTCGGGGGTCAGAGGCGGCAGGTGCGGGTTGAGGAACGGCTGTGCCGGCAACCCAAGACCCAGGGAGCCGGAAGCGACCAGGCGCAGGGCGTCCCCCGGATCGAGGGCCTTGGGACCCGCGAGAAGCGGGTCCTGGACCAAGAACACCGAAGCGGCCACCTCGGCATGCCGCACCCCTCCCAGCCAAAAAGGATCAAGCATAACCCGCCCGCGTTTGGATGCTACCAGGCACACCGGGGCGCCCAAATCGAGGGGACAGTCATCGTCGCCGTGATCTTCGGTGCAAAGGGAGCGCTCGGTGGCCATGTTTTCCAGCTTGGCGCGGTCGAAAAAGCGGCTCAAACCCGGCAGGTACCTGGCCCATTTGGCCTTCAGGTAAAGCTTGCGCTCGCACCCTTCGGCCACCGTCCCCTGCGGGCCAAACCGCACGAAAACCCCGTCGGAAGCTACCAGCCGAGCCCCATGATCATGCATGAGCCGCGCCACAAGCGCCGTGCGCCCGCTCCCCGGTCCACCCCAAACCAAAACCCCGTGCCCATCGAGGCTCACGGCGGCAGCGTGGGCCCACAGGACCCCCTGGGTTCGGGCCGCCACCTCCGAAGCCAAAAGCAGCGAAAGCTCCCGGACCTGGCCGTAAAACGCCGAATTCCACACAAAACCGGTATCTGTGGCCAGGTTGACGGCGGCCGAGGTCTCTCTCCCCGGCACGTCTTTCACCGCAAAAACCACGGCGTGGGGCTCTGGGCCGCCCTGCAGGGGAGAGGGCCAGAAGTTCTCCTGGAAAAAGTCCGCCAGGTGAGGGGAGTTGGTGCGGAGCTGCACCACCACGCCACCGACCTGGCCGTTCCAAACGAAGAGGCTGTCAGGAGGAAGGGAACGCTCAGCCTCGGCGAGCAGCGCGTTGCGCTCCTCGAGCTCCCGCACCGGACGCACGGCCACGTAATCCTGGACTTTGGTGAGGACGTTGGCTAGCGCCCGCGGCCGCACGCGCTTGGGCTCTTGGAGCTTGGCCAGAGCTTCGGCCAGGCGCTTCAACCCCTCGCGGATGCGATCCTCAGAGGTGGCAAAGGAAATGCGGATATGCTCGGGGGCCATGAACGCATCCCCAGGCACCACCGCGAGCTTCGCTTCCTTCAGCAGGTAATACGCGAGCCCGTAGGTGTTGCGCACCGGCGAGCCGGAAAACTCCTTGTCCAGGAAACGGGAGACGTTGGGCATGGCGTAAAACGCGCCTTCCGGAACTGGACACGAAACGCCAGGGATGCGGGAAAGGCCTGCAACGACCAGGTTTCGCCGGCGCTCGAACTCCGAGCGCATGCGCTCCACATCGAGCTCGCACTCCTCCAGGGCGACCACCGCGGCTTTCTGCACGAAAGAGGTGGCGTTTGAGGTGTTGTGCGACTGGATTTTCGAAGCCGCGGCAATGATTTCCCGAGGCCCGGCGGCGTACCCGAGCCGCCACCCGGTCATGGAGTAGGCCTTGGAAAACCCGTTGATGATGACCGTTTGCTTGGCCAGCTCGGGGACGGCTTCGGCAATGGAAACGAAGCGCCGCCCGTCGTAGATGAGCTTTTCGTAAATTTCGTCGGCAATGACCCAGATCCCCTCGCGCCGGCAAATCTCCCCAATTTCCGCGAGCTCCTCGCGGCTGTACACCGCCCCCGTCGGGTTGCAAGGGTAGTTCAGGACCAAAACCCGGGTGTTGGGCGTGATCGCTTCCGCCAGGTCACGAGCCCGCAAATGGAAACCGTCTTCTTCCCGGGTGCGCACGAACACGGGGTTTCCCTTGGCCAAGCGAACCTGATCGGGATAGGAAACCCAGCAGGGCGTGGGAATAATGACGTCGTCCCCTTCGTCCACCAGCGCCATCACCACACAGAAGAGCGCCGCTTTGGCGCCGGGAGAAACCAGAACCTCCTCAGGGGTAAAGCGCAACCCGTTGTCGCGCTCTAATTTCCGGCAAATGGCACGGCGCAGCTCGGGGATCCCGTCGTTGGCGGTGTACTTCGTGAAGTTGGCGTCCAAAGCTGCCTTGGCCGCTTTCTTGATTTTTTCGGGTGTGGGGAAGTCCGGCTCGCCCACCGAAAAATCCACCACGTCCACACCCTGGGCCTTCATGCTTAAGGCCCGGGCGGCAATTCGCATGGTGGGAGAAAGCTGGATGTCGTTGGCGCGCTGCGAAGGCATGGCGAGCTGTTTCCCCTAGGAACCTTTCTCTTCCTTTTGCCCTAGCTTTTGAGCCAGCACATCCTCGAGCTTCAGGCCCGTGAGGGACGCCACCACTGCCGGAAGTTGGGCCAGCACCTCGGCCACTTGCCCGGTGAGCTTGCTGGCGCCCGAGGCATCCCCAACCATCACGATGCGCTCCACCTTGCCCAAAGGCTCCGCCACCGCCCGAGCCAGCTCGGGCAACTTTTGGATCACCATTTCCGCCAATGCCGCCTGAGTGTACTCCCGCCACGCCGCCGCCTTTTCCCGCATCGCCTCGGCTTCCGCCTTGCCCTGCTCCCGCAAGGCCTCGGCCTTCACCTGGGCTTCCAACCGCATGCCGGCGGCGCGACCCTTGGCCTCCAGCTCCTTGCGGTACGCTTCCGCTTCTGCTTCCAGCTTGGCCCTGTAGCTCTCCGCTTCCGCAGGTCTTTTCACGGTCGCTTCCAGGTGCTTTTCCCGCAAGGCGATTTCCTGCTCCTCGAGCTTGGCCGCCAGCTCCTTTTCCACTAGCTTCACCTGGTACTCCTGGCGCTTGACCTGCTCTAAAAGCTTGGCGCGCTCGAGCTCGTAGGCTAGCTCCGCTTGCGCTCGCCGGGCGTTGATAGCGGCCTGAAACTCAGCTCGCTGGATCTCGAAATCCCGCTGGGCCGCGGCGAGCTCTGCTTCCGCCGCCAGCCGTGCCACGTCCCCCTCCTTGCGGTACTGGGCGGCACGAATCACCGCGTCCCGCTCGGTTTCCGCTTGGGCTATGGCAGCGTCCCGCTTGACCTCGGCAATACGGCGGGCGCCGAGCGCTTCCAGATAGCCCTGGCTGTCGGCGATGTCTTTCAAGGAGAAAGCCAGAAGCTCGAGACCCAAGCGATCGAAATCGGCTTGGGCGGCACTGCGGACCCGCTCGGCGAAACGGTCCCGCTGGGAGTAAATCTCCTCCACCGCCATGGTCCCCAGGGCTGCCCGCATGTGGCCCTCCAGGACCTCCTGGGCCACGGTGGCGATACCGGCCGTCCCCCGGGACAGGAAGTTCTCCACGGCCCGGTGCAAAAGCCGCTCATCAGAAGAAACCTTGACCTGACCAAAAGCCTCAGCAGACACGATCACACCGTGAGCGGTGAGCACCTCGGGGCAGCGGATGGAAACGGAAATCACATCCAGGGGCAACACCTGGACCGACTCCACGAGCGGCACCACGAAGGTTCCGCCTCCCACTTGAAGGCGGTAGGCCACACGCCGTTTACGGCCGTCGGGCTCGGTTACGGTGGAGGTGCGGCCGGAAATCACCAATACCTGGTTGGGTCCAACTTTGCGGTAGTTCACGGCCCAAAACACCACCAGCAAGACGACAACAACGGCAACCACGACCCACGGGAGGAACGCCATGGAACCCTCCGCTCCCGGCCCCGCCGGGACCCCCTCACCATACGACAAGTTCCTTCCTGGTACAAGCGCTCGGGCTCGCCCCCGTACCCCGTGAGCGTACCCAGGTTCGTCGGGGCCGAGTACGGTACCATGGCGGCCGTGGGCGTTTTGGATTTCCTTTTCAAGCGCGGACCTCGGGAAGGGGTGGTGCTGGCGCTGGGGGGCGGTGGGGCGCGGGGGTTGGCCCACGTGGGGGTTTTGGAGATGCTGGAAGAGGCAGGGGTGCCCGTCGCGGGCATTGCCGGAACCAGCGCCGGGGCGGTGGTGGGGGCCATGTGGCTCACCCTCGGCAGCACCCAAAAGGTGCTGGAACGATGGCAGGAGTTCCTGGCGTCCGATTTTCCCTCCCACCTCCCCGAGGTGCGGCTCACCGACGAGGTCACGAGCCGCGACAACCCGCTCCTTTCTTTCGCCCAACGCTTGCAGCAGGGAGCGCAGGTGGCTTTGGCTCTGCACCGGCGGGGACTGGTGGAAACGGCGGACTTGGACCGCGCCGTGGCGTTCCTCGTCCCCGACGCTCGCATCGAGGACCTGCGCCTCCCCTTCGCAGCGGTGGTGACGGATTTCGCCACCGGGCGTGCCGCCGCCCTGCGCCAGGGGAGTCTGCGGCAAGCGGTGGCGGCGTCTTCGGCCGTGCCGGGGGTGGTGCCCCCTTACCCCGTGGACGGCCGCTACGTGCTGGACGGTGGTGTGGTGGCCGAGGTGCCCGTAGAGGAAGCCAGGGGGTTGGCCCGCAGGCCGCTGGTGGCGGTGGACGTAGGGGACCTTCCCGACCCCAAGGAGGACCCCATCCGCATTTCCGTTCCCCGGGTCCTCCTGCGCGCCAGCGTCATGACCCATGCCCGACTTCGGGAGGCCCTAGTAGCCTCAGCTGATCTGGTTCTCAGGCCCGAAGTTTCGGGGATACACTGGTCGGAGTTCAAGAGGCTTCCGGAAGCCGTGGAGGCTGGCAGGCAAGCGGCCCGAGCCGCCCTCAACCGCCTGCGCGCTCTTGCCATCCGCAAAACCTGAAGACCGGAGGTCGAGCCGTGGAACGGGTCTTTCGTTTCCCCATCGAGGTGCGGTTCCGGGATTTGGACGCCATGGGGCACGTAAACAACGCCGTCACCGTGACCTATCTGGAGGTGGCCCGCACCCGCTTTTGGCTTTCCCATTTCCGGGAAAAGGGCGCCGAGGTGGACTTTCCGTTCGTGGTTGCCCGAGTTGCGGTGAACTACCGGCGCCCCATTCACTTGGGCGACGCTGTGGAGGTGGAACTGTGGGTGAGTCACCTGGGACGCTCGTCGTTCACCATTTCCTACCGGGTGTGGGCCGGTGGGGAGCTCGCCGCCGACGGCGAAACGGTCCAGGTCCACTACGATTACGCCGCAAAAAGGCCACAGCCCCTGGAGGGCGAGCTTAAAGCCCGCTTGGAGGCCTTGCTTTTGCCGCAAACGCCGTAAACAAAAAACGCCGGCTCCCCCGGGGGAGCCGGCGTGGCTTTCTCGACATCAGGTCTTAGAGGAACAACGGCGCCAGCACCAGGGTGATGGTGGAGAGCAGCTTGATGAGGACGTGGAGGGACGGACCGGCGGTGTCCTTGAAGGGGTCACCCACGGTGTCGCCCACCACCGCGGCGGCATGGGTGGGGTTCTTCATGCGCTTGCCGTCGGGGGTCGTGAGGTATTTGCCGCCGTGGGCGCCGGTTTCGATGAACTTCTTGGCGTTGTCCCAGGCGCCACCGGCGTTGTTGAGAAACAGGGCCACGAGGATGCCGCCAATGGTCCCCACCATCAAAAGCCCGGCCACGGCTTCGGCGGAAATGAGGGGATCCTCGGGACGAATGAAGATGCGGAAAACCACCCCCACGGCCACGGGCATGAGGACCGCCAGGAGCCCCGGGGCCACCATGCGCTTGAGGGCAGCCTTGGTGACGATGTCCACGCAGGAGCCGTAATCGGGCTTGAAGTTGGAGGGAAACACGATGATGTCGTTTTCCCGGGGCAGCGATGCGTACTGGCGGCGTACCTCCTCGATGATGGACTGGGCTGCCTTCCCCACGGCGCGGATGGCCAAAGCCGAAAAGAGGAACACCAGCATGGCACCCAAAAGTGCCCCCACGAAGACCACGGGCTTGGCCAGGTTCACCACGAAAGGCGCCGCTTCCCCGAGGCCGGCGTAGTTCTTCACCTCGTCCATGTACGCCTGGAACAGCAGGAACGCGGCAAGCCCCGCCGAGCCAATGGCGTAGCCCTTGGTCAGGGCCTTGGTGGTGTTCCCCACGGCGTCCAGGCGGTCGGTCTTGCGCCGTACCTCTTCGGGTTGTTGCGACATCTCCACGATGCCGCCGGCGTTGTCGGTGATGGGGCCGAAGGTGTCCATGGCCAAAATGTACGCGGCCGTCGCCAGCATCCCCATGGTGGCCACCGCCGTGCCGAAGAGCCCGGCGTGGGGCAAGCCTGAGGTCTCACCCAGCCAGTAGGCGGCCAAAAGGGCGGCGCCCATGACCACCGCCGGCATCCAGGTGCACTCGAAACCCACGCCCACACCGGCGATGATGTTGGTCGCGGGGCCGGTGGTGGAGGCCTCGGCAATGGACTGCACCGGCCGGAAGCGGTACTCGGTGTAGTACTGGGTGATGTAGACGAAGGCCACGGAGGTGAGCACGCCAAGAACACCACAGAGGAAGAAGTGCCACCACGCGTTGGGAGCGGCAGGGCTCGAGAGGAGCCAGTAGGTGGCCGCGGCAAAACCAATCATGGCCAGGGTCACGGCCACGTAATAGCCGCGGTTCAAGGCCTCCATGGGGTCCATGCGTTCTTCCTTGTCCATCTTGACCATGAGGATGCCGATGACGCTGGCCAGGATCCCGAACGCGCGGGCCACGAGGGGAAACATCATGACCCCGACGACCCCCATGGAAAACTCGATCCCTTGCTTGGCGGCGGTGGCGGCGAGGGAGGCTCCCAGAATCATGGCGCCAATGTTTTCGGCGGCGGTGGACTCGAAGAGGTCAGCGCCACGGCCAGCGCAGTCACCCACGTTGTCCCCCACGAGGTCGGCAATGACCGCGGGGTTGCGGGGGTCGTCTTCGGGGATACCGGCCTCCACCTTGCCCACCAGGTCAGCGCCCACGTCGGCAGCCTTGGTGTAAATCCCGCCTCCAAGCTGAGCAAAGAGGGCCACGAAGGAGGCCCCGAACCCGTAGCCCACGATCAAAAGTGGCACCTTCGTCGGCTCCACGCCCCCCACGGTGGAAACCAGGGCGTAAAGACCCGCCACGCCCAAAAGCGACATAGCCACGACCAAAAGCCCGGAAACGGCACCACCGCGGAGAGCGATGCGCAGGGCATCGTTCAAGCTGGAGAGGGCAGCAGCCGCCGTGCGGATATTGGAGCGGATGGAAACCCACATCCCCACGTACCCGGCAAACACCGAGCACAGCGCCCCGAAAATGAACGAAAGGGCAATCCAAAAGGCGAGCTGCAGCGAGCTGCCCACGGGGTCGAACTCCCGGGACTCCCGCACGAAGCCGTAACCGACGAAAAGGACAAAAGCAAAAACCGCCGCCAGGACCAGGATCGTCCTGTTCTGGCGACGCAGAAAGGCCTCGGCTCCTTCCTTGATGGCGTTGGAGATGCGTTGCATGGCTTCCGACCCGGTGTCCTTGGCCATGACCCACCGCACCAAAACGTACGCCACCAAAAGACCAAACAGCGAAAAGCCCATGACCAGGGTGATCAACAGCGCACTCTCCGACATGACGTCCCCTCCCCGCCACCGGGCCCTGGGGCCCCGGCGCAAAAAATTCCCCGGGATTATACCCGAGACCTTCCCCCGCTCCTGCACCCCAAGCTCTTCACGGGTTTTCGGCAGCGGAAGAGGCCCCCCCGCTCTCCTTCACGCCCACGAGGAGCAACCCGCCCGCCAAGAAAAACACCGCCGTCACCAGGACCCCGGCTCGCGGCGAGCCCGAAACCTGCACCGCCGCGGCAAAAAGGGCGGGACCCGCAAGGCCCGCAAACCTCCCGGAAACGTCGAAGAACGAAAAGAACGCCGCCTCCGAGCCTTCCGGCACGAAGCGGGCAAAGAGCGAGCGGGAAAGGGCCTGGGCGCCCCCCTGCACGGTCCCCACAGCCGCCGCCAAAGCCCAAAACTCCCACGGCCGGGAAAGGCGCACGCCCCACAGCGCAACCCCAAGGTACACCACCAGAGCCAAAAGAATGAGCCACTGACACCCCCACCGCGGCGCTCCCCATCCAAAGGCCAAGGTGGCCGGGACGCCAACCACCTGCGCCAAAAGCAACGCCCCCACCACGTGAATCAAGGGGAGCCCGAGCTCCCCACCGTAGGCTCCCGCCATCTTGATGACCGTGCCGATGCCGTCGTTGTAAAGCCAGTAGGCAAGCAAAAAACGAACGGCCCTGGGGTTGGCCCGGAGTTTCCGCCACGCGTTGGCAAGCAGCGTCACCGTGTGCCGTTTCCCGGCGGGTGGTTCCGGAACCCACGCCAGGACCGGAACCGCAAACACCCCCCACCACAACCCCACCACCCCAAAAGCCGCACTCGTGCTCCCCCACCGCCACAGGACCAAGGCCAAGACCAGCGCCACCGCCCCGCCCAGGTAGCCCAAGCTGTACCCCACAGCCGAAACCCGATCCACGTCCCCGCCAGGGGCAACGCCGGGGAGCAGAGCGTCGTAAGCCACGTTTCCCAAAGCGAAGGCGCTGGCCCCCAACACGTAGGCGGCCCCCGCCAAAGGCCAAGCCCGCTCCAGCGCCAAGCCAACAAAAAGGCAGGAAAGAGCTCCAACGGCCACGCTGGCGGCGAGAACCCACCGCCGCTTGGCATGGGCATCCATCCACGCCCCCAGTGGGGGCGAAAAGGCCAAACTGAGGGCCATCCCCGCCATGGCCAGCCACCCCCAAACCACGGTGCCCGCGGGCGCACCGAGCTCCCGGTCCACCGCTCGCACCAAAAGCGGTGGTAGGAGAGCGGTCATGCAGGCAAGGGCAAAGGCGGAGTTGGCCCAATCGTAAAGGCACCAAGCCCACTGGCTGCGATTCAGACCGCACACCGCCAAAGGCTAAAGCTTTCCCGGCAACGCTACAATGCCTCCATGCTGGCCTGGATTTTGAGCTTGGCCGCCCTGCAAGTGTCCGGCCCGGCTGCAGCCCCTGAAGCCCAGGTCCTGGAAACCTTGGAAGAGCTGCGCAAGGGCGAAATGCTTTTGGACGCGGAGTACCTCGAGCCGTTGGTGGCCTACTCTATGACCCTGGTGGAAGGGTGCCGGCGGGTTTCGGGACGAGCCGCCTTTATCGAGCCTTTCAAGAGCCTCCGCGCTTCCGGCGCCGTGGTCACCCGCTTGACCTTTCGCGACATCACAGCAAGGGTTTACGGCGCCAGCGCCGTCGTCACTTACCGCTACGTGCGGCAGGTCAAAGGCGGCCCCCAGCCGGGAACGAGCGAAGGGTTCGCGACCGACGTTTTCGAAAAACGGGAGGATGGGGCCTGGATCCTCGTCCACCGCCACCGGGTCAGTCCCTGCCCTCAGGGTAGCGCACGGTGACCACGGTGTGGATCCCTCCCCGCAGGCGGTAATCCAAGGTGACCACCATGCGCTTGGGGTTCACGCATCGCACCAGGTCTTCGAGGATGCGGTTGGCGGCGTGCTCCTGGTAAATTCCCACGTTGCGGAACGAAATGAGGTAGTACTTGAGCGACTTGAGCTCCAGGCACAGTTTGTCGGGGACGTACCGGACGGTAAGGGTGCCAAAATCCGGCAGCCCCGAAAACGGGCACACGCAGTTCCACTCATCGGTTTGAATTGTGATTTCGGCGTCGCGGTGCGGGTACTCGTAGGCAAAGGTCTCCAAAAACTCGGGGCGAATTGCCTCTTCCCCAACGAAAGGAAACGTCTTTCCCTCAGCTTGGACCACGGCTCCCCTCCTTTCCCGAAAGCTTCAGGCAACGGGCGAGAATCCTCTCGAAGGCCGAGGCCGTCAAACGGCCGGTAAAGGTATTTTGCTGGGAAACGTGGTAGGAGTCCACGAGAACCACCCCACCCGGAAGCACATGCTCCCGGCCATGGGCAAATACCGGCCTGGGTCGTTCCCTGCCTCCCGGCCATGCCGAAAGTACCGCGTCGTGGGCAATGCGGCCCAGGGCGAGGATGACCCGCAGGTTGGGCAAGGAAGCCAGATCCTCCCGGAGGTACGGACGGCAGTTGGCCAGCTCCTCGGCCGTGGGCCGGTTCTTCGGGGGTGCACACCGCACGGCCGCGGTGATCAAAACGCCGCGAAGGGCAAGCCCGTCACCACGATGCCGGCTTTCCCCCTGGGTGGCCAACGCGAAGCGATGCAGGGCGGCGTAGAGGAAGTCCCCAGAGCGGTCGCCGGTAAACATGCGCCCGGTGCGGTTGGCGCCAAAGGCCGCTGGCGCCAGCCCGACAATGGCCAGAAAGGCGTTCCAATCCCCGAAGGCCGGCACCGGCCTGGCCCAAAAGCCGCGGGCTTCCACATCCCGACGAAAACGGGGCGGCACCCGCTGAGCGCACGCCTGGCGAAAAGCCACCAGGCGCGGGCATTTCACGCACGAGACCAGCTCATCCCGCAACCCCACACGTCCCTCGCCGCACTATCCTACGCGACCCTGCTCGCCAATCCCCAGAGCATCCTTGTACCCGGCGCCGCCGCTGTTTGACACAGGATGGGCCACACCCTAGACCGAACTGGGTGCCACGTCCATGAGCAGAAGCCCGGTAGAGCCCTATCCCGTTTTTGCCGACAAGCTGGCGGCCCCGGCGGAGCGCCTGGCCGCCGCCGGGGGCAAATCTCTTACGCGGAAAGCCTTAGCGGGCAGCACCCTGTGCCACTAGCAGCATGGCGCTCCGCCTCACCACCCATGCTCAGGAGGTGCTCGAGAAACGGCGGATACCTTTGCGATGGGTGGAAAAGGTCGTATCCAACCCCGAGTGGAACGAATGGGACACCGTAGACCCCTCTCTCGAGCACCGGCTGGGCACGGTTCCCGAGTTTGGCAACCGAATTCTGCGGGTTGTTGTCCGAGATGTGGGTTCGACGATCTTGGTCATCACGGCGTACTTTGACCCCCGAAGGAGGAAGCTATGAAACTCAGGGTTGACGAACAGGCGGACGCTTTGTACCTCGCTCTTAGTGACGAGCCAGCGTTTCGCACCGAGGAGGTGGCGCCGGGAATCCTGGTGGATTACGACAGCAACGGTCGTGTGGTTGGGATCGAGATGCTCCACCTTTCAAAACGAGCAAGCGTAGAAGAAATACGGCGCTTCTCTTTCGAATCGGTTCCGCAAGCCCACTGAGCAGGTGGAGCCGGTCAATTTTCTTCCCATTTGCTCGCAGCTCGCCGGTTGCCTCCGCCGTTGCATAAGTTCCTCAGCCTGTGGCACGGGGTAGGGAGTGAGAGGTGAGAGGTGAGAGCGGGGATGTTTGGGGGTCGTCGTGGGCGGGTGGCCGCTGTTGGGCCGGCAGCCCGCCTGGGGCGGGGTGCCGGGTCAAAGCCCTGGGGGAAGGCGCGTGCGGCTTTCCCCAGGGCGTCAGCGGCCACCCGCAGGAAGGAGAGGGGATGCGCATGGGGAACGTAGGCTTTGGCCTTCGGGGCTTTTGGCGGTGGGTGAGTTTGGGGCAAACTTGGGCTATGCACGGACCTACGGCGGAGAGGCGAGCGCAGATTCTGGCGTTTTGGGAAAAGCACGGGCTTGAAGCCACTCGGGATGCCTATGGGGTTTCCCGGCGAACGCTTTATCGCTGGCGGCAGAAGCTGCGAGAAGGGGGTGGCGAGCTTGCGGCGCTGGAGCCGAAGTCGTGCCGGCCCAAGAGGGTGCGGAAACCCTTTTGGCCGGCGGAGCTGGTGGCGGAGATTCGGCGGCTGCGGCAGGTGTATCCGAACATCGGGAAAGAAAAGCTCAAACCGCTTTTGGAGCCCTTTTGTCGGGCGCACAACCTGAAGGTGCCGTCGGTGTCCACCATCGGGCGGATCATTGCCCGGGATCCGGGAAAAATGCGGGTAACACCTCCCAGGCTTTCGCGGTAAGGGGTGAGGGAAACGGGGCTGGTGGGCTTCCGGGGGCGGGAAAAATGAGCGCCCGTCCGGCTTTGCCGGCGCCCGCGTGGGGCGAG
>JBAMMG010000035.1:4420-8455 GCA_039793905.1 Thermoanaerobaculum sp. | reverse complement strand
CGCGGTAATTCCTTCCCCCACCCGCCCTCCCACCCTGATGGCCGTGAGCACAGGCCCGAGCTCCCGGACCAGGGAAATGGCCACCACTTCCCCCATGTACAGCTTGGCCCCGAACTCTTCCAAGGCGAAGGTGGATTGCAACGCCAGCACCATGCCGGTGAAAAGCGCGATCACCGAGGTAAGGGTTGTGGATTGAACGGCGAGCAGCTCCATTTCCCGGACGATTTCGGCAAAGGGAAAAGGGGGCGTCACCATGCGGGCGAGGGTGTCTTTCGCCAAAATCGAAGCAGCCCCCAAAAACCGCACCCGCCGCCAGGTGAGATCGTAAAAGCGGCTGGGAAGGCTTGCCACCAGTTGCGCAACGAGCTTCACGGCCCGATGATAGGCGCACGGCGAGGGCTTGCGCAACCCGTGGTGCGGCTTTTCTTGGGCTATCATGAAACCATGGGCGCGCCCGACTACCTCATTTGCCTGGAGTGCGAAACCCCCGTCTACACCTTCGAGTGGACCGACGGCCGAGTGGTGGAAGCCCTTTGCCCCCAGTGCGGCAACGACGATCCCGTGGCCTTTGCCACCGAGGAGGAATTCGAAGAGCTGTCGGGGGCAGGGGAGGAAGAGGCGGAGGACGAGTAACGGCACCGTATAATGGCGCGGGGAGTTTAGCGATGGTTCAGGTTCTGACAGGCCCCCGTTTCGTGCGCGCCGTGAGGGCCGGATCCTTGGCGGTAGTGCGGCAGCAGGAAGCCATCAACCGCATCAACGTGTTTCCGGTCCCCGACGCGGACACCGGCACCAACTTGGCCTCAACCTTGAGGGTGGCCGCCACCGCTGTTTCGTTGCCTCCGGTACCTGTGGGTGTCGCTGTCCGCAAGGTGGCCGACGCGGCCTTGGAGGGGGCGCGGGGGAACTCCGGGGCCATCATGGCCCAGTTCTTCCACGGTTTGGCGGAGGCGCTGCAAAACCAGGTGCGCTGCACGGCGGTGGAGTTTGCCCAGGCGGTGCGGCGGGCGGTAGATGCCGCCCAGCAAGCCATGGCCCACCCCGTGGAAGGGACGATTCTCTCGGTCTTGAGAGCGTGGGCGCAGGAGGTGGACGCAGGGGTGCGGGAAGGCGTGCGGGATTTTGGGGAGCTCTTGTCCCGCTCCTTGACCCCCGCCAGGCAGGCCTTGGCCCGGACCCAGGAGCAACTCGAGGTCCTGCGCAAGAACAAGGTGGTGGATGCCGGTGCCCAGGGTTTCGTGTGCTTCCTGGAGGGGGTGGTAAGCTTCTTCCAGGATCGGAAAGCCGCGGATTTGCGCCAGGCGGGACTGTCCATGGGGGAGCCCACGCCGTTTGCGGCCGCCCACGCGGAAATGGAAACGCGCTTCCGCTTTTGTTCGGAAGCGCTTTTGACCGGCGAGCGCTTGGACCGCAAAGCCGTAGCCAAGCTCATCGAGCCCCTGGGTGATTCCCTGGTGGTGGCGGGAGGCGGGTCGCGGTTGCGGGTGCACCTGCACACCAACGAGCCCCAGCGGCTTTTTGCGCTTCTCGCGAGCCTCGGGCACGTGGAGCGCACCAAAATCGAGGACATGATCCTCCAGCAGCTGGTTCACCGCTCGCCGTACCGAGTGGGGCTGGTCACCGACTCATCATGCGATTTGCCCGAGTCCACCCTTGCCAGTGCCCACGTGGTGCGGGTGCCGCTTTTTATCGTTTTCGGATCGGAAAGCTTCGCCGACGGTGTGGAAATCACCGCTGCTCAATTTTACCAGCGTTTGGCCACTTCGCCGCAGGCGCCCAGGACCTCGCAACCGGCGGTGGGGGAGTACCGGAGGGTGTTTCAGCGGCTTCTCGAACAGCACGAAGGCGTCGTGTGCGTGACCCTTTCCTCGGGGCTTTCGGGGACCTACCAAGCGGCCCTGGCGGCAGCCCGGGAGGTGGATCCCCAGCGCATTCGGGTCGTGGACAGCAAAGGGCTTTCGGTGACCTTAGGGCTGGTCGTGGAAGCGGTGGTGGAAAAGGCGGCAGCAGGAGGGTCGCTCGACGAGGTGGCCCATGCTGCCGAAAAAGCGGCTTCGCAGACCCGGCTTTTCGCCGCCATTCCTTCCCTGGAAACCGCGGCCAAGAGCGGGCGGGTTTCGCCGGGTCTGGCCCGGCTTTCCAAGCTTTTGCACCTGCGGCCCATCCTCACGTTGGATGACGCCGGAAAAGCGGCCAAGGCGGGGGTGACCTTTGGCTTTGCTTCCTGCCTGCGGGGGCTGGTGCGGAAGGCCAAGGCTTTTGCCGGCGACAGCCCGGTCCGCCTCATGGTGGCCCACGCCAACGCCATCGGTGCCGCTGAGTACGTCGCCGAAAGGCTCTACGAGGCCTTTGGTATCAGCGACATCCCTATCGTCAACCTTTCACCGGTGTTGGCCGCCCACACGGGTCCCGGCAGCGTTGGCATTGCTGTGCGTCGCCTGGAGCCCCTTGCGGCTGGCCAGCAGGAAAGCTAAATTTCCCGCAAACCCGGTGGTCCGGGGTGGAGGAACTTATGGCGAGACCCGATTACATCATTTGCCTTGAATGCGAGTCGGAGGTGGAGGACTTTACCTGGCGGGACGGTGAAATCCGCCGTGCGACCTGCGAGGTATGCGGCAATTCCGACCCCGACGCCTTCGCCCTTCCTGAGGATTTCGAGGAGCTCATGGAGGAGGAAGAGGAAGACGAGGAGGATTGGGAAGAGGAGGACGAAGAGTTCTTGGAGGACGAAGACGAAGAGTTCGAGGACGAAGAAGAGTGACGCTGGGCTTGCTTTTTCTCGCTTACGGTTTGGGTTCTATTCCCACCGCGGTTTGGGTGAGCAAGCTTTTCTTTGGCGTGGACGTTCGCACCCTGGGTTCGGGGAACGCCGGCGCCACCAACGTTGCTCGCACCCTGGGTTGGAAGGCGGCCCTTCCGGTGGTGGTGGTGGATGTGGGCAAGGGCGCCTTGGCCGCGGCGTTGCCCAAGCTTTGGGGTGAGTCGTTCCCCGTTTGGCTGCCCCTCGCCTGTGCCGCGGCCGCGGTCCTCGGCCACACGTTCCCGGTCTTTGCCGGTTTTGCGGGAGGCAAGGGCGTGGCCACAGCGGGAGGTGGCCTCTTGGTGCTGGCACCGGGCTTGGTGGGCATGGCCGCGGGGGTATGGCTGGTCGTGGTCCTCGCTACCCGCATCGTGTCCCTGGCGTCCCTGGCGGCGGGGTTGGCCTTGGCGGTAGCCGCCTTTGCTTTCCCGAACCTGTCGCCGTGGGGCATGAAGCCTTTGGCCGCGGCCCTGTGCCTTTTCGTCTTTTGGACCCACCGGAAGAACATCCGCCGCTTGCTTTCAGGCCAGGAGCCCCGGTTTGCCTTTGGGAAGCCAAAAAGCTCATAAAAAAACTGGCGGGTTGCCCCGCCAGGAAAAGAAGGAGGAGGTTGGATGCGTGCGGCGAGGTCGTGGCCGTTGACCCTGTCCGCAGCCAATTCTCTTAGCAAGATCCGTGCCACGGTGATGGGGGGCGCGCGCGGGCCACGGGGACTGCGCCTTTGGGCCCCGGTGGTGGGAGCGGGAGGGGCGCAAGGCCCCGCCAGCTGGGACACCCTGTCTCTCCCAGAGGACATGCGGGCTCGGGACGGTTCCCCCGGGGGCGCACTTGCACGGGCCGGGCAGCTGTGGTAAAAAGCACCCGGTTTGTGAACGACGCTGGACGAGGGAGAGGACAGACATGAACATCGAGCAAAAGGTCAAGGACATCATCGTGCAGCAGTTGGGTGTGGATCCGGAGAAGGTGAAGCCGGAAGCGACCTTTACCGATGATTTGGGCGCCGATTCTCTGGATACGGTCGAGCTCATCATGGCCTTCGAGGAAGAGTTTGGCGTGGAGATCCCGGACGAAGCCGCGGAAAAGATCCGCACGGTGGGCGACGCCATCGCATACCTCAAGGAGCACGTCAAGGAGTCCTGATGCCCCGCCGGGTCGTGGTTACCGGGGTGGGGCTCATCTCCCCTCTTGGAGTGGGGACGGAGCCTACCTGGGAAGCCATCATCGCGGGCCGCTCG
>JBAMMG010000035.1:0-4410 GCA_039793905.1 Thermoanaerobaculum sp. | reverse complement strand
CGGGCCTCCTTGGCGTCCATGAAGTTTTGGGGGTCGAACCCTTTGACCTCGGCCTTTCCCGTGCGGATCGCCGCCGAGGTCAAAGGGTTCGACCCCCAAAACTTCATGGACGCCAAGGAGGCCCGCAAATTCGACCTTTTCGTACAGTACGCCTTGGCCGCTAGCGTCATGGCCGTGGAGCACGCCGGGTTGAAGGTAACTCCCGAAATTGCCGACCGCGTCGCGGTAGTCCTGGGTTCGGGGATTGGTGGCCTGCCGTTCATCGAGGAAAACCACGCGACCTTGCGGGAAAAGGGGCCGCGGCGGGTGTCGCCGTTCTTCATCCCCGGCGCCATCATCAACATGTGCGCGGGGCTGGTCTCCATCCGCCTGGGGGCCAAGGGCCCCAACATGGCCACCTGCACCGCCTGCTCCACCTCCGCCCATGCCATCACCGATGCGTACCTCTACATCCGCCACGGGTACGCCGATGCCGCCATCGCCGGAGGGGCGGAAGCGGTCATTGACCCCTTGGCGGTGGCGGGGTTTGCGTCCATGCGCGCCCTTTCCACCCGCAACGACGAACCGGAAAAGGCCTCCCGGCCGTGGGACCGGGACCGGGACGGCTTCGTCATAGGGGAGGGTGCCGGGGTTTTGGTACTCGAAGAGATGGAGTTTGCCCGGCGGCGGGGAGCGCCCATCCTTTGCGAGGTTTTGGGCATCGGCATGACCGGCGACGCCTACCACATCACGGCCCCTTGCGAAGACGGGGACGGGGCGGCGCGGGTCATGGCGGCGGCCTTGCGGGACGCCGGTATCGCCCCTGAGCAGGTGGACTACATCAACGCCCACGGCACCTCCACCCCCCACGGCGACCGCATCGAAACCGTGGCCATCAAGCGCGTCTTTGGCGATCACGCCTACAAGCTGGCGGTTTCTTCCACCAAGTCGGCAACGGGTCACCTTTTGGGTGCAGCCGGGGGGTTGGAAACGGGGATCACGGCCCTTTCGGTGGCGCGGGATGTCGTCCCGCCCACCCTCAACCTGGACAACCCCGATGAGGGGTGCGATTTGGATTACGTGCCGTACCGCGCCCGCCGCCAAGAGGTGCGGGTGGCCATGTCCAACTCCTTCGGTTTTGGCGGCACCAACGCCTGCATCGTCCTTGGCAAGTGGGAAGGTTGAGGCTTGGGCCGCCAAACCGGCGCGGAGTTTTCCGCTTTTCGTGCTAGAATTGGCAAGGGCGCGCCGGCGCCAGGAAAGGGGGGCTTATGAAAGTTGGCGTGCTGGTCACCTACGTCCCCGACACCGCCTCCACCATCAAGGTCGGACCCTCGGGGAAAAGCATTGACGAAACGGGCATCAAATGGATCATCTCGCCTTACGACGAGTTTGCCGTCGAGGAGGCCATCAAGCTCAAGGAATCCAAGGGAGCCGAGGTTACCTACATCACCTACGGGCCAGAGCGGGATCAGCAGGTTGTGCGGGAGTGCTTTGCCCGCGGCGGGGACAAGGGCGTGCACGTCCTCGGCACCGGTGCGGCGTTTGGAGATGCTTTTGCCATTGCCCAAATCCTGGCAGCGGCCATCCAAAAGGCCGGCCCCTTCGATTTGATCTTTGCTGGCGTCAAAGGTGTGGGCTCCGATCAAGGCCTCGTTGGGGCCATGGTGGCGGAGCTTTTGGACATCCCCCACGTGGCTTCCGTGACCAAGCTCGAATACGGTGACGGCAAGGTTACAGCCTGGCGAGAGATCGAGGGCGGGCAGGAGATCGTCGAAGTGGCCATGCCTTGCCTCATCACCACCCAAAAAGGCCTCAACGAGCCCCGGTACCCCTCCCTCAAGGGGATCATGGCTGCCAAAAAGATGCCGGTGGAAACCGTAAAGGTGGCCGATCTGGGTTTGGAGGAGGGGGCCATTGCTTCCGCCACCTGCCGGTGGGTGGCCCTTTCCCTGCCCCCTGCCAAGAGTGGCGGCAAGATCATCAACGGCGAGCAGGACCCGCAAGGGGCGGCCCGGGAGCTGGCGCGGCTGTTGCGGGAAGAAGCCAAGGTCATTTGAGGAGGCAGCCATGGCGGGAATTCTCGTTTTCGTGGAGCAGCGCGACGGGCAAGCCCGAAAAGCTTCCCTGGAGGCGCTTTCGGAAGCCAAAAGACTCGCTAGCGAAAAGGGGCTGCCGGTGGCGGCCGTGCTCGTGGGCGCGGGTGTTAGGTCCTTGGCGCCTTCCTTGGGCGAATGGGGGGCCGACAAGGTTTTCGTGGCTGACCAGGCCGAGCTGGTAAACTACACGCCCCAAGCCTACGCCCAGGCGGTAGCGGAAGCCGCAAGGCAAGCCCAGCCCCAAGCCGTTTTCATGGCGGCCACGTCCCTGGGCCGCGACCTTTCGGGAAGGCTGGCCGCCAAGCTGCGGGTGGGCTGCCTTCCTGACGTAACGGCGCTGCGGTGGGATGGGGATAGGCTCCAGGCGGTGCGGCCCGTGTACTCCGGCAAGGCCCTGGCCACGGTGGACGGCGGGAGTACCGTGCCGGTGGTGGTAACCCTCCGCCCCAACGTCTTCCCGGCTCAAAAAAGCACCGGCGCCGCCGAGGTGGTGAACCTGGAAGCGGTGGCTGTGCCCTCCGGCTACAGGGTCAAGGAGGTCGTAAGCTCCCAGGCGGGGGAGCTGGACGTGGCCGAGGCCGACATCATCGTTTCCGGTGGCCGTGGTTTGCGGGGACCAGAGAACTTTGCCCTCATCCGCGAGCTGGCCAAGGTCCTGGGAGCGGCCGTGGGCGCTTCCCGCGCCGCAGTGGACGCTGGCTGGATCGACCACGCCCACCAGGTGGGGCAAACGGGGAAAGTGGTTTCCCCGACCCTGTACGTGGCGTGCGGCATTTCCGGCGCCATCCAGCATCTGGCGGGCATGTCCTCCTCCAAGGTCATCGTTGCCATCAACAAGGACCCCGAAGCACCCATCTTCAAGGTTGCGGATTACGGCGTCGTCGGCGATCTCTTCCAGATCGTCCCCGCCCTCACCGAGGAAATCCGCAAACTCAAAGCCTGAAGCTTACCCAGAGCACCTCGAAAGCGGCGGACACCCGCCGCTTTTTTTATTGGCTTACCCTCGCAAATCGCTAACGAGACCATCGCTTCCGGTCCGCCTCCAGGGCGGCTTCCGTCGGCGGAAAAGGACAAACCTCCCCAAAAAGACTCGTGTCACGGTTTTCCCGAAGGCCTCCTGCTCACCCGGTCCCAAGCCTTTGACCGGCATCGCGCCCACTCCCGATGGCCACCAACACCCAAATCCCCCACGAAAGCCTCAACCTCCGCACCCCCATCCAGGCCTTGGCCCAATCCTCGGGCTTGTGCCAGAGGTCCTGGACGGATAGTCACCCGGGAGTTCGACCGCTTTGGCCGGCTGGTGGCGGTCTCGGAGCCCTCGGGGCCAGGGGGGGCGGTGGTCACGACCACCTACGCCTACGACGTGGGAGGGCGGCTGCGGCGGGCGGACATGCCGGTGGGGCAGGCGTTCCAAACGCGCCTTTGGACCTACGACGGGCGTGGGTTTTTGCAGGAGGAGCAGCTGCCGGAGAAGGGCAGCTTTGGCAACGGCAAGGTCTTTTACTCCGGCTACGACGCCCTGGGCAACGCCACCCGCATCACCGATGGGCCCAGCGACATCCTGCGGGAGTACGACCGGGCCGGCAGGCTGGTGCGGGTCAAGGAAGCGGTCAGCGGGCGGGTATTGGTGGAAAACACCTACGGCACGGCCAACAGTGGGGCCAACGCCGCCTTGGGCAAGCTCATTGCGGCGGTGCGGCACAACTACACCGACTACGGGGACGAGCCGGTGGTGGAAAGCTTCACCTACGCTGGGCGCATGGGGCGGCTTTCGGGCAAGCAGACGCAAATCAGCATGCGGTTTCCGGCGGCAGAAACGCGCAGCTACAGCCAGAGCTTTGTGTGGAACGAGCTGGGGGACTTGGCTAGCCAAAGCTACCCGGACGATGGCGGTTTGGCGGATCCTGGGCGCAGCTTGAGCTACAGCTACGACAACGGCTACCTCACGGGGGTAGCGGGGTTCGTGACGGCGCAAAGCTATCACCCCAACGGCATGGTCTTTCAGCGGGTCTTGGCCAACGGGGTGCGGGAGGAGGTGAGCCTCAACGGGGACGCCATGGCGCGGCCGGGGCGCATGCGGGTGGTGGGGCCTGGGGGGCAGGAGTACTGGAACTCCGGCACCTTCCGGTACGATGGAGTAGGCAACATCAAGGCCCTGGAGCGGACGGCCAGTGACCGAGACGTGTACGTCTACGACCGGGTCTCGCGGTTGGTCTCGGCCAGCTTCAAGGTGGCCAGTGGGGCGGTCAAGACCGAGACCTTCACCTGCAACCCTGCGGGCAACCTCACGGCGGCGGTAAGCAGCGATTACGGCAGCCGAAGCTTTGCCGTG
>JBAMMG010000034.1:0-8465 GCA_039793905.1 Thermoanaerobaculum sp. | reverse complement strand
GGCCGACAGCTCGGGGAGCGCCAGCTTCCCCTTCTGGCAGCCGGAACCTCGCAGGGTCCGGGCGGCAGCTCTAGCCGGGGGCCAGTGGCGGCTCGGAACCTGGCAGGAGGTGGAGGGGGAGAAACCTTTGGTCCTCGAGCCCCCGTGTCCCGGGGTCATCCGGCTGGCGAGCGAGGGCCCGATAGGCAGGGTTTCGCTGGTATCCCAGGACGGGTGGAGGATCCACGCCCTGGCCGGGATGCTGGGTGTGGTTTGGCCACTGGACCCAGCCCAAACCACGGAAATTTCCGGCCTTCCCGAAGGCTCCTACACGCTCCAGGTGGGTGACCGCCAGGAAAGTGTGTCGGTGCCGTGCGGGAAAAGCACCGACCTGCGCGTGAAATAAGCTCCACCCTGGACCCACGGGCCCGGCAAAACCTTGGCGACGGTGCTAGCATCGGCGCGTGTTGACGGCGGAAGCCAAAGAGGTGGTCCTTGCCTCCCCGCTCCTCAAGGGCCTGGACGGCGCCGCCCAGGACGAGGTTTTGCGCCTGGGGGCGAGCCGCAAGCTGCGGCGGGGGCAGGTGCTTTTCCGCCAGCGAGACCCGGCCCAGGCCCTGTACGTGGTCGCTGCCGGCAAGGTCAAGCTGGTCCAGGAGGACAGCTTCGGCCACCAGGTGGTGGTGCGGTTCGTGGGGCCGGGGCAGGTCATGGCCGCGGTGGCCTTGACCCCGGGGCACGTGTACCCGGTCACCGCGCAAGCTGTCGAGGAAACCACGGTGGTGGCGTGGGCCGCAGAGGTCCTGCGGGAGTTGGGCCGCCGCTATCCGGCGTTGACCCTGGCCGCCACGGCCGAAATCGCTGCCCACATGCGGGACATGCAGGAGCGGTTCTTGGAGCTGGCTTCCGAAAGGGTGGAGCAGCGCCTGGCCCGCTGCTTGCTGCGCCTCGCCCGGCAGGTGGGGAAACGGGTTCCCGGGGGCGTGCTTCTGGACGTTCCCCTTTCCCGCCAGGACCTGGCGGCCATGACCGGCGCGACCCTTTACACCGTGTCCCGTATCCTGAGCCACTGGGAAAGCCAGGGAATCCTGCGGGCGGGGCGGCAAAAGGTGCTCATCACCAGCCCCCACGGCCTCGTGGCCGTGGCCGAGGATCTCCCGGAAGGAGTTACCCCATGAGCCACGCGCTTTCGGGAAAGGTTTGCCTCGTCACCGGCGGCAGCCGGGGTATCGGCCTGGCCATCGCCAGAAAGCTTCTGGAATTGGGCGCTCGGGTGGTGGTGACGGGCCGCAGGACCGAAAACGCGAAACAAGCCCTCGCCGAGCTGGCGCCTTGGGGCGCGGTCCACGGGCTTGCTGGGGACGTGCGTGATCCCAATTTCTGCGCCCACCTGGTGGAGGAAGCGGTGAGGTGGGGCGGAGGTTTGGACGTCCTCGTCAACAACGCCGGTGTGGGGATCTTCAAGCCGGTTGCGGAAACCACCCTGGAAGAGTTCCGGCTGCAGCTGGAAACCAACCTCTTTGGGGTTTTTTACCTTTGCCGGGCGGCCCTTCCCCACCTCCTGCAGGCCCAGGGGTTCATCGTCAACGTGGCGTCTCTCGCTGCCCGCAACCCCTTTGCCGGCGGTGCCGCCTACTGTGCCAGCAAGGCGGCGCTGGTGATGTTTTCCGAGTGCCTCATGCAGGAGGTGCGGCAGCAGGGGGTGCGGGTGGCTTCCGTCCTCCCCGGTTCCGTGGACACGGAGTTTGGCGGGGGAAGCCCGGGCGCGAGCTGGAAGCTGGCCCCCGAGGACGTGGCGCAAGCCGTGGTGGACCTGCTCCTTTTCCCCCCGCGCGCCCTCCCCTCCCTGGTGGAGCTACGTCCCTCGCGCCCGCAGAAAACGTGAGCTCCTAAGCTAGGGGGTGCGCAGGAGCCTGAACCCCGCCGCGGCGGCCACGGCTAGGCCCACCACCAGCAGCGCCGCTTGCTTCCAGCCGAAGCCGGGAGCTCCGCCCAGCCCCAAACCATCGGCAAGAAGCGCCACCAAAGCGGCCAAAAGCCCCACGGCCAGGGCGGCCCACGACGCGGTTTTGGGGGTCATCGTTACCTCCCTATCGGGGTCCTGCGCTCCGGAACACCTTTTTCGGCCGGGAGGAGCTGGCCACCGGCAGCACCTGGGCCTGCCACTCCGGGCGGTTTTCGGGGAAGAGGAGAAGGAGCTTGCCCCCGGCATTGGTTGCCGATACGGCTACGTTTTGGCCGAAGGCGAGCGGCCACACGAGTGGCCCGGGTGCTGTGGGCACGGCCCGGACCTTTGGGGTTGCGGGGTCGAAGGTGTACCGGGGACTCACCGTAGCCTGGCCGGCGTCGTCGGAGGTGGTGAACCAAAAATCGAAGGCGCCGCTCGTCCACCTCAGGGCGCTGGCGCGGGCGGTCAGGACCATGACGTTGGTGGCGAACACCGAGATGTGGGGTCCTTCGGGGGAAAGACCCCCCAAGGGCATGTGCGGGGTGCACGGCCCGGTGACCGGGAGGCACACGGAGGTCACGAAGGTGTCGCTGTCGTCGCTGGCCCGGCGGTTTTCCAGGCGCACGTCGGCGCTGCCGTTGCGGTCGAGATCCAGATCCACCCGGATCTTCACGTCTTCAGGGCTGACCCAAGGTTCTTGCGTGACGACCCCGAAGGTGAACACCGGGTCGTCGGTGCCGGAGCCGAGGTCGCTGCCTACCCCCCCGAAGAGCACCCAAGCTGGCCGGCTGCTGCTGGTCGGCGGGCCGGCGTAGGCCAGCTCCAGAGGCACGACCCAGGTCGTGCCTCCGGCGGGGTTGGCCACGGTGAGGGTCCCGCCTCCGGGGGGCAGCAGCGCCGGGGCCGCCAGGGCCTGCCCCCGGGGCACGAGGACGCCGTAAACCGGCACCCGTGCCACCGCCTCACCCCCGTCCTTGGCCACCACATGACCCGAGAGCTCCGGGAGCGAGAAGCGGGGCCAGTCCCCCTGGCGCGCGGCTTGGGTGGCGTCCCGGGGGGCTGCGAACGGCGCAAAGGTCTCGACCAAAAGCTCCACATCCCGCGTCTCGCCGGAGCCCAAGGTGAGCTTTTGGGGGACCACGCTTCCCCGCACCGACGGGTTTTCTTGGCTCTGGGTAAAGGTGAAGGTGAGGGTTTTGGCGCTGGAACCAAGGTTAGCTACGCTCAGGCGGGCGGTGGCGGTCCCGGGCACGGGCACGGTCCGGAGGGAAACCGAAACGGCTTCCGGGTCGTCCGCCCCGTAGAGAACCACGCTGGCCTTGACCGCACGGTCGGCGTCCACCCTCCCGGCCCCCACCCGGCTGGCCAGATGACGCGGCTCGAAACCCTTGCGGGTGGCGAAAAGATCGGCCAAGGCGGTGTTCATGAGCACGGCTTTGAGCTGCCAGGGGGTAAGCTCGGGCTTGAGCTCCTTGACCAGCGCCGCCACCCCTGCGGCCACCGGCGTGGCCATGGAGGTTCCCGAAAGGCTCACGCCCCCCGCACCCGTGCCGTGGGCGGCGGCAAAGATGGTTTCCCCAGGGGCGGCAAGGTCGGGCTTGAGGGCCAAATCGTTCCTCGGGCCGCGGGAAGAAAAGGACGCGACCGTGTCTTCCCGCTCGGGGTTGGTGTACACGAACTGGTTGCGAAAGCGGGCGGTAAGACGCACGCGCACGCCGTCGCCCAAGCGCTCCCGCAGGCGCTGGCCCACCGACAGCACGGTCATTTGCGCCGGAATGGTGATGGGGGTGGTAATGCTGCTGTCGTTGCCCATGGTGAAGGGGTCCCCGTCGTCCTGCCGAACGATGAGGACGCCCACGGCGCCGGCGTTTTGGGCGTTGAGGACTTTCCGCTTGAAGGTGCAGGTGCCGCGGTTGATGAGGGCGATCCTGCCAGCGAGAGCCGCTGCCGAGGTTGGGGAAAAGGGGTCACACCCCAGCTCTTCCCCCGGCTGCGGCGAAGCCAGAAGCGCCTCGCGGTCGCCCAGGGTGGCAAGGTCGGGACCAAAACCCGCCTCGGAGGCGGGGTAGGCGCCCGCCAAATCGCTGGGAGTGGTCACCTCGAAGGCACCCACCACGGCGCCGGCATCCACGGCAGCGGCCACCGAAAGGGCCGGGGTGGCCGAGGCTGGACTCCCGCTGATGAACGCCGTATCTCCGGAGTTGCCGGCTGCCGCCACCACCAGGATCCCGACCCGGGAGGCGTTGGTGGCCGCTACGGCGTCGGGGTCCGAAGCCCCGCCCCAATCGGAGCCGAGGGAAAGGTTCACGATGTCCAAATGGTCCGCGGGGTTGCCGTCGTTGTTGGGATCGGCGGCCCACTCCAAGGCTTGGGCGACGAGGGCCGTGCTCCCGCTGCAGCCGAAAACCCTCAAGGCGTAAAGCTGGGCCTCCGGAGCCACGCCCGGAGCCACGGGAAGACTCGAAAACGGCGTGGTGGTGGAAAAAGGTCCGGGGAAGGTGGCGCCTTCCCTTGTTTCCCCGTAGCCAGCAACGATGGAGGCCACGTGGGTGCCGTGCCCGCCACAGTCCATAGGGTCGGGGTCGGGTTTGGGCGTGCGCTTGGAGGGGGTGTCGGAGCCGGCGTCGTAGCTGTCCCCAGCAAAGTCCCAACCTCCCACCACTTTGGCGTTGGGGTAGGGGGCGTCCCCTATTTTCGTGGTGTCGTTGCTGCTGTAGCCCGTACCTGGCCCGCCAAAGGTGCGGTGGAGGTAGTCCACCCCGGTGTCAATGATCCCCACCCGCACCCCCCGCCCGGTGGCGCCGTGAAACTGCCAGGCCTGGGGGGCCCTGACGAGAGGCACGGCCGTGGCCAAAAGCGGCTTTTTGGGGACGATGGGGACCACCCGCACCACGCCGGGGAGGTTTCTTACGGCTTCCAAAGTCTCGGCCGGAAGCTCCAGAGCCACGCCGTTGGCGAGCTTGGAAAGCCGGTAAAGCTCGACAAAGGCTACCCCCTTGGCCCTCAGGCCGGCCACGAAGGTTTCCTGCTGGGCAGCGTTGGCAGAAAGCTGCGCCGTGGCCTGGGGGAGGGCTTGAGCGGCCTGGACCGAGGGCCGGCTAAAGTAAGGGGAAAACCCCGGCGCTCCCGAAAGCTCCACGAAGACTTGAACGTTCTCACCAGAGGTGGGGGCAAGCCCAGCAGCCGCGACCAGGAAAAAGACGGGAAAGCGCATAGCGCTATCCTAACATCCTGGAACAGAACGGGCCCATAGGAAGTTTTCCTTTGGGGCCCAAAGGGCCGGTGGGGAGGCGTGGTCATGATCGAAGCGTACGAGACGCAGTTCAAAAAGCAGCTGGCGGATCAGGACCCTCAGGAAACCGCCGAGTGGATCGAGGCCTTTGACTGGGTGGTGGGGGAAAAGGGGCCCCTGCGCGGGGCGTTCATCCTCCGCAAGCTCCTCAAGCGCGCGAGAATGCTGGGTTTGGGTATCGAGCCCATCCAAACCCCGTACATCAACACCATTTCGCCCGAGCAGGAACCCCCGTTCCCTGGCGATGAGGCCATGGAAAAGCGCATCCGCCGCATCGTACGGTGGAACGCCATGGCCATGGTGTCGCGGGCCAACAAGCACTACCCCGGCATCGGCGGTCACCTCTCCACCTACGCCTCGGCAGCGGCCCTGTACGAGGTGGGGTTCAACCATTTCTTCCGCGGCAAAAACCACCCCGGCGGCGGGGACCAGGTGTTCATCCAGGGGCACGCGGCACCGGGCATTTACTCCCGGGCCTTCCTCGAAGGCCGCCTCACCGAGGCCCACCTGGAAGCCTTCCGCAGGGAAACCACGGGCATTGGCCTTTCCTCTTACCCCCACCCGCGGCGTATGCCGGATTTCTGGGAGTTTCCCACGGTTTCCATGGGCCTGGGGCCCCTCAACGCCATTTACCAGGCCCGCTTCAACCGCTACCTCCTGCACCGGGGGCTTGCGGACACCTCGGACCAGCGGGTTTGGTGCTTCATGGGGGACGGGGAAGCAGACGAGCCGGAGGCCCTGGGGGCGCTCCACGTGGCGGCCAACGAGGAGCTGGACAACCTGATCTTCGTGGTCAACTGCAACCTCCAGCGCTTGGACGGACCGGTGCGGGGGAACGGCAAGATCATCCAGGAGCTGGAAGCGGTGTTCCGCGGCTCGGGTTGGAACGTCATCAAGGTCATCCTTGGCCGGGAGTGGGACGAGCTCCTGCGCCGGGACGGCGATGGGCTCCTCCTCCAGCGCCTCAACGAAACGGTGGACGGGTGGTGGCAGCGCTACCACGCCGAGGGGGGCGCGTTCATGCGCCAGCACTTCTTCGGCGCCGACCCCCGGCTTCTGGCCATGGTGGAGCACCTTTCCGACCGCGACATCAAGCACCTCAAGTTCGGCGGCCACGACTACCGCAAGGTGTACGCCGCCTACAAGCTGGCCACGGAAACCCAGGGCCGGCCCACGGCCATCCTCGTGAAAACCGTCAAAGGGTGGACCTTGGGACAGGAGTTCGAAGGCAAAAACCCCACGCACCAGATGAAAAAGCTCAACGTTGCCCAGCTCAAGGCCTTCCGCGATGTGCTCCACCTGGAAATCCCCGACTCGGCGCTGGAATCGGAAGACCCGCCCTACTTCCACCCCGGCCCCAACTCCCCGGAGGTGGAGTACGTTTTGGAGCGGCGGCAGGCCCTGGGAGGTCCTCTCCCCGCCCGCCGGGTGCAGGTGCAGGTGCCCGAGCTTCCCGCCAACGACGCCTTTGCCGAGTTTTTCGCCGGCTCCGAGCGGGAGGTTTCCACCACCATGGCGTTCGTGCGCCTGTTGCGCAACCTCCTCCGGCACAAGGAGTTCGGCAGGTACGTGGTGCCCGTGGTACCCGACGAAGCCCGCACCTTCGGCATGGAGTCGCTTTTTGCCGAGGTCAAGATTTACGCCCCCAAGGGCCAGCTCTACGAGCCGGTGGACCACAACTTGCTCTTGGCCTACCGCGAAGCCAAAAACGGCCAAATCCTGGAAGAAGGCATCACCGAGGCGGGGGCCATGGCTTCCACGACCGCTGCCGGCACCGCCTACGCCACCCACGGCTTACCCACGGTGCCTTTTTACATCTTTTACTCCATGTTCGGCTTCCAGCGGGTGGGGGATTTGATTTGGGCCTTTGGGGACAGCATGGGGCGGGGGTTCCTGTTGGGGGCTACGGCTGGGCGTACCACCCTTCAGGGGGAAGGGCTCCAGCACTGCGACGGCCACTCCCACGTGTTGTTTTCGGTCATGCCCAACGTTCGCGCCTACGATCCCGCCTTTGCCTACGAAGTGGCCGTCATCGTTCGCGAAGGGCTCGAAGCCATGGTGCGCCGGGGGGAGGACTGCTTTTACTACCTCACCCTTTACAACGAGAACTACCCCCAGCCACCCATGCCATCGCGTGTGGAGGAGGGCATCCTCAAGGGGATGTACCTCTTGCGCGGGGCCCCGGAAGGGCTTGCCGTGCGCCTGCAGCTTTTTGGCTCAGGCGCCATCTTGCGGGAAGTGTTGCGGGCCCAGGAAATCCTGGCCGCGCGTTTCGGGATCGGCGCCGAGGTGTGGAGCGTCACCTCCTACCAGCAGCTGCGGCAGGAAGCCCTGGCCTGCGAGCGCTGGAACCGCCTCCACCCCGACCAGCCACCCCGGGTTCCTTACGTGAGCCAGGTGCTTGCCGGCCACCCCGGCCCCATTGTGGCTGCCAGCGATTTTCTCAAGCTCATGCCGGACATGGTGGGGCGCTTTTTGGGCCGCCCGCTTCTGCCTCTGGGCACAGATGGCTTTGGCCTTTCGGACACCAGGGCCGCCCTGCGCCGGCACTTCGAGGTGGATGCCGAGCACGTGGCGGCAGCGGGCTTGTACCAGCTTGCCCGGGAAGGGCAGCTGGAGCCCAGCGCTGTGCGCCTGGCCCTCACCGAGCTGGGCCTCGACCCGGATGCCCCGGACCCAGTGGGGGGGTAGGAGGTTCGGTCCCCAGGGGGGAGCTGAGTGGCGAGTCCGTGGCCGAGCTCGGCGCGGTGAGGGGTGTTCGTTAGCCAGCAAGAACCTTGCAAAAAATGGCTTTCCCGTCGCCGGGGGCGTAGTAGTCGGGCAGAAGGGCCACGAGCTCGTAGCCGCAGGCGAGGTAAAAAGCGCGGGTGGGGGCGTACTGGGGGCGGGTGGAGGTTTCCACGTAAACTCGGTGGCGGCCCTGGGTCGTCATTTCCCTTTCGGCGTTGGCGAGGAGGGTGCGGCCGAGCCCCTGGCCCTGCACCCGGGGGTGGACGGCGATCCAATACAGGTCAACGGCATCGAGAGTGGCGGGAATGGGACCCCAGCAGGCAAACCCCAAAACTGCGCCCCCTTCGCCGGCCACGAGGAAACGGTAGTGGCTTTGGCTTCCCAGCCGGAGGCGGTCGTCCACCAGCTCCAGGGCGATGGCAACCTCCTCGGGGGAAAAAAAGCCGGTGGCCGAAAGCAGCGCGGCGATGGCCTCGCGGTCCTCAGCCACGAGCTCGTGCCGGATCAGCGCCACGC
>JBAMMG010000033.1:7950-8931 GCA_039793905.1 Thermoanaerobaculum sp. | reverse complement strand
TGGCGGCCCGCCACCTCTTGGGCCTTTCGGCGCCCATTAGCTCCTACCGCGGCCGGTGGCGGACGTGGGAAGGGATGGAGGTGCTCCCCACGTTTCATCCTGCCTACCTCCTGCGCAACCCCCAGGCCAAGAAAGAGGCCTGGGAGGACCTCAAGGGGCTTGCCAAGCGCTTGCAGGTGGGCGGTGAAAAGGCACCGCGTTCGGGCGGCGAGGGCGGCATGGTATAGTGAAGCGCTCCGTATGCGGTGGCCTTTTCCTTCTTCGCTCCTGTACCCCCTCACCGGGCTTTTGGTGGCCTTGGCGGTGTTGCCGGTAGCCCTGGTGGGTTTTGGGTTTTACTCGTCCAACCGGGAGCAAATCGCAACCTTGGAGAAGCAGTACCTGACCCGCCAAGCGGTGGGCTTTGCCCGCGAGCTCGAGCTTTACTTCGTGGACACCGTGGGCCGGCTGGAAGGCGTCGCCCAGGCCTTTTCTCTTGCCTCCGACAGCGCCTCACCCTCAGAGCGAGGGCCCGGGGTGCTCACCGAGGCCATCAAAGCCAACCGTAACGTGCTGATGTTGCGGCTCTTGGACCGACAGGGCAGAGGGCAGTTCGTCCAGGGACGCCTTTTCCCCGAGGGCGCCGAGCAGGTTTTGAACCCCCTTTTGGACCGGGCCTTCAACGAGGGGCTTTCGGGAAAGCCGGTGCGCGAAGACCTCGTGACCTTGCCGGGAGAGGCGCCGGTGGTGGTGGTTTCCTTTCCGCTTAAAGGGAGAGACGGTGAGGTGTTGGGGGTCCTCCAAGGGGTCGTTTCGCTGGCCGGCATGAGCGAGCGGTTAGGGGAGGAAGCAGCGCGCGGGGTCGTGGTGGACGTGGTGGACAGGAAGGGGCGGATCCTCTTCTCGTCGGAAAGTGAGCGTTTGGGCCAGGACGCCTCCCAACACCCCCTGGTGGCCCAGTTCCTGCGGGCCCCAGGGGTGAGGCTCACCAAGACGTACGCC
>JBAMMG010000033.1:0-7914 GCA_039793905.1 Thermoanaerobaculum sp. | reverse complement strand
GCGGTGATGGCTTCCATGTGCCCGGTGGGGGATCCCCCTTGGGCGGTGATCACCGCCCGCCAGGTGGATGTGGCTTTTGCCAACCTCAAGGCCATGGCCCAGCGAACGGCGTTCCTGGCCTTGGCAGCCGGGGTTTTGGCCACCGTGGCTGGCGTGGTGCTGGCCCGGCGCATCACCAACCCTTTGCGGGAGCTGGCGGCGGTCTCCACCGCCATGGCCGGCGGGGACTTCACGCGCCGGGTGCCGGTGACCTCCCGAAACGAGCTCGGGCAACTGGCGGAAAACTTCAACGCCATGGCCCAGGAAATCGGCCGCACCGTGGCTTCCTTGCGGGAAGCCTTGAAGCAAAACCGCGAGCTTTTGGTGGACGCCATCCGTGCCCTCACCGCTTCCATTGACGCCAAAAACCCCTACACCCGGGGCCACTCCGAACGGGTGGCGCGTTACTCCGTGGCCATTGCTCGCCATTTGGGGTTGAACGGGGAAGAGGTCCGGAAGGTCGAGATCGCGGCCCTGCTCCACGATGTGGGCAAGATCGGTATCGAGGACGCCATCCTCACCAAACCTGAACAACTCACCGAGGCCGAGTTTGCCAAAATGCGGGCCCACACCCTCAAGGGTGCCGCCATCGTTTCCTCCATCAAGCTCTTGCGGGACATCATTCCCGGCATTCGCTCCCACCACGAAAACTGGGCTGGGGGCGGGTACCCCGACGGGCTCGCTGGAGAAGCTATTCCCCTGGTAGCGAGGATCATTGCCGCGGCTGACGTTTTCGACGCCATGACCACTACCCGCCCGTACCAGCGGGCGTTGTCCATGGAGTTCGTGTTGAGCCGCATGCGCGAGCTTTCCGGCACCAGGCTGGACCCCCGGGTGGTCGAGGCGTTTTTTTCGGCTCTCCGGGCCGGGGACCTGGTGCCGTTGGGTGAGGTGGAGGTGGCATGATGCGTGCGTATGGCGCTTTCTTGTGCCTCGCGGTTGCGGTCCTGGGCTGGGGGTGCGCCTCCACGGGGAGCCGGACCTCGGAGCTTCCCCCCGGCATTGACCCCAACGATCCGCTGGCGGCCACCATGCTCTTGCGGGAAGGGGAAAGCATGCTCCGGGATGGGCGGGCGGATCAAGCTCTGGCGCGCTTCCGGGCTGCGGCCTCCCTCCAGCCGGCCAACCCCGTGGTCCACAACTTCATCGGCCTTGCCCACATGGCCAAGGGGGAGCCAGCATCGGCGGTGGAAGCTTTTACCCGGGCGTTGAGCCTCGCCCCCACCTTTACCGATGCCCGCAATAACCGTGGCATCGCCTACCGCGCCTTGGGACAGGAGGCCCTGGCGGAATCGGAGTTTCTGGCGGCCCTCCAGGACCTCACCTACGCCAACCGCGCCGGCGTTTACTTCAACCTGGGGGCGCTGTATTTGGCTCAGGGGAAGCTGGAGGTCGCCGAGGAGAACCTGCGCCGTGCCGCCAGCGCCACAGGGCCGCCCGAGGCGTACCTGCTCCTGGGGGAGGTTCAGGAGCGTTTGGGCAAGCTCGCCGCCGCCGAGGATACCTACCGCAAGGGGATGCAGCGGGCTCCCGAGCGGGCCGATGTGCCCTTGCGTCTGGGGACGCTGCTTTTGAACCGGGGTCGTACGGCCGAAGCCCGGGAGGTTTTACAGAAAGTTGTGGAGCTTGCCCCCGATTCCCGGGAAGCGGCGCAAGCGCGGGCGCTGTTGGGTCGCTGATGCCGTTTCAGTACCTGCTCACGAACCTCATGGTGGATGTGCCGGGGGCCCATGGAGCGATTTTCCTGGACCCCGAGGGGGAGTTCGTGGAGTACGTGACCCGGCGATCCACACCCTACGAGCTCAAGGTGGAAGGGGCGTATCACGGCCTCCTGTTGCGCACCGCAGGGCGCCTGTTGCGGGGAGCTGGCGGCGGGGACGTGGAGGAGGTGGTGGTGGCGGGGAAGGCCCTGAAGGTCTTGTCCCGCCGCCTCAAGGGCGGCTACTACTTGGTGTTGCTCATGGAACCCGAAGCACCCCTGGGTCTTGCGAGGAGAGCCACCGACGTGGTGGACGAGGCTTAGAATCAAGAAATCCCTTAAAGCCGCGGGAGGGAAGGGCGTGGCGTTATTGGAGCGGTTGCGGGGCTTGCTGGCTTTTTCCGGAAGCGTCCAGCTTCCCCCCGAGCTGTCACCGGAAGCGGTGGAGGAGGCTCTCATTCTCGCCGACGCTGGCCCCGACTTGGCGGCTGAGGTGGCGGCGGAGCTCGCCAAAGGGCTTAAAAAGGGCGTCGTGAGCCCGGGCGAGGAACGGGCTTTCGTGAAGAGGCGGCTTTTGGCCCTGTTTCCACCGCCGCCGCCGGTGCCGGCAGGCAAGCCGCAGGTGGTGCTGGTGGTGGGGGTCAACGGCTCGGGGAAGACCACCACGGCTGCCAAGTTGGCGGCGAGGATTTCCGCCGGGGGTGGGAGGGTGTTGCTCGCCGCTTGCGATACGTTCCGGGCGGCGGCCGGAGAGCAGCTGAAGGTTTGGGGGGAGCGGTTAGGGCTTGAAGTGGTGGCGCAACGGCCCGGCGCCGATCCCGGCGCGGTGCTTTTCGATGCCTTGGCGGCGGCCACATCCCGGCAGGCTACCCACGTCATCGTGGATACGGCGGGCCGGCTCCACACCAAAGACCACCTCATGCGCGAGCTTGCCAAGCTTTACAAGGTGGCCAGCAAAGCCGTGCCGGGGGCGCCGCACCAGGTGCTGCTGGTGGTGGATGCCACCACCGGCGTCAACGGCCTGGTGCAGGCCCGCCAGTTCCGGGAGCACGCGGGGGTTACGGGGTTGGTTTTGACCAAGCTGGACGGCACGGCCAAGGGCGGCGTGGTGCTGGCCATTGCCTACGAGCTGCGGCTCCCCGTGCTTTGGGTGGGCGTCGGCGAGCGGGCCGAGGATCTGGTGCCGTTCGAGCCCGACGAGTTCGTGGAGGCCCTTTTGGAGGAAACCCATGGGTCGTGAGTGGGCGGCGTGGATGCGGCGCGCGTTAGAGCTTGCGGAAGCTGGCCGCTACGGGGCTAGCCCCAACCCCATGGTGGGGGCTGTCGTTCTCGACCGCGAGGAGCGGGTGGTGGGGGAGGGGGCGCACCTCCGCTACGGCGGTCCCCACGCTGAAACCGTGGCTCTGCAAGCCGCTGGGTCGGCGGCGCGGGGGGGCACCCTGGTGGTGAGCCTTGAGCCGTGCGTGCACCACGGTCACACCCCACCGTGCGTGGACGCTATCCTGGCTGCCGGGGTTGCGCGGGTGGTGGTGGGAACCCGCGACCCCAACCCCCAGGTCAACGGTCGAGGTGTTGCCGCTCTCCGAGCGGCGGGGGTGGAGGTCATCGAGGGGGTCGAGGAAGCGGCCTGCCGGGAGCTCAACCACCGCTTTTTCGCCTTCATGACTCGAGGTCTGCCGTTCGTTTCCTTGAAGATGGCCCTGAGTTTGGATGGAAAAATCGCGGCCCGGGGCGGCAAGTCCCGGTGGATCACCTCGGAGGCTTCCCGGAAGGCGGGGTATGCCTTGCGGGAGGAAATGGATGCGGTGCTGGTGGGGGTGGGTACGGTTTTGGCCGACGATCCGCGGCTCCTGCGGCACCTGGGTCTCAACCCCAACCCGCGGGTAACGCGGGTGGTTTTGGACTCGCACCTCCGCACCCCCCCCACCGCGACGCTTTTGACCCGAGATCCCGAAAGCGTGCTGTTTTTTTGCCTTCAGGACGCCGCCCTCGAGCGCAGGCGGGAGCTTGCCGCCAAAGGGGCGCAGGTGGTGGAGGTGGGGGATGACGGGCGGGGCCGGGTCAACCTTCACGCCGTCCTGCGGGAGCTGGCCCGGCGAGGGGTGAGCTCGATCCTGGTGGAGGGCGGTGGCGAGGTTCACTGGTCCTTTTTCCAGGAGGGTTTGGCTCAACGGGTTTACGCCTTCATGGCTCCCATGGTCCTTGGGGGGCGGGAGGCAGTGCCGGCCGTCGGGGGCAGCGGGTTTTCGGCCCCCCAGGAGGGGGTCAGGCTGCGGTTTTTGAAGGTTTCTGAGCTTTCCGGCGATTTGGCCATCGAGGCCGAGGTTCTGGGTGTTTAGCGGCATCGTTCAAGCGGTGGGGACCCTCGTGCGCCGGGAAAGCGCCGGCCGGGGCCAACGGCTCGTGGTGCGGGGGGTCCTCCCCGGCCTCCCGCTGGAGCCGGGGGAAAGCGTGGCGGTTTCTGGGGCGTGCCTCACGGTGGAAGAGGTTTTGGGTGATGCTTTGCGGTTTTACTGCTCCGAGGAAACCCTGGCCCGCACCACGCTGGGCACGGTGCCGGTGGGCGGGGCGCTCAACCTGGAGCGGGCGTTGCGGGTGGGGGATCCCTTGGGGGGGCACTGGGTGAGCGGCCACGTAGACGCCAAAGCTCAGGTCTTGGCACTTCACAAGCAGGGGGAGGGAGCGGTGCTGCGCTGCCAGATCCCCCGGGGGCTAGCCCCAGAACTTGCCGAAAAGGGCTCCGTAGCCCTCGACGGGGTTTCCCTAACCGTGGCCCGGGTTGGGGGTGGATGGTTCGAGGTGAGCCTGGTACCCTTTACCCTCGAGCGCACAACCCTGGGGCGTCTCCGGCGGGGGGCCTGGGTGAACCTGGAAACGGACCTTTTGGCCAAGTACGTGCGGCGGCTGCTTTCGGTGCCGCGTTAGAGGCGGGAGGGCCCTTGCGGCGCATCGAGCCAACCTATCCGGACCTTTTGCCCTTCACCCACCAGTTGGGGCCAGTGCCGGTGGAAGGGGGCAGGGTAGCTCTGGACCTCGTGGGAATGCGCCTCGTCCGGCAGCCGGCGCTGGCTCTCAACGGCGATGCCCACACCCCCCGAAGGCCCCAGCGGGTTCTGGTTTACGCCGGAGCTTTGAAAAGCCGAAGGCGAGCGATGGAGCGGCTTGTGGCCGCTGGCTGCGGGATCCTCCTCGTGGCCGACGAGCCCGTCACCCCCGAAGAGGTCCCCTCCCCCCTGTCCCCCGACCAACTGACGGTTTTGAACCTTTGGCTTTCGCCGTTTTGGGGCGACATCCCGTTGGTGCCCTTGGGGCCATTCCGGGAGGCGGGGTTTGCCACCGGTACGCTGGTGGCGTTGACTCCTCAGCTCCCCGCGGCTGAAAGCATGCGCCAGGCCCTGACGGCGGCTCGAGATTCGGGGGCGAGTTTCGTGGTCCTAGCGCCTCTATGCCTCACGGGCGAGGAGAAGCACGAAGCCTACGAGCGGGCCTTTGGGGAAGAGGGGAACGGGGTGTTCGAGGATATGCTGTTCCACTCCGACCCGGTGGAAGTTGCCAAGGGGCTGGAAATTCAGGGCAGTTCGGTGGCTCGCGAGCTGGGCTTGCGCGAGGGGTTTTCCGGGCCCGGGACCGCGTTGTGCCCGGCCCCTTGCTTTGCGGCTGCCTGCTCGCTTTTGCTCTGGGCCCGGCGCTTGGATCTCCTGGACGGGGTGGCCTCCCAGGGGTGGCGGCTGCGCCGGGCCGCGCAAGCTCTTCTGGTGGCGGGACGAGACCCGAGCGAGCTCATGGAAGAGGACAACCTGCGTCTGGTCCCCGGGTTTGACGCGTGGGTGGAAGCCTTGGCCAGGAGCCTCTGGGCGCAAGAGGGGGAACCCTTCGCGAGCTTGTGGTTGCGCTGGCTCGAGACGGCGTCCGCGCGGTGACTCGGCCGGCAAGCCTTTACCTGCACCTCCCGTTTTGCGCCTCCACCTGCGCCTACTGCAGCTTCGTGACCACCACCGAGCGGGGCTTGCTTTCCCGCTACATGGACGCCCTTCGGTGGGAGGTGGCGGAAGTCGGCCGCCGCGGCCCTCGGCCGCTTCGCACCCTCTACCTGGGGGGCGGCACCCCGTCCCTGGTGCCCGCGTCTGAGCTGGCCGCGCTTTTTGCGGTCCTGGACCGGTTTTTCCCTCGCCAACCAGGGGCCGAGGTGACCCTGGAGGCCAATCCCGACGACGTCACCCCCGAGCTCACGGTTTCTTGGCGGGAGCTGGGCGTGACCCGCGTGTCCCTGGGGGTCCAGTCGTTTTCCGACCGCGTCTTGCGTTTCCTTTCCCGGCGCCATACCCCTCAGCAAGCCAAGGTGGCCCTGGAAAGGCTACTGGATGCGGGTTTCGTGGTGTCTTGCGACCTCATGCTGGGGCTTCCTGGCCTCGCCAAGGGTGATCTTGCTGAAACCCTCGAGCTTTTGGTGCGCTTTTCTCCCCACCACGTGTCGGTCTACATGCTGGAAATGGACAAACCTCACCGCCTCGCTCAGCTTGCCCGGCGCCGCCGGGACCTCTTCCCTTCGGATGAGGACGCGGCCCAGCAGTACCTGTTCACGGCGCGTTTTTTGCGGCGCGCGGGGTACCGCCATTACGAGGTATCCAACTGGGCTCGGCCCGGGTACCTGGCCCGCCACAACCTCCGCTACTGGCGGGGTGGGGTGGTTCTAGCCTGCGGGGTTGGGGCCTACGGCCAGGGGCGGCGCAGCCGGTGGGCCAACACCGAACACCTTGGGGAGTACCTCTCGCTTGTGGAGGCGGGAAAGCTTCCCCGCGCCTTTCGAAATCAGCTCACCCCCGACGAAGCGCTGGCCGAGAGGGTCATGCTGGGCCTGCGGCTTGCGCGCGGGGTGCGGTGGGAGCAGGTGGCGGCGCTGGCGGCATCCCGAAAAGCCTTTGGGCAGCGGCTCGAGGATTTTCTCGCCGCCGGTTTAGCCGCAAGGCAAGGGGAGCGGATACGCCTTTTGCCCCGCGGGTGGCTCGTCTCCAACGAGCTTTTTGAAACCCTGGTGTAAACTGCGACCGGAGGCGCCATGAAGCGAGTTTTCGGGATTTTCCTTTTGGTGGCAAGCGCAAGCTTCGCCGGTGGCTTTTCCTTTGCCCCTCAGCTCACCCCCGCCGATTTGGAGGATCTTGGGGATGCCATGGGAGAGCTTCTGGCTTTCCCCCAGCTCACCACGGCGGCCCCTTCAGGGGTTGCGGGGTTCGAGCTCATGGCTGTGGCCGGGGGGCTACGCGCCAGCTCCCACGATCGCTGGTACCGGTACGGCGTGGACCAAGGCCGGACCCTGGGATTGTTGGTGGCGCCGCGGGTCGTGGCCCGCAAGGGGTTGCCGTGGAAGCTGGACGTGGGGGCTCAGTACGGGACCTTTGCGGGGGAGGTGTTTTGGGGCGGGGAGGTCAAGCGGTCGTTGGTGGAGGGCGGGGCCGTGCTTCCCGCGGTGTCCGTCGCCTTGAGCCTGACGCGGCTTTCCGGTGAGGGTGTGGACTTTTGGGTGAGCGATGCCAGGCTCGTGGCTTCCAAAGGGTTCGTGGTCGTGGCTCCCTACGCTGGCGTGGGGTGGCGGCGGCAGCGGGTGGAAGCTTTTTTTGGGGATCCGGCTCCCCGCTGGCACAAGGCCGAAAGTGACCGCGCCGAGGCCCTGGCAGGCCTGGTCGAGCACCCGTTGCCGGCGGTTCGGGTCGTGGCGGAAGCGCGGCGGGGGGCTTTTTCCTCGTTCTTCGTGGGTTTGGGAGTTGGGCTATGAAAGCTTCTCGGTGGCTTTTGGTGGCGTGTTTCTGTGCCCTTGCGGCCTGCGGGGGCAAGGAAACCCCTGAAGCGAGGGTCACGCGCCTGCGCCTGGCCCATGAGGTTCAGCCCACGGCCGTGAACGTGCGCACGACACCCGAAGGGCCGGAGCTGGTTTTGGACTTCACCGTCGTGAACACGGCCCGGGAAAAGCTCCCGTTCCTCACCGTCAAGGTGGTCATCGTGGACAGCCACGGGCGGGACCGAGCCGCACACCTGGTAAGCCTCAACACCGGTGACCTCCAGCCGGGGGTAGGTGGCCAGGTCACGGGGTTTGTTCGCGGCGAGAGCCTGGCCCCGGGGGAGCAGGTGCGGGTGGAGGTGGAGGCGCAGGTCCCGGTGAAGGAACGAGCACGCTACCCGGA
>JBAMMG010000032.1:0-9024 GCA_039793905.1 Thermoanaerobaculum sp. | reverse complement strand
AGATCAACTACTACACCCACGGCTCGCAGGTGACGGTTTCCCACGGGCACCTGGCTTTTTACGGAGCGTACGTGCTCTTGAACTTGACGTTCTATTACTTCGCAATCCCGCGCATCAAAGGTTTCCCGGAATTCGAGTACGACGAAAAGACCGGCCACACGGCTTTCTGGCTCATGTCCCTGGGGGTCTTGGGGATGAGCCTCGCTTTTGCCGTAGCTGGCGTGCTGCAAACGTACCTGGAGCGGGTCCAGGGCCAGCCCTACATGCTGGCGGCACAGCCCATCCGCTTTTGGATGTTCATTGCCTTCGTCCATGGTCTCGTGGTGGTGGCCGGCGTGTTTATGACCATCAAACACCTCCTGACCCTCAAACCGGCACCGCAGGTTGCTGCTGCCTGAAACCTCGCCGAAGCTGGTGGAAAGACCCCCGGGGTCCCGGGGGTCTTGTTGCGTGTACGGTCGAGCCGCGGCGGGTGAGAACCCACTGTCGTGGAGGGTGAAGGCAGAAGCAGCGAGGGAAGAGCGGTGCGCCTTTTTTGACGCCACGGACAGGTTATGGGTGCGCCAAGAGTTTCCGGGAAAACCTACGGTAAGCTGGAAGGGCCATGCGGGTCATTGACGGCAGCCTGGGGGAGGGTGGGGGGCAGGTGCTGCGCACCGCCCTGGCCCTTTCCCTCGTCACCGGGGAGCCCTTCCGCATCAGGAACATCCGCGCCGGCCGCAAGGAGCCGGGACTCAGGCGCCAGCACCTCACGGCTGTCATGGCAGCGGTGGAGGTGGGGGGCGCTGAGGTGTTGGGTGCGGAGGTGGGCTCCCGGGAGCTCACCTTTCGCCCGCGCCGGGTACGGGGCGGTTCCTTCCACTGGGAAGTGGGCACCGCGGGGTCGGTGGGTTTGGTCCTGCAAGCGGTGCTGCCGGCGCTTTTGCTGGCTCCAGAGCCAAGCCAAATCGAGCTTTCCGGCGGCACCCACAACCCCCAAGCGCCGCCCTTCGATTTTCTGGTGCGCCTGCTTTTCCCGCTCCTCGCTCGGATGGGTGCCCAAGTGGAAGGGGAGCTCCTCGCCTACGGGTTTTACCCGGCGGGGGGCGGCAAGGTGCGGGTGCGTGTCAAACCAGCGGTTCGCCTGGAGCCCCTGGTGCTCGAAGAGCGGGGGGCGGTGGAACTCCGGGAGGCCGTGGCGCTTGTGGCCCGCCTCCCCCGCCGCGTGGGCGAGCGGGAGCTTTCGGTGGTGCGGGAGAAGCTTGGGTGGCCCCCAGAAGTTTGCGAGGTCCGCGAGGTGGCAAGCCCGGGGCCGGGAAACGCGGTGGTTTTGACGGTGGCCGGCGAGGGGTTTTGCGAGGTGGTCTCGTCCTTCGGGATGCGGGGGGTGCCGGCGGAGGACGTGGCTGGCCAAGCGTGCAAGGCCATGGCCCGCTTTCTGGACGCGCGGGTGCCGGTGGGGGAGCACCTGGCCGATCAGCTCCTCGTGCCTCTGGCGCTGGCGGGTGGCGGGAGGTTCCGCACCTTGCCCTTGTCTTTGCACGCCCGAACGGTCATCGAGGTGCTCAAAGCGTTTTTGCCCGTGGAGGTCATGGTGGCGCCGCTTCCCGGCGGGCGCGAGGAAGTGGAGCTCGTAACCGGCGGGGTGGCGTAGGGAGGTCGCCATGGTGATTGCGACGTGGAACGTGAACTCCATCCGCGCCCGGCTGGCGAAGCTTGTGGCGTGGCTCGAGGCCAAAGCCCCGGACGTGGTCTGTCTGCAGGAAACCAAGGTGGTGGACGAGGAGTTTCCGTTCGAAGAGCTGCGGTCCCTGGGCTACGAGGTAGCCAGCTTCGGGCAGAAGACCTACAACGGCGTGGCCATCGCCAGCCGCTTGGGCCTCGAGGACGTGCGGCGGGGCTTGCCAGGGGACGAAAGCGGCGAGGCGCGCCTGGTGTCGGCCAGGGTTTCCGGGGTCAGGGTCGCCAGCGTTTACGTTCCCAACGGGCAGGAGGTGGGGAGCGAGAAGTACGCCTTCAAGCTGGCGTGGATGGACAAGCTTTTTTCTTACCTGGCCGCGCACTTTTCCCCTTCCGATCCGCTCGTGGTTTGCGGGGATTTCAACGTGGCACCGGAGGACAGGGACGTTTGGGACCCGGAGCTTTGGCGCGGCAAGATCCTCTTTTCCGAGCCGGAAAAGGAAGCGTTTTTCAAGCTCCTTCGCTGGGGGCTCGTGGACTGCCTGCGCCTCCACCACCCGGAAGGGGGGCTTTACACCTGGTGGGATTACCGCCAGGGGGCGTTCCACCGGGGGTGGGGAATGCGGTTGGACCACATCCTGGCCACGCAACCCATGGCGGCCCGGTGCACCTCGGTGGTCATCGATCGCGACGCCCGCAAAGGGGAAAAGCCCTCGGACCACGCCCCCGTTTTGGCCACGTTTTCCGATTTTCTGGCCAGCGCCTAGGCCCACGTGCCCTTCGGGGCCCGCTTTTTTACCCCGAGGTTCCGGAAAACGCGGCAAGGCTTGCTAGAGCCTCGGGTGCAGCGTCAGGGAGGTGGAGGTGGAGGACCTTGCGGCCGGCTGCCTCCAGGGCCGCCACGTCCCCCAAGGCTTGGGCCAGGCGTAGCTGGCCGAGGGTGTGACGCTGACCCGGGATGGGGAGGTCCTTGGGGTTGGGGGCCGTGAGCACCACGAGACGCAGCCTCTCCGGGCCGCCCTTGTGGAGCTGGCCTGTGGAGTGGAGGTAGCGGGGGCCGAAGGTCCAGGTCACCGTGGTTTCGAGGGCTTTTTGCCAGGAAAGGGCCAGCTCGTCCATAGCGCCCTGGATTTCCAGGGTTTCGGGGAGGTAGGTCAGAAACACCACCGCTTCGTGCTGGTGGCAGCGCTCCAGGTGCTGGGCGAGAAGGTGGCCCGGGTGCGGGGTGGGGGGAAGGCTTTCCGGCGCCTTGGCCAAGGCCTCCCGGGCGCGCTTTTTGGCCTCCCCCACGTTGGGCTCGTCGAAGGGGTTGACACCCAGAGCCAGGCCCAGGTAGGCCGTGGCCAGCTCGAAAACGGCAAAGGCTTGGCCCAGCTGGTTTGGCTCGGCGTTCCACGAGAGCCCCGGCGCCGGAGGCGTAGCGGAACCCAAAGCCAGGTGGAACGCCGCGGGGAGGTCTGCCACGCCGTCGCTGGCGGAGAGGGCCATGGGAAGCACGCCCTTTCCGTCCTTGCCGGTGGACTCGGCGATCAGCTGCTCCAGCCACAGGGCAAAGGGGCGCCAGGCAGGGTCGGGCCACAGGAGGAGGCGGCACCATCCATCCCGTGCCGCGCCGGCCACGGCCGCCGCCAGCTCCAGAGCCGGGTGGTCGCGCTGGGGTGCGAAGACCCTGGCCCCTTGCGCGAGAAGCTCGGCAGCGTCAAGCCCCAGCCACAGGGCGGGAAGGAGCCCCACGGCGGAAAGGGCGGCAAAGCGGCCCCCCACGTCCACGGGGTGGGGAACGGTGGCGGCAAAGCAACGCTCGCTGGCCAGGTGAGCCAGGGGCGTGCCGGGCTCGGTGAGGGCCGCAAAGTGCTTCCCGGGGCCGACGCAGCGCGCGGCGAAGGCTTGCCAGAAGATCTCCAGAAGGCTTGCCGTTTCCACGGTGGTGCCGGATTTGGAGACCGCCAGCACCGCGGTTTTTTCCAAAACCAAGCCTTCGAGAACGTTGCTGACCCGCACGGGATCGGTCGTATCCAGCACCACCAACTCCCGTCCCGAGGGGTTGCCCAGGGTGTGGCGCAGGACCTGAGGGGCAAGGCTGGAGCCGCCCATCCCCAGGAGCACGAGGGTGGTGCAGCCCTCTTGGGCCCAGCACGTCACCAGCGATGCGAGGGCCGGCAACTCTTGCTGGGAGCGGGCGGGGAGGTCCAGCCACCCCAGCCTCGCCGCCACGCTGGCGGCGCAGTGTTCCCCCCAAAGGCGGTTATCCCTGGCCAAGACCCGCGGGGCCGCAGCCTCCAGCTCGGTGGTCAACTCGCGAGCCCTTGGCGATGAGGTGAAACCTGCAGCTGCCTCGAAGGGCAGGGGTTTTCTCGCCGCAAGGGCGGCCCTGATCTTGGAAACCACGGCTTCAGGGGTGAAACCGAACTGCCGAAAAAGGTCCTCACCTGGAGCCGAGGCGCCGAAGCGCTCGAGGGAAACCACGAGCGCCTCCGGGCCCAAAAGCGCCCGCCACGTCGTGCCCCGGCCTGCCTCCACCGCCACCTGGAGCGCCCACGGCCCGGCGTGCAAAGCCTTCCGGTACCTCTCGCCCTGCTCGGCGAGGAGCTCCAAGCACGGGGCGGAAACGACCCGCGTGGGGATCCCCTCGCCTTGGAGAATACCCCGCGCCCCAAGGGCCACGTGGACTTCCGAGCCCGATGCCCACAGCACCACCTGCGCCGGTCCTCCTTGGGCCTCGGCGAGGACGTAGGCTCCCTTCGCCACCGCCCCTGGCGGAGGAGGCGGGAGCACAGGAACCTTTTGCCGGGTAAGCACGAGGGCTGTGGGCCCTCCCCGGTGCCTCACGGCCTCGTGCCAGCAGGCGACGGTCTCGTGGGCATCGGCAGGGCGGAACACGCGGAAATTGGGAATGGCCCGCAGCGCCGGCAGGTGCTCCACGGGCTGGTGGGTGGGGCCGTCCTCCCCAAGGCCAATGGAGTCGTGGGTGAACACGTAAACCACCGGCAGCTCCTGGAGGGCGGAAAGGCGGAGGGCCGGGCGGAGGTAGTCCGAAAATACGAGAAAGGTGGCCACGTAGGGGCGCACGCCGCCGTGGAGGGCCAAGCCGTTGGCGATGGCGGCCATGGCGTGCTCCCGTACGCCGAAGCGCACGTTGCGGCCGGCGTAGGCCCCGGGGGCGACGTCGGCTTCCCCAGTGAGGAGCGTGTTGTTGGAGGGGGCGAGGTCGGCCGAGCCCCCCATGAGCTCGGGGAGGCGAGACGCAAGACTGTTGAGCGCTTTGCCGGAAGCTTCCCTCGTGGCCACCGGTTTTTCGGCCGGGAACGCCAGCTCGAGGCTTTCCCACCCCGAGGGCAGCTCGCCGGCGAGGCGGCGGGAAAGCTCCGCGCCCAGCTCGGGGAAAACGTGGACGTAGCGCTCGAAGAGGGCTTGCCACTCCCGGTGAGCTTGGGCACGACGGGTGGCTACGCTCCCAAAGTGCGCGCGGATCTCCGCGGGAACGTCGAAGAGCTCCTCGTACCGCCATCCGAGGTTGGCGCGGGTGGCGCGGTGCTCCTCCGGGCCCAGGGGAGCGCCGTGAACCTCGGCGGTGTCCTGCTTGGTGGGGGCGCCATAGCCAATATGGGTGCGGACGCGAATCAGCACCGGTCTTTCTTCCTGAGCCGTGGCGCGGGCCAAAGCTTGGGCGATGCTTTCTAGGTCGTTGCCGTCCTCCACGGCCAGCGTCATCCAACCGTAGGCTCGGAAGCGGGCTTCCACGTCTTCGGACCATGCCAGGGAGGTCGGACCTTCGATGGTGATGCGGTTGTCGTCGTAGAGCACCACGAGCTTGCCCAAACGCAAATGGCCGGCGAGGGCTGCGGCCTCGTGGGAGATTCCCTCCATGAGGTCCCCGTCGGAGGCCAGCACGAAAGTCCGGTGGTTGACGACCGGGAAGCCGTCGCGGTTGAAGCGGGAGGAAAGGTGCGCCTCGGCGAGGGCCATCCCCACGGCCATGGCAAGCCCCTGACCCAGGGGGCCGGTGGTGCACTCCACCCCCGGGGTCAGGCCGTGCTCCGGGTGGCCGGGGGTTTTGGAACCCCACTGGCGGAAGCGTCGGAGCTCGGCGAGGGGAAGGTCGTAGCCAAAAAGGTGGAGGAGGGCGTAAAGGAGGGCCGAGCCGTGGCCGGCGGAAAGCACGAAGCGGTCGCGGTCCGGCCAATGGGGATGGGCAGGATCGAAGCGCAAAAATCGCGAAAAGAGCACGTACGCCATGGGTGCCGCCCCCAAGGGGAGGCCGGGGTGGCCGGATCTGGCCTTCTCCACTTGGTCAATGGCCAGAACCCTCAGGGCTGTGACGGCCAGGTGGTCCTTCTCGCTCCAGGGATCCATGGGTTCCTCCTCAGCGAAGGTTCCGACCCCGCCCTTTCGGCAAGCCGGAAGCACAATGGTACAATGCCGCTCCCGCCCAGGCGGGAAGATGCAGGAGGTGGTGGCATGAGGGGAAAAGCGTGGATGCCGGTGGTGTTCTTGGTGGCCGCAGCCAGCTGGGGGCAGCAGGCGCTTGGGGTGGCAGTCATTGACGTTCAGCGCGTGGTGGAGGAGTCGGCGGCCGGCAAGGAAGCCATGGGCCGCTTGCGCAAGCTCCAGGAGGACAAGGTGGCTCAGGGGCGCAAGCTTTCCGACGAGTTGGCGGCGCTCCAAAGGCAACTGGAAACCCAGGGCCAAGCCCTTTCCGAGGCCAAGGTGGCGGAGCTGCGCAAGCAAATCGAGGACAAGCAGGTGGAGCTCCAGCGCTTCCGCGATGACGCCCAGCAGGAGCTGGAGGAAGCCAAGGCCAAGGAGCTTGCCAACCTCGAAAAGCAAATCATGCCCATCATCAACGAAATCGGCCGCGAGAAAAAGTTCCTTCTGATCTTCAACAAGTTCCAGTCGGGGCTGGTGTACGCCGACGACGCCGTGGACATCACGGACGAGGTCCTTCGCCGCTTCAACACCAAGATCACCAAGTAGCTTTTCGGAGAAGGTCGGTGACTCTGGGGGAGCTTGCGGCGCGGGTTGGGGGGGAGGTGGTGGGTGATCCGAACCTCGAGATCCGTGCCGTAAAAACTCTCGAGGAAGCCGGCCCCCAGGACCTTTCCTTTTACCACAACCGCAAGTACCTGGCCGCTGCCCAGCGTTCCCGAGCTGGGGCCATCCTCGTGGCCGACCCCGCGCCCTTTCCGGGTCGTAACCTTTTAGTGCACCCCGAGCCCTACGCTGCCCTGGCCGAGATCCTGGAGCTTTTCTACCCCCCTTCCCGGCCCGCACCGGGTATCCACCCCACGGCGGTGGTGGCGTCCTCGGCAACCCTGGGAGCCGGGGTTTCGGTGGGCCCGGGGGCCGTCATTGGGGAGCACGTGATCATCGGAGACCGTGCCGTCATTGGCGCCAACTGCGTGATTGGCGAGCACTGCGCCGTGGGGGCCGATACGGTGCTTCATCCTGGGGTGGTCATCGAGCCCCACTGCCAGGTGGGGGCGCGCTGCCTCCTCCACGCCGGGGTGGTGGTGGGCTCGGACGGGTTCGGGTTTGCCACCAGCAAAGGGGTGCACCGCAAGGTGCCCCAGGTGGGACGGGTGGTCATCGAGGACGACGTGGAGCTGGGGGCCAACGTGTGCGTGGACCGCGCCACCTTGGGGGAAACCCGTATCGGCCGCGGAACCAAGGTGGACAACCTCGTGCAGATCGGCCACAACGTGGTCATTGGCGAAGGCTGCCTTTTGGTGGCGCAAACCGGCGTTGCTGGCTCCAGCAAGCTGGGGAAAGGTGTGATCTTGGCCGGTCAGGCCGGGGTTACCGGGCACGTGACCGTGGGCGACGGCGCCATCGTGACCGCCAAAGCCGGAGCCATGGAGGACGTCCCTGCTGGGGCCATGGTTTCGGGAATGCCCGCCCGCCCCCACCGGGAGTGGCTCGCCGCCCAGGCCCGCCTTTACCGCTTGGAAAAGCTCGTGGAAAAAGTTGCCCAACTCGAAGAGCGGCTCGCAAAGCTGGAGGCCAAGGATGCTGGACGTTAAAGCCATCATGGACATCTTGCCCCACCGCTACCCGTTCCTTTTGGTGGACCGTGTTCTCGCCATCGAGGAAAACGCCATCGTGGCCCTCAAGAACGTGACCGTGAACGAGCCCTTTTTCCAGGGCCACTTCCCCGGTGCGCCGGTATTTCCCGGGGTGCTCCTCGTGGAGGCCATGGCCCAAGCGGGAGGGGTGCTCATGCTTCGGGACATCCCCGACCGGCAGGAAAAGCTCATTTACTTTACGGGAATTGACCACTGCCGCTTCCGCCGGCCGGTGGTTCCCGGGGACCAGGTGATTTTCGAGGTCAGGGTTCTCAAGAAACGCTCGCGCTTTGCGGTCCTCGAGGGTGTGGCCAGGGTGGACGGCGAAGTGGTGGCCGAGGCCCAGCTTTCTTCGGCCATGGTGGACCGGGGGTGACCGTGGCCCGCATTCACCCCACCGCTGTGGTCGACCCTCGGGCCCAGCTGGCAGACGACGTGGACATCGGGCCTTACGTGGTCATCGAGGGGGAGGTGACCCTCGGCTCGGGTTGCGTGGTGGGTCCCTTTTGCCGCCTGGAAGGACCAACGGTCATTGCCGAGGGCAACCGCTTCACCTCCCACTGCTCCATCGGTGCCCCGCCCCAGGACCTTTCCTACAAGGGCGAGCCGACTCGTCTGGAAATCGGGCCGGGGAACTGGTTCCGGGAGTTCGTGACCGTGCACCGGGGAACGGTCAAGGGCGGCGGGATCACCCGCATTGGGGGGTACGGGCTGTTTATGGCCGGGGCCCACGTGGCTCACGATTGCCAGGTGGGGTCCCACGTGATTTTCGCCAACGGGGGCACCCTGGCCGGGCACGTGGAGGTGGGGAATTTCGCGACCATCGGGGCCTTTTCCGCCGTGCACCAGTTCTGCCGTGTAGGGGCCTACGCGTTTTTGGGCGGGTTTACCGTGGCCACTAAGGACTGCTTGCCGTTCATGCGCACGGTGGGCTCGCGGCCCGCCCGCTGCTTCGGGCCCAACACCGTCGGCCTCGAGCGCAAGGGGTTTGCAGCCGAGCGCCGGGAAGCCCTGAAAAAAGCGTGGCGCATTCTCCACAACCCCAAGCTCACCACCACCGAAGCGGTGGCGAGGATCGCCGACGAGCTGGGGGAACATCCGGACGTGGCGTACCTTTTGGATTTCATCCGCAGCTCGAAGCGGGGTGTCATCCTCGCCCGCGGGTGAAGCCAGGGGGTTGGAGACGGCAGACCTCACGGCCATACCCGAAAACATCGTCCAGCGTGCCCAGGGGGGCTGCCTCCTCCGCGTGCGGGTGGCCCCCAAGGCCAGAAGGCTCGCGGTCATGGGGGTGGTGGGCGAC
>JBAMMG010000031.1:0-9025 GCA_039793905.1 Thermoanaerobaculum sp. | reverse complement strand
CAAACGTCACAAAAAACACCATGACCGCCGACAACGCATCCAAACGCAGGGAAAACGAAACGGAGAAAGGCGCCAAAAACCCCGTAACCGTGTGCCCTAAAAGTGGCGGAATCCAGGAGAAAAGGGTGACGGTCCACGCATGGTGACGACCGTAGGTGGCCAGCCAAAAGCCAATGGCGGTAAGGGCCGAAAGCATGGCCAACCCGCTCCCCAAAAGGGCCACAACCGAAGTCGCTTTTTTCGACCAACCACGGCGGTTGCCGACCAGACCGTTGAGGACGGCGCCCACCAGGGGAAAAAGGAGAACCAAGCCGAGAAGTGCACCCATAGCCTAACCCCGCATTTCCCTCACGGTATCCAGCGCCACCGTGCCTTTCATTCGCGCCAACTGAACGATTATGCCCAGGCCAATGGCGGCTTCGGCAGCGGCAATGGTGATCACGAAAACGGGAAACACTTGCCCCGTTAGGTCCCCCAGCTGGCGGGCAAAAGCCACGAAGTTGAGGTTGGCGGCGTTGAGGATGAGCTCCACGCTCATGAGCACGGTGATGAAGTTGCGGCGCACCAAAAGCCCGATGAGCCCGCACGCCAGCATCAGCACCGATACCACCAAATACCAGGACGTTGGAATCATGCCGCCTCCCCTTCCTTGGGCTTGCGCCCGAGCACAATGGCGCCCACCATGGCCACCAAAAGCAGCACCGAAACCACCTCGAAGGGCAAGAGGTAATCGCGGTACAAAATCCACCCCACCGCTTCGGTGTTGCCCAGGTGTTCCCCGGCAACCGAAACGAAGGCGGAGGGGTCACCTACCGGCCGCTGGGAAAGGGCCCAGACAGCCGCCAGGGCGAGGGCGGCGAAAAGGAGGCCTCCCAAAACGGCCAGCGGCACCAAGGGCCTGAGGTACTGCGCCTCCTTGCCAGCCGTGCGCACATTTACGAACATGATCACGAAGAGAAACAGCACCATGACCCCGCCGGCGTAAACCAGCACCTGCACCGCCGCGAGAAACTCGCCGTGGGCCAGAACGAAAAGCCCGGCAACCCCCAGAAAGCTCGCGAGGAGCGAGAGCGCGGCGTGCACGGGCTGGCGCAGGGCAACAACGCCTGCAGCACCGGCAAGGCAAACCGTTGCCAAAAACAAAAACACCACTTGGGCAAAGTGGGCCACCAGGAAGTCCATCAGTGGTCCTCCTCCTCCTCCTCCTCGCCACCCAGGCGGAAAAACGGGAGCCCTCCCTCCGCCGGCGGTTTGACCCCGGGGTAAGCCCTCACCCCTTCCCACCTCATGAGCTTGTCCTTGTCGAAGTAAAGGGCCTGGTTGCGCTCGTAGGCGGCAGCTTCGTAAGTTTTGGTGGTGAGCCAAATGGCCTCGGTAGGGCACGCCTCGGCGCAGAGATTGCAGAACATACAGCGCTTGACGTCAATGTCGTAGCGGTCAATGACCTGCTTCTTGCGCTTTTTCCCCTCGATCTCGTACTCTTCCCAGTGGGATTCGATGTGGATAATCCCGATGGGACACGCCTTTTCGCAGCCGCGGCAAACGTTGCACCGCTCCAGAGAGTAGCCAAACATCCCGCGGAAACGGTCCGCCGGTTCCTTGCGTTGTTCCGGGTACTGGATCGTCGCTTTCCGGGAAAAAAGGTACTTTCCCGTCGTCAGAAGGCCGGTGAGAAGGTCGGCCGGCACCACGCTAGCCAAGAAACCCCAAAAACTCATAGCTTGCCTCCCGGCAAGGAAACGAAGTACGCCACCACGAGGAGATTGGCGAGGCTCACCGGCAGGAGCACCTTCCACCCCAGGCGCATGAGCTGATCGAAGCGGTAGCGGGGGAAGGTCCCCCGGAACCAAATGTACGCGAACAGAAAAAAGGCCACCTTGAGGAGAAACCAACCCAAAGGCGGGATGACGTCCAAAAAAGCGAGCGCCGCCACGTTGGGGAAGGGCCGGAGCCACCCGCCGAGAAACATCACCGTGGCCATGGAGGAAACCACCACCATGTTGGCATACTCAGCCAAAAAGTAAAAGGCAAACTTCATCCCCGAGTACTCGGTGTGGTACCCAGCCACCAGTTCTGACTCCGCCTCCGGGAGATCGAAGGGGTTGCGGTTGGTTTCGGCTACTCCGCAAACAAAGTAAATGAAAAACGCCACAAAACCCGGGAAGACAAACCAAACCCCGGCTTCCTTTTGGGCCTCCACGATGCGCACCAGGGACAAGGACTTGGCCATGACGAGCACCGTGACCACCGCAAAACCCATGGGCACCTCGTAGGAAATCATTTGCGCCGCCGAGCGCAACCCGCCCATGAGGGAAAACTTGTTGTTGGAAGCCCATCCTCCGAGAATAATCCCGTAAACGCCGATGGAGCTCACGGCGAGAACGAAAAGCACACCGATGTTCACGTCGGTCACGAACAAGTTGGGGGAAGGCCCAAAGGGGATCACGGAAAACACCGCCAGGGCGGGGACGATGATGAGGACGGGGCCCAACAGGAAAACAAACTTTTCAGCGAAAGTAGGCGTCAGGTCCTCTTTGACGAAAAGCTTGAGGGCGTCGGCGATGGGCTGGAGCCACCCCTTGGGACCTACGCGGTTGGGTCCCAAGCGGATTTGCATGTAGGCTAAAAGCTTACGCTCGAACCACGAGAGGTAGGCGGCCAGCAACACCAAAGCCAAAAGGATGACCAGGATCTTGACCAGCGGCCAGCCCACGTAGGTCCACAAGAGCTCGTTCATAGGCTCTCCTAGCGGTCAATCTCGCCGAGAACGATGTCCAAAGTGCCAATCACGGCCACCACGTCGGCCACAAGGTGGCCCTTCACCAGCTCGGGAAGGGCCTGGAGGTTCACGAAACACGGCGGCCGAACCCGCACCCGGTAAGGGGTCACGCCCCCGTCGGAAACGATGTAGTACCCCAGCTCGCCCTTGGGGCCTTCCACGGAGAAGTAAACCTCGCCTTTGGGCGGCCTTATGACCTTGGGGACCCAAGCCATTACCGGTCCATCGGGGAGGCGGTCCAAGCACTGGCGAATGATGCGCACCGATTGGCGCATTTCCTCCATGCGCACGAGGTAACGGTCGTAGGTGTCGCCGTTCTTGCCGATAGGAATATCGAACTCCACCTCGTCGTAGCGGTCGTAGGGGAAGACCTTGCGGATGTCCCACTGCACGCCGCTCCCCCGCAGCGGGGGCCCCGTAAGCCCCCAGGCAATGGCCTTTTCGGCGTCAATGACCCCTACCCCAACGGTCCTGGCTTTCCAAATCCGGTTGTTGGTGAGGAGCCTTTCCCAATCCTCGATTTTCTTGGGGAGCTCCTCCACGAACTTCCGGCAGCGGCCGGTCCAGCCTTCGGGGAGGTCCCACGGGACACCCCCAATGCGCATGGTGTTGAGGGTCAGCCGCGCCCCGCAGTACTCCTCGAAAAGGTCCAAGATCTTTTCTCGCTCTTCGAAGGTGTAGAAAAACGGGGTCACCGCCCCAATGTCCAAAGCGTGGGTGGCCAGCCAAATGATGTGCGAGGCAATCCGCTGCAGCTCTGCCAGGATCATGCGGATGTAGGCCGCCCGCGGCGGGATGGTGATGCCCATGAGCTTTTCCACCGCCCCTACGAAGCCCTGGTTGTTGGTAGCGGCGGCGGTGTAGTCCATGCGATCGGTGTGGGGGATGCACTGGGGGTAGGTTTCCCGCTCGAAAAGCTTTTCTGTGCCGCGGTGGAGGTAGCCAATGATGGGCTTGGCGTCCACGATCTTTTCCCCGTCCACCTTGAGCTGCAGCCGCAAAACCCCGTGGGTTGCAGGGTGCTGGGGCCCAAAGGAAACCTCCATCTCCTCCCCGGCCAAAACCGTGGCTTCGAGCTCAGCCATGGCTTACGCCCCCCCTTTCGGCTTGACCGGCCCGCCGCCCGGCGGGTAAATGTCGGGGTAGACGGCGGCACCGGTGTCCACGCCCTCGATGGGAAAATCCTTGCGCAAGGGGTGGCCCGAGAAACCTTCCCAGGTGAGGATGCGCTCCAGGTTCGGGTGGCCAGCAAAGTAAATTCCGAACATATCGAAAACTTCCCGCTCCATCCAGTTGGCGGTTGGCCACAGGCCCACCACCGAGGGAACCTCCACCCCGTCGGCTACTCCCACCTTCACCCGCAGGCGGGCGGAGTCGGCATGCCGGTGCAGCCAGTACACCACATCGAAGCGCCCTTCGGGCCGGTCTTTCCAGTCCACCGCCGTGAGGTCCACCAGGAACTTGTACCCGAAATCCCTGAGGGCGGACAGCACGGTCAGAAGCTTCTCGAGCTCCACCACCACACTCACCTGCCCGGCAAACTCCACCGCTTCCAGGACCGCGCCCGGCACTGCCCGCTCCAGCTCCTGGACCAGCGGGTGTTCTCGGGCTTCCCGGCGTGTGGGTGGGACCGGCTTTTCTTCCCAGGGCATTTTTTGCGGTGCAGCTTCCGGGACCTTGGTTTCCTCGCTCATGGTTCCCCCTCAGCTCGCCTTGCGGGCAACGCGTGCGCGGTCAATCTTCTTTTGAAGCTGCATCAGCCCGTAAAGCAAGGCCTCCGGGCGGGGGGGACACCCGGGCACGTAGACGTCCACGGGAATGATGCGGTCCACGCCCTGGGTCACGGCGTAGGTGCGGTAGGGACCGCCGGAAATGGCGCAGGAGCCCATGGCGATGACCCACTTGGGCTCGGCCATCTGGTCGTAAAGGCGCTTGACGATGGGCGCCATCTTTTCCGTGACCGTACCGGCAACAATCATGAGATCAGCCTGGCGCGGGGAACCTCGGAAAACCTCAGCCCCGAAACGCGCCATGTCGAAGCGGGGATCCAGCACCGCCATCATTTCGATGGCGCAGCACGCAAGGCCAAACTGCATGGGCCAAAGGGAGTTCTTCCGCGCCCAGTTAAAGACCGCATCGTAAAGCCCGGTGAACACGTTGGGTTGCAGCGTCCGTTCCCCTAGACCCATTGCAACGCCCCCTTTCGCCAGGCGTACACGTACCCCGCCACCAGAATGGCTAAGAACACCAGCATTTCCAAGAACCCGAAAAGCGCCAGCCGGTCCAGCATGACCGCCCACGGGAACAGGAACACCGTTTCCACATCGAAAATCACGAACAGCACGGCAATGAGGTAGTAGCGAACCGAATACCGGGTTTCGTGAGCCACGGACGTCACCGGCACGCCGCACTCGTAAGGTTCGTCCTTGACCGGATGGGGTTTGCCGGCGCGCAAAGCCCGGGCAATGAGCAGCGTGACGATGGGAAAGCTCACCGCCACCAAAACAAAGAGCAGAACCGGAATGTAGGCGTTCACCCCCCCTCCCCTCGCCGGGGGAATATAGCGCATTTTTTCACAAATGCAACCCAAGTGAAATGAGACTGCAAATCTATGAAGGCTGGCCGCGGCTCCCGACCCCTTGACAGGAACCGAGCAGGGAACTATTGTTAGCAGTGCTTATGAGTATGACCAACCGCTCCCGCGCTCCCCCTAACGCAACGAGGTTGCCGTATGTGCCTTTGGAGCTCGAGAGGAACGAGGAGAAAGGAGGACGACGATGAAGAAGCTTACGTTACTCGTTGCGGTACTGGTGCTTCTGGTGTTGCCCCTTATGTCTGGCGCTGGAGATCCCCCCAAGGTCGCCTACCCCGAGGGGTACCGGAGCTGGTACCACGTCAAGAGCATGGTCCTGCAGGCGGGCCACCCCCTGTACGAGGGCTTCGGCGGCATCCACCACGTGTACGCCAACGCCAAAGCGAAAAAGGGCCTGGAAACGGGCAGGTACGAGGACGGCGCGGTTTTCGTGTTCGACCTCTTGGAAGCGCCTTCGGAAGGCGGAGCCATTACCGAGGGGGCGCGCAAGGTCCTGGCAGTAATGGAGAAAAACAGCAAAGCCTTTGCCGCCACCGGCGGCTGGGGGTTCGAAGGCTTTGCCGGCGGCGACAAGGCCAAGCGCGTGGTCACCAACGCCAAGGAGCAGTGCTTCACCTGCCACGAATCGCAAAAGGCCAGAGACTTTGTGTTTTCCAGCGACAGGCCGTAGAGATCGGCCCGGGCGGACCCCCGCCCGGGCCTTTTTTGCTAAGGTACGAGCGTGAGCGAGCGTCCCATCCCCCTCATCCAGAAACATGACGACCCCGTGGCCAAGACCCTGGCGGCCCTCGAGCGCCTGGCCAGACTCGTGCTCGCCAGCCAGTGGGAGGCAGGCTTTTCCCAAGGGATCACGGCGCTGCAACTGGCGGTGCTGGAAACGCTCGCCACGCGGCGCGGGACCGGAGTCCGGGAGCTTGCCGCCCACCTCCGCCTCTCGCGGGCCACGGTTTCCCGGGCCGTACAGAGCCTCAAAGGGAAGGGCTTCGTCGTGGACGAGCCTGAGCCCGGGGATAGGCGGCGCGTCAGGTTGGCCCTCACCCCCGCCGGCGAAAACGCTCTCATCAAAACGGCGGCTTGGGCTCACCCGCTCCAGGAGGCCGTGGCTTCCCTGGCGCCTTCCACCCAAGACCACTTCTGGCAGGCTCTCTTGGAGCTCCTCAAGGCCCTGGAGGTCCGAGGTCTCATGGCCCAAACCCGCATGTGCCTGGCATGCCGGTTCTTCGTGCCTGCCCAGGGGGAGGGGGCCGAAGCCTACTGCCGGCTTTTGGAAAAAACCCTTTCCTGGCGCGAGCTGCGCTTGGACTGCCCCGACTTCGAGCCCGCGGAGTTCGTCTCGAAAACCTAAGGCAGCCACGCCGGGGAAACGAGAGCCACCAGCTCCCAGTAGCCCTCCTGGCGCTCCACCACCGCGCACGCGCCTTTTTTCATCGCCAGAAAACCCCGGGGCGCGCCCGTGGTGAGCGTTTCCACGGCTTCCGAAAGAAGCGGCTCGTGACCGACGAGGGCCACGTCGCCACCGGTGAGCGACGCCACGAGCTCCAAAAGCGGCCCCAACCCCTTCTCCGGAAGCAGCGCCTGGCAGGTTTCGATCTCCCGGGCGACCCCCGCCGCCATCAGCGCCGCGGCGGTCTCATGGGCGCGCACCAGGGGGCTGGCGTAGACCCTCTGAAACCCCACCCCAAGCCTGGCCAAATGCTCAGCCAGGCGCCGCACCTGCTCCTGCCCTTGGGGGGAGAGGGGGCGCTCGGCGTCGCCGTAAGGGGCGTTGGCGGCAAGGGCGTCCCCGTGGCGAATGAAGAAGAGGCGCAAGGTTACCCTCCGTTTCCCTGCCCATCCTAGCCGATGCTTGCCCCAAGCGAAACCTTTGGGCTACGCTACCCTTGCTCCGGGAACGCGCCGGCTGGGGGGACGCGGGCCTGGGGCAAGGAGGAGGCATGACGATTTCCCGTCGCGCCCAAGCCATGCAGGAATCCCCCATCCGCAAGCTCGCCCCCCTTGCCGCCGCCGCGCGGCAGCGAGGGGTGCACATTTACCACCTGAACATTGGCCAACCCGACCTCCCTACACCCCCCGAGTTTCTGCGCGCCGTGGCGAGTTTTGCAGATCCGGTGCTGGCCTACGGCCCTTCCGACGGCTTGCCAGCCCTGCGCGAAGCCATTTGCGCCTACTTTTCGCGCTACGGAATTACCTTGGAGCCCTCCCAGGTCCTCGTTACCAACGGCGGCTCCGAGGCTATTCTCTTCGCCTTCAACGTCGTGGCCGACGATGGCGACGAAATCATCGTCCCTGAACCCTTTTACACCAACTACAACGGCTACGCCCAGATGGCCAATCTCCGCCTCGTTCCGGTGCGGACCCACGCCGAGGACGGCTTTCACCTTCCCCCTGACGAGGTCTTGGAGCGGGCGGTTTCGCCGCGCACCAAAGCGCTGTTGTTATGCTCCCCCAATAATCCCACCGGCACCGTGCTCACCCGAGAGGAGCTGGAACGGGCCGCGCAATTCTGCCTCCGCCATGACCTCTTCCTCATTGCCGACGAGGTCTACAAGGAGTTCACCTACGACGGCCGCGTCCACACCTCGGTTTTGGAGCTGCCGGAAATCGCCAAGCGCGCCATCGTCGTGGATTCCATCTCCAAGCGGTTTTCCGCCTGTGGCGCACGAGTTGGGGCCATCATTTCCAAAAACCGCGAGGTCATGGCCGCCTGCCTCAAGCTTGGCCAGGCGCGCCTGTGCCCCCCTACCCTGGAGCAGCTTGGCGCCGTGGCCGCTTACCAACTCGGCAACGAGTACTTCGAAGCGGTGCGCCGGGAGTACCAGCGCCGGCGCGACGTGCTGTACGACAAGCTCACGGCCGCTCCGGGGATCGTCCTCCGCAAACCCCGCGGCGCCTTTTACATGATCGTCAAGATGGCCGGCATTGACGATGCCGACGCCTTTGCCGCTTGGCTTTTGTCCGATTTCCGACTCGACGGGGAAACGGTCATGGTGGCCCCCGCTTCGGGGTTTTACGCCACCCCCGGTGCCGGGCAAGATGAAGTGCGCATCGCTTACGTCCTGGAAGTTCCCAAGCTGGAGCGGGCTGCCGAGGTCTTCCTCGCCGGCTTGGAAGAGTACCGCTCGCTGGCACTAGCAGCGGCGGCACGGAAAAAGTAAAGAAAAAACCGCTCAGCCAGGCTCGGCTCCCCTCCCAACGGCCGTCGCCCGGTGACGTCTTCGCCGGGGCATCGCCGGTGCCGGCAAAACGGAGCAGAAACCACCCCCGTTGAGATGCCCATGGGCAAGCGGGCCGCGGAAGTCCCTGTTGCCCTGAGTTGCTCTCGCGGCCTTCGTATCCCCGCCATGCCTTCCGCTCGCCAGGGTCTTGCCGGCCTTGCGGCTCGGAAGAGGCCCTTGGGAGCCCCCCCTTTTTTTGACAACGTTGCCTTCGCGCCTTAGACTAAGCCTCAAATTTGGGACTCGGCCTCCGTTCCAGCTTGGTTCCATTCGGGCTCGTTCGGAGCAACGGGCCCGAAAGGAGGCGTGTTATGGCTCGACGCAAGGGCTTTCTGGCTCTGGCCGCGGTGGTGCTCGCCGCGGCCGTGCCGTCCTTTGCCGGCTTTGCCGGCACGGACGTTTACCTCCCCTCGGTGGGCTCGGCGGTGGGGGTGGCTC
>JBAMMG010000030.1:0-9027 GCA_039793905.1 Thermoanaerobaculum sp. | reverse complement strand
CAAACGTCACAAAAAACACCATGACCGCCGACAACGCATCCAAACGCAGGGAAAAAGCAACGGAAAATTCGCCGGCCGCCACCCAGCGGAAGAGGGAAAGCTCGAAAGGTTCATGACCCGGGCGCTGGAGGAACTCGAAGAGGCAGGTGAGGGCCACGGCAAGGGCTAGACCGACGCTTCCCACTCCCACCACGGTGGTGGTGCGCTTCGAAAACCTCAGGCCCCCGGCCAAAAGCACGACCGCGCCAGCCAAGGGCAAAACCAACAGCAGCCAAAGGTACGGGAGCACAGGGCACCTCCTACCAGCGCATGGCCGAAAGCCGGTCCACGTCAATGGACTGCAGCCGCCGGAAGATCGCCACCAGGAGCGCAAGGCCCACAGCCACTTCCGCAGCCGCCACCGCCATCACGAAGAACACCACCACTTGGCCTTCCAAGCTTCCGTGCTGCTTAGAAAAGGCCACGAAAACCAAGTTGGCGGCGTTGAGCATGAGCTCGATCCCGAGGAGGGTGGCGATGCCGTTGCGGCGCAGGAGCACACCTCCTGCCCCAATGGCGAACAAAACAGAAGCCAAAACCAGGTAGTGACCGATAGGCACCATGTCAGTGTTTCCTCTTCACCAGTACCAAGGCGCCAATGAGCGCCGAAAGAAGGACAACCGAAACCAGTTCAAAAGCAAAAAGATGTGGCCCTACGAGCAAGCGGCCGAGGGCAAGAGTCGTGTTCCCAAAGTCGGGATGGACGAGGCCGGTATGGGAAAAGCTGCGGAAGAAAAAGAAGCCAGCGGCGGCCACGAGGGCGACGAGAAACGTCCCCAAAGTCTTCTGAATTGGCCGCGGGTTATCCTCGCCGGAAACCGTCGGCGCTCCCAAAAGCATGACCACGAACAGGAACAAAACCAAAATAGCGCCTGCGTAAATCAGCACTTGGGCGCCGGCGAGAAAATCAGCACCCAAGAGCGCGAAGTTGACGGCCACGCAAAAGAACGTCACGATGAGGGCCAGCACGTTCACAACTGGGTTGCGGTGGGCGACGGCCACGAGGGCCGAAGCTACTGCCGCCAGCGCCGCCGCGTAAAAGATGATTGCCTCCATGGCCCCTCCTTACACCCAGCCCCGGGTCAGGGCCAAGCTCACCCAAAGCAAATTGGCAAGTGCTAAGGGAATCAACCCCTTCCACCCCAGGCGCATGAGCTGGTCGTAGCGAAAGCGTGGGAGCGTCCACCGCACCCAAACGAACAACCACAACAAAAAGGCGACCTTGGTAAAGAAAATGGCGAAGGAAAGCAAAAGCCCCAGCCACCCCGAGGGCAGCGTGACGCCCGGAAGGTGCCACCCGCCCAAGTAAAGGGTCGTGGCAAGGGCCGAGACGGTGGTCATGTTGATGTACTCCGACATCATGAAGGCGGCAAACTTCATGGACGAAAGCTCCACATGGTACCCAGCCACCAGCTCGTTTTCCGCTTCCGCAAGGTCGAAAGGCAAGCGATTGGTTTCGGCAAAAGCCGCCACCAAAAACACGAGAAAACCCAAAAATTGAGGCACGACATTCCAAACCTTGGCTTGGTGCTCCACCACCGTGGTGAGGCGCAAATCGCCGTTTGCTAAAAGTACCCCGAGCACCGCCAGGGTCATGGCCAGCTCGTAGGAAATAAGCTGCGCCGAGGAGCGGAGCCCTCCCAAAAGCGAGTACTTGTTGTTGGAAGCCCAGCCGGCCAGAACGATGCCGTAAACGGATATTGAGGAAAGGGCCAAAAGGTAAAGGACGCCGATGTTGAGGTCTGGGGCCACGATGAGCCCCTTGAGGGGAACGCCAAAAACCGTCACTCCCTCAGCTTTGGCGAAAGGGATGACGATGAAGGTCGAAAGCGCTACGAAAACCGCCACGGCTGGGGCCAGGACGTACAGCCCCTTGGAGACATGGGCCGGTGTGACGTCTTCCTTGAAAAGCAACTTGACCGCATCGGCCACCGGTTGCAAGAGCCCCCAAGGGCCTACGCGATTGGGCCCAAGGCGGTCCTGGATAAAGGCCGCACCCCGGCGCTCCACCCAGGTCATGACCGGAACCACCGTGAGCAGCATGCCGGCAATGACGACCAGCTTGAACGCGGCGACACCCACTTCAGCCCACATGGTGACGCTCCCTGTAGGATTCTTCCTCGGCACCCAAAAGCTGGTCCCACGAAAGCCCCGAGAAAGCTTCTTCTGCGGCGGCGAGGCTAGCGAAGACCTGTGCCGGGGTATCGGCGGCCAGGCTCCCAAACCCCAGTTCGCTCGCCAGCAAGGAAAGAACCTGCCAGAGAGGGCGGGCTTCCCCTGCAGGGGCAACGGCGGCGGCGAAGCGCTGGACCTTTCCCGTAGATGAGGTAAAGGTGCCCTCGTTCGAGGCCAGGGAGGCCGCCGGCAAAACCCAGGTAGCGGCGTCCAGGAGGGGAGTTTCCACCCGCGCGACCACCACGGCTGGACTCACCTTCACCAGTTGCGCCGCCTCGGGCGAGGCCAAAAACGGGTGAGCCTGGGGATCCAAGATGACCGTGACGTCAGCAGCACCGTAAAGGAAGCGAGCCAGGCCCTGCTCATCCGCCGTGGGAATTCCCAGCCGCTTGGCTCCCTCGCTGTTGGGCAGAGCGCTCTCGGAAAAGATCCACTGGCGCTGGCCGTTTTTCATTTTGCGGGGCTCACCGGCAAACACCGGAACCACCATTTCCCCCTTGAGGTGGCGGGTGAAGAGCTCGCGGGCCAGGTAAAGCTCCTCGTTGGACATGGTCCCGGAAGCCACCACCCGCAGGGTCTTGGCGGCTTTCATGTCCAAAGCTAGGGCCCGCAGCACCTCCGGCCAGGAGAGCTCCTGCCACCCGGAGCCTGCTTTCCGGCGCGGCCTAAGGACGTCCTGCTGGTTCAAAGACTCGGCCAGGAAACGCCCGTAATCGCACAGCCACGTGGCGTTGATGTCCGGGTTTTCCCGGGGAGTGAAGCGGTACACGATGCGCTCGTGGTGGTCAATCCAAATGTTGCAGCCAATGGAGCAGCCCGGACACACAGAAGGCGTGGAAAGGAGCTTCCACGCGCGCTTGCGGAAACGGAACTCGCGCACGGTCAGCGCCCCCACGGGGCAAACGTCGGCGGCGCAGGCGGAAAAGGGGTCATCGAAAGGCTTGCCGTCGAACGTGTCAATGTACGCGCTGTTGCCACGGCTCTTGTAGGTAAGGGCCGAGGTTTCGGAAATTTCCTGGGTAAAGCGGATGCAGCGGGAGCAGTGGATGCAGCGGTTTTGGTTTTGAATCACGTGGGGGCCCAAGAGCCGGCGTTCGAGCCCAGGGAAGGTGCGGCGGGTCTCCAGCATTCCTGAAGCAAAGGTCCCCCGCTGCTCGCTCATGGCATGGTCCTGGAGGAGGCATTCCCCGGCCTGGTCGCATACGGGGCAGTCCAAGGGGTGGTTGGCGAGCAGGAACTCCATAACTGCTTCCCGGGCTTCCCGAACCCGCTCCGAGGTTTCCGACTTCACCACCATCCCGTCTGCGGCCGGGGTGGCGCAGGCAATGGCCAGCCGCGGCTGGCCCTCGATTTCCACCATGCAAATCCGGCACTGGCCGACGACCGAAAGGTACGGGTGGTAGCAGAAGTAGGGGACTTCCACCCCCGCCAGGCGTGCCGCTTCAATGAGGTTCGTCCCCTGGGGGACCTCCACCTCGCGGCCATCAATGGTGAGCTTGGGCATGGGTCCTAGCCTCCAAATCGCACGTCCTTACCGGCCCACGGCATGACCGGCAGCTTCTTGGGGGGCAAGGGCTTGGCGCGGGCTATGGCGGCTTCGAACTCGTGGCGGAACTTCCTCACCAAGCTGGAAATGGGCAAGGAAAAAGCATCGCCTAAGGGGCAAATGGTCATACCCTGGGACGCGAAGCGGCAAATTCGCAAGAGCTGGTCCGGGTCGGAAGGGTGCCCGTACCCTCCCACCAAGCGGTTCAAGATGTCGAGGCACCAGTCCGAACCCTCGCGGCATGGAGTGCACTGCCCGCACGACTCGTGGGCGTAAAAGTGGGCCAGGTTCCGGCCCACCTCCACCATATCCACGGTGTCGTCCATGACGATGACCCCCCCGGAACCCAGCATGGTGCCGGCAGCGGCACAGGAATCGAAATCCGCCACCACGTCCACCTCGTCGGCGGTGAGCACGGGTGCCGACGAGCCACCGGGAAAAAACGCCTTGAGCTTGCGCCCGTTGCGGATACCGCCAGCGTGCTCAAAGATGATTTCGCGAAACGTGACCCCCAACGGGAGCTCGTAAACTCCTGGCTTGTTCACGTGACCGGAAACGCAAAAGAGTTTGGGACCGGTGTTTTTCGGGCGGCCGATGGACGCGAACCACTTGGCGCCCCGAGTGAGGATGTGGGGGAGGCACGCCAGGGTCTCCACGTTGTTGACCACCGTGGGCTTGCCAAATACCCCAACCACGGCCGGGAACGGTGGCTTAAGGCGGGGAAAGCCGCGCTTGCCCTCCAGGGACTCGATGAGCGCCGTTTCCTCCCCACAAATGTAAGCGCCGGCACCCCGGTGCACCCAGATATCCAGGTCGTAGCCGGTGTTCAGAATGTCCTTCCCCAGAAACCCTTTGGCCCGGGCTTGGGCGATGGCTTCCTCGAGAATGCGAGCCCAGCGGAAAAACTCGCCGCGGATGTAAATGTAGGCCGTATGGGCGCCGATGGCGTAGGAGGCAATGGCCACGCCCTCCAGGACCATTTGCGGGTCATGCTCGATGATCTCCCGGTCCTTGAAGGTCCCGGGCTCCGATTCGTCGGCGTTGCAAATGAGGTACTTGGGGCCTGGGTGATCCTTGGGAACGAAGCTCCACTTGCGGCCGGTGGGGAAGCCGGCGCCACCCCGCCCCCGGAGCTCGGAATCCATGACTTCCTGAATCACGGCCTCGGGGGCCATGGTCAGCGCTTTCTTGAACCCCTCCCAGCCTCCCGCCTTCAGGTAGGTCTCGATGTCCCTGGAGTTGGGGACTCCCCGGGCGCGTAAAAGGACGCTTTCCATCATCACGGCTCCTTTGTCAGCTCGGCGAGGAGCTGGTCGAGCTTTTCGGGCGTCATGTTCTCGTAGTAATCCTCATTCACCTGGATTACCGGTGCTCCGCCGCAAGCCCCCAGGCACTCCACCCCTATCAGCTGGAACAGGCCGTCTTGAGTTTTCTCGCCAAACCCAATCCCCAGCTTGTCCTTGATGTGCTGGGCGAGGGTCTTGGCGCCGCAAAGCTCGCAGGAAAGCGTCACACAAAGTTGAAGCACGAACTTGGCCGGCGGCTTGCGGTGAAACATGGTGTAAAAGCTCACCACGCCTTCCACGAACGCGGGGCTTTCGCCCAAACGTTTGGCCACGGCCTCGATGACGCCGGGGGAAATCCAGCCGTAGCGCTCCTGGCAGAGCCAAAGCACGGGCAGCATGGCGGCGCGTTTGGTGGGGTAGCGTTCGAGGATCTCGGCGATACGCGCCTCCATGGCGTCGTCGAAGGTGACCGCCTGCAGCTCTTCCGGCGGGAGGGCGTGAATCGGTTGCGTGCTCACTCCTCACCTCCTCGGCGGGCCCAGTCGAAGGCTCCTTCGCGCCACAAGTACACGTAGCCGATGGTCACGAGGAGGAGGAAGATGAAACCGTCCCACAACACCAGCTTGTTACCCTCGGCTAGAAGGCTCTTCACCGAAACCGCCCACGGGTAGAGGAACGCAACCTCGACGTCGAAGACGATAAACACCATGGCTACCACGAAGAACTTCACGGAAACGCGCTTGCGCGAAGCGTCAATGAGCAGCATGCCGCTCTCGTAGGGCTCGAGCTTGCGTTTGTGCTGGAGCTTGCCACGTCCGAGAAGAGCGGACAGCCCCACGATGGCGGCAGCCATCGTGGCGGCGAAGGCAAAGGTTAGGATCACCGGAACGTACTGGGCGGTCATGGGTCCCCCCTCGTGACCACATTCACAACCGCGAATCCTACGGTGCCTTTTCCCCGAGGTCAAGGCTTTGGCGTCCGTCCGCTGAGCAAGGCCCTCGAAAGGCAACCCCGATGCAACCTGACGGCGGATCGAGATACTTGGTTTCTCCGACGGCAGGGTCGTTGGCCGTACAATGGCGCTCATGGGTGACACGCACCCCTTTGACCGGCTCCGTGAACTTTGCGCCCGCCTTCGTGCCCCCGATGGGTGTCCCTGGGACCGGGAGCAAACCCTGGAGAGCTTGCGAGCTTACATCGTGGAGGAGGCCTACGAGGTCGTGGACGCCATGACCAGCGCCGACCGCGACGCCTTGGCCGAGGAGCTCGGCGATCTCCTGTTCCAGGTTGTGTTCGTGGCCCAGCTTGCGGAGGAGAAAGGGTGGTTCGACGTCCTCAAGGTGTGCGAGCTCATTCATGCCAAGATGGTGGCTCGTCACCCCCACGTGTTCGGCGACCTTCGCCTCGCCACGGCCCGAGAGGTGGTGGACAACTGGGAGAAGCTGAAGAAAAGCGAGAAGAAACGCGGAGCGCTTGCGGGGGTTCCGGAAAGCCTCCCAGCCCTCCTGAAAGCTTTGCGGGTTACGGAAAAAGCCGCCGCTTTCGGCTTCGACTGGCAAAAACCGGAAGATGTGCTCGCCAAGGTGCGGGAAGAGGTGGAGGAGTTGGCGGCGGTCATTCGGCGTTCGCGAGGAGCAGCGAGCGAGGCCCAACTTCGTGAAGAACTTGGGGATATCCTTTTTTCCATAGCTAACGTAGCCCGCCACTTGGGCGTGGACCCAGAAGCGGCCCTCCAAGCGACCAACCGAAAGTTCATGGCCCGTTTTGCGACCATGGAGCAGCTAGCCGCGGCGCAAGGCTTGACCCTGGATGCCTGTTCCTCTGAGGCACTGGAAGCCCTCTGGGAGGAAGCCAAGGGTCGGATCGCGTAGTGGCCTGCCGCCACGGCAGCTGGCCGTTCGGTTGATTGACACCGCGGTCGCGGGGGCGTAAGGTACCAGCGGCGGGCGGACCCGCTGGGAAAGGAACGAGAGGAATGAAGAAGATTGTGTTGGCTGCGTTTTGTGCACTCGCGGCCGGGGCGCTCTCGGCGCAGACGGTCCTCAAGGTCAACGGCAGTGAAATCACCAAGGCACAGGTGGCTCTGGCCAAAAACGCTCTCATGTCGCGCATGGGGTTGCAACCCGGGATGGTTGACGATGGCGCCCTCACCAAGGCGGCGGTAGAACAGCTGGTGGCCATGGAGCTTTTGGCGCAGGCGGCCCGGGAGGCCAAGATCACGGTGGACGCCACTCAGGTCAAAGCCTCCTTGGAGCAGGAAAAGGCGCAGATGGGCGGGCAGCAGGCCTTCGACGCGGCCTTGAAATCCTCGGGGCTCACGGAAGCTGAGCTTGCGCGTCTCGAGGAGCAGCGGCTTTTGATCCAGCAGTACATTGAAAAGGAAGTTACCCCCAATGCCAAGGCCTCGGAAGCCGATGTGGAAAAGTACTACAAGGAGCACCCGGAGGAGTTCAAGCACGAGGAGCAGGTGAAGCTGCAAATGATCCTGGCCATGCTCCCCCCCAACGCCGACGACAAAGCTAAGGCCGAAACTAAGGCCAAGGCCGAGGCGGCGGCTAAGCGGGTGGCGGCGGGCGAGGACTTTGCCAAGGTCGCCTCGGAGGTTTCCGACGACCCGTCCAAGTCCCGAGGCGGCGAAGTGGGCTGGGTGCGGAAGGGAATGCTGCTTCCTGAGCTCGAGGGGCCCGTTTTTGCCCTCAAGACCGGGGAATCCTCCCAGGTTTTGGAAAGCAAGTTCGGCTACCACGTATTCCGGGTAGCGGATCGGCGTCCGGCCGGCCTTTACTCCTTGGCCGAGGTCAAGGACAACTTGACGCAAATGCTCTCCCAGCGCAAGAGCTCGGAAATCCTCCAGAAGACTGTGGAAGCGCGGAAAGCCAAAGCGGCCATCGAGCCCGTGGACCCGGAAATCAAGGCGCTCCTGCAGGCAGCGGAGCAGAAGCCCAAGGACGGTGGCAAGCAGTAGTTTTCGACTTGTTGTCGCAGCGGTCATTCGGGGCCAGGACGGACGTTACCTCCTGGCCCGTCGCTTACCGGGCGCGCACCTCGGCGGGCTCTGGGAGTTTCCGGGCGGTGGTGTCGAAGATGGGGAACTGCCCGAACAGGCTCTCCGCCGGGAACTGCGGGAGGAGCTTGGTGTTACCGTTCGCGTCCTCGGTCCCCGCACCTTCGCGTGGCACCGCGAGCCAGGCCGGTCCGTGTTGATCCTCTTTTACGACTCGGAAATCGTGGAGGGGCAGCCCGTTGGCCTCTTGGGCCAGGAGGTGGCGTGGTTCGCGCCGCACGAGCTTTTTCGCTTGCCGGTACCACCTGCCGACCGGGAGCTCGTGGCCAAGCTTTGCGATGCAAAGGTGAAGGCCGGAACCTGAAAGAACCGGTTCTGGTGTCCGGCCACCCCTTCCGGCGCCCAGGGCGGCCATGGCCGGGGGCTCCAGGTGGCGCTCGTGCGGGTCGCGGACGGCAACATCCGGCGAGGGGTGGCCGTTTCGAGAAAGAAAAAGGGCGGCGCTGGGCGCCGCCCGGTCGTGGTTTTGCTCGCTTGCGGCGTTAGATGACGCGGGCGTTGGCCGCTTGCAGCCCCTTGGGACCGCGCACCACGTCAAACTCCACCCGCGCCCCTTCCCGTAGCGTGCGGAAGCCGTCGCCTTGGATTGCCGAGTAGTGAATGAACACGTCCTCGCCGCTTTCCTGAGTAATGAAACCAAAACCTTTCGACTCGTTGAACCACTTCACCGTACCTTTAGCCATGCTGCTCTCCTTGCCGGCTCTTTCCGAGCCTAGCTTTTCTGCTGGGGCCTCCCAGCTTTTCCGTTGCCACCCTGGGTGCGCTTTACCACCTCGGGCCTTGTTCGCGCTCCAACCCATTTTGGAAGCGGGCATCGCTTTTCGGCGAGGCATGACCATGATGGCAGGTTTTTTTGCGGTGTCAAGGGGTCTGTATCCGTCCAGTACCTCTGGCACAAGCCGGAGGATTGGGCGAGG
>JBAMMG010000029.1:40285-53067 GCA_039793905.1 Thermoanaerobaculum sp. | reverse complement strand
GCGCCGCCGGCGGAGACCCCAAGGCCCGCACCATGCTCCAGCGCACCCTCGACCGCATGGCCTCGGGTGGGATCCGCGACGTGCTTTTCGGCGGGTTCCACCGCTACGCCACGGACCGCTTTTGGTTGGTCCCCCACTACGAAAAGATGCTCCCGGACAACGCTCTCCTGTTGGAGGTTTACCAGCAGGCGGGCTACCGATTGGGCCGCTCACCCTGGCGGTTCGTGGCAAGGGAGTGCCTCCGGTTCCTCGCCCAACTCTTTTACCATCGCGATACCGGCCGAGCCTGGGCCCCCGTGGACTTCGCCGTCTTCTACCAGGACTATTTCCTTGCCGGATGGGACGCCGACACCAACGGCGAGGAAGGGAAAACCTATACGTTCACCGCGAGCGATGTGGCCCAGCAGCTCTCTCCTCAAGAGCTCGAGCTTTTCCGCGCCCTTTCGGCTTATCCGTGGGACCTGAGCCCTGAAGCCAAGCCCCGCCCTCTGGCCCTGAAGCCCTTGGAGCCGGGGCTCGCCCGCGCCCTGGGCCTGCGCCCTCACGAGCTCAAGACGCTTTTCAAGCGCATGCGCGTCAAGCTTGCGCAATATGCCGAACGGCGGGGGCTGCCGGAGGAGGCCGACTGGCTGGCCGTCGCCGCGGGGGGGCTGCCGGAGGCCGACGAACTGGCCGTCACCGCATGGAACGCCATGGCCGTTTGGGCATGGATGCGGCTGGCCCAACTCGCCCGGCCCGCCGTGTGGAGCCGCTGGAGGGAGCATCACCCTCGGTTCAGTGAGCGTCGGTTCTACCATGTCCAACAGGTCCTCAAGAGTTGGGCCGCCTCACCCTTTCCCCCGCCTCCTGGCTTTTTGACCCTGCCCCTCGCTGCCTTGAAGAGCATCCTCGACTACGGCTCCGGGTCCGTCAATCACCCCATAGAAACCCTCTTCGCAGCCATCCTGGACCCGCAGTTGCCTCGTCCTCAGGTCAAGATGTACTTTCCCCGGACCATCGCCAGGGGCTACCCCAACAGCCCCGAAACCCTCGAAGACCTGGCGTGGTCAGCTCTCGCGCTGATCGAGACCTTTCTCACCTTCGGCGATAGCTGGTTTCTCCACAAGGCGGCAAAGGCGCTGGACGAACGCGTTCCCTCCTACCTGGACGAGGATGGGGGCTTTTGCCTCACGAGCCGCGAGGCCCCCTTCACCGAGCCCCGCCCCCGCACCGTTTACGACGGAGCCCACCCCAACCCCGGGGCGGTCCTGTGCGAAGCCCTCTTCAAGGCCTGGCTCCTCACCGGCCGAGACACCTATCGGGATTGGGCGGAAAAGGCCCTCGCAGCCGCCATGCCGGAGATCGCGGCCAGACCCCAGGACGCCTGCTCCTGGCTTCGTGCGGCCCGCCTTGCCGAGGCGGGGCGGGTACTGGTCGTGGCCGGCTCGCCCCAGTGGCCATCGACCCGAGAACTCCTCAAGACCGCCAGCCGCTCCCCGTTCCAGCCGGACCTCGTGGTGTTTCTGGCCAACTGGCCGCCCGAAGACGAGGACATGGCCTTGCTCCCCGTTTTCCGGGACCGACCCCCTTCGGGACCCGAAGCTGCCGCCGCCTACCTGTGCGTGGGACCCCGCTGCCAGGCACCCGTGACCACGCCCCGAGAACTGGTGGCGCTCCTCGCCCGGACAGCGGAAACGGGTGGAACCTAAGCTTCGGTGCCGGCCAAGAGGGCGCGGAGCTGCGCGACGAGGGTTCGGCGGTGGCCGCGAGCTCCCAGCCACCACCCCCGGAGCGCAAAGTGGCGGCGGGCAAAAGCTGGATCCAGAAAAACCGCCTCGCGGATGGTCCCCTCGGCCAAAAGCCCCATTACCGCCTCCGGACGGAAGTCGTAAGCCTCTTCGGGATCCACCAGCTGGGCGACGTACACGCCAGGGGCGAGAAACAGCCACAACTGGCGTTGGAGGTGCCCGGGGTTCTCCACGGTGCTCATGAGGAAGTGGCGAGCGAGAAGGTCGCAGTTGGGGGCAAAGGCCAAAAGGTGCGGTGGCTCCCCTGGTGCAAGACCAACCCAGCCCAGCGTGCAGCTCAGAGATTCCGCCCGCCGTCCCACAAAGCCAGCCAGTTGGCGAGCAACGGCAGGCAGCAAACGGTAGGGGATCGCCACCTCGAAGCGCCACCAGGCACCACCCGGGGCTAGGCCGTGCCCCTCCACCCGGCCCTGGAGGGTACCGCGGCGGAACGCGGTCAACCACGTCATGCCGCCTCCGGCCACAGAGGGCGACCGCAGGTGGCACGGTCCAGCTCGACCGTCAAAGCATCCACGGCTCGGCCCACCAGCTCGCAGGCAGTTTCCAGGTCCTCGGGGAGCTCGCTGGCCGGAATCGGGGCCCCGTACCCCACGACGACCCTGGCTGCTGGAGCCGGCACCAGCATGCGGTCCCAGCTTCCCAGGAGCTTGCCGCGGGTTGCCGAAAAGCTTGCGGGCACGATGGGAAGGGAAAGCCAGCGGGCGGCGGCCACGACACCGGGTTTCACCTTGCGCCACGGCCCTTTGGGACCGTCCACCGTGAGACCGGCGAGGGGCGCCCCGCCCTCCAAAGCCCTTTTGAGAGCCCGCAGGGCTTGTGAGCCCCCGCGGCTCGCCGAGCCCCGCACCACCCGGCAACCGAGCGCCGCCACCGCTCCTGCCGCCAAGGCCCCATCGGCGGAAAGGGAGGCCATGGTGACCATCCCCGACCCCGTTAGGTGCAGCAGAACCCCGAGAAGCCGGCCGTGCCACACGGCCAAGATGCAGGGCTGCCGGAGCCTGTCGCCCCCGCGGACCTGCCACCGTACGAGCCGCCGATAAAGACGCAACCCCAGCCCCAAAGCCAGACCGGCCCGGTAGGCCCCGCGCTCACCCACGGAGGTATTCTCGCATCCTGACAGCGCTCTTGGGGCGTCCTTTGGACCTCCGAGGTTTTGGGGTTAGAATTCGCCATGGTGGTCAGCGAGATTCCGTTGGCTTTAACGTTTGACGATGTGCTTCTGCTTCCCGCCCGCTCTGGCGTGCACCCGGCGGAGGTGGACGTCACCTCGCGGCTCACCCGCGACATTCCCCTTCGCATCCCCATCCTGTCAGCGGCCATGGACACGGTCACCGAGGCCCGCATGGCCATCGCCATGGCCCAGCACGGCGGCATCGGCGTCATCCACCGCAACATGAGCATTGACCGCCAAGCCGAAGAGGTGGACATGGTCAAGCGCTCGGAGTCGGGGATGATCGTGGACCCCGTGACCATCCGCCCGGAGCAGCTGGTGCGGGAAGCCCTGGCGCTCATGGCCCGGTACAAGATCTCCGGTTTGCCAGTGGTGGATGAGCACGGGCAGCTCAAGGGTATCCTCACCAACCGCGACCTGCGCTTTTGCACCGACGAGGATCGCCCCATTTCCGATTTCATGACCAAGGAGAACCTGGTCACGGCACCCGTAGGCACTACCCTCGAACAGGCCAAGGCCCTCCTCCACAAGCACCGCATCGAAAAGCTTCTCGTCGTGGATTCCGAGGGCAACCTCAAGGGGCTCATCACCGTCAAGGACATCAAAAAAGCCCAGGAGTTCCCCAACGCGTGCAAGGATGCCTTTGGGCGCCTGCGGGTGGCGGCAGCCGTGGGGGCCGGGCGCGACCTGGCCGACCGCTGCCGGGCGCTGGTTTCAGCAAGGGTGGACGTGCTGGTTCTCGACTCCTCCCACGGTCACGCCGAAAAGGTCCTGGAAGCCGCCCGCTGGATCAAGGAGCACTTTCCGGAAGTGCCGCTGGTTGCAGGGAACGTCGCCACCTACGAGGGCGCCAGGGACCTGGTGGCCCTGGGCGTGGACGCGGTGAAGGTTGGGGTGGGACCCGGCTCCATTTGCACCACCCGAGTGGTCACCGGCGCCGGTGTGCCGCAAATTACCGCCATCGCGGAGTGCGCCCGCGCCTGCCGGGAGGCAGATGTACCCCTCATTGCCGACGGCGGCATCAAGTACTCGGGAGATATCACCAAGGCCCTCGCTGCCGGTGCCGATACGGTCATGATTGGCTCGCTTTTTGCTGGTGTGGACGAATCTCCGGGGGAGCAGATCCTGTACCAGGGCCGGACCTTCAAGGCGTACCGGGGGATGGGCTCTTTGGGTGCCATGCGCGAAGGCATGGGCGCCCGGGAGCGCTACTTCCAAGAGGAGGAAGAGCTCACCAAGTTGGTGCCGGAAGGTATCGAGGGGATGGTGCCCTACAAGGGCCCCCTGGCCGCTCAGCTCGCCCAGCTCGTAGGTGGCCTCAAAGCCGGGATGGGTCTGTGCGGCTGCCGCACCATCGCGGAGCTTCACGAAAAGGCCCGTTTCGTGCGCATCACTCAAGCCGGGCTGCGGGAATCCCACGCCCACGACGTCATCATCACCAAAGAAGCCCCGAACTACCGCGTGGAGCCGTAGGGTATTTCCCAAAAACCCCAAGGCGGCGCCGTCACCCTACCCGTGGCAGGTGCCGCAAAACTCCCCGCTCATGCCGCCGGCGTGGCATTTTTCGCAGGAATCCACGCCGTGTTCCCGGGCAAAGGCGGGGTGGGATTCGGCCCAATCGGAAGGGTGAGGCATCTCGACCCCGCCGTGACAGGCGGTGCACTGGGGCTTGGTCACCACGGTGCGGCCGTGCTCGGGCCACGAGCTGTGACACGCCACGCAGCGTACCTCCTTGTGAGCGAGGTGTTTGCTGTGGGAGAACGTGACACCGAAGGCCTCCCGCTCCCTTGGAGGCTCGGCGTGGCAGGGCTGGCAGGCCTCGGCTCGCTCCCCTTTGTGGCATGTGGCACAGGTGGCCACCCCGACCCTGGCCATGGCTGCCTTGGCTTCCCGGCGGAAACCTGCCGGGTGGGGCATCTCCAGGCCGCCGTGGCAGCGGGCGCAGTCCTCGGGCTTGAGGATGGTCTTGCCGTGGTCGGAGCGGGGGGTGTGGCAGGTAGTGCACGCGCCCACCGCTCGGGCGTGGGGCCGGTGGGGGAACGGCTTGCCGGCAAAGGTCAGGGTGGCTGCGGGGGGCTCCAAATGGCAGAGGCGGCACTCGTTTTCCTTCATGAGCTTGGCCTCGGGAACCCCAGAAACCGCGAGCTCGACGCCTCCGAGCTTGGCAAGCCTGACGGCCTCCCCTTGCGCTTCGGCCAAAAGGGCCATGGCAAAGCCAATGTTGTGCACGCCGTGGCCGGCCTTGACTTCCTCCACCTTCCCGCGGGCCCGGGCCAGCACCTCCTGGGCGTCGGCTCGTCCCTTCACGGCGCTGGCAGCCGCGGCCACGGCCCGTTCCGTCTCCGGCAGGCGCGTAGCCAAAAGAGACCGCCACCCCTCCAAGACCTTGCCGTACCCGGGGCTGTGGCAGGTATCGCAGGACTCGGGCGTGGTGGCCCTCACCTTCCCGCCGTCACGGAGCTCCCGCTCGCTGGTGTGGCAGCCCACGCAGTGGACATTCACCTGGTACATGGGGCTCGGCTCAGGGGCGCGGTGCGGCTCAACAGCCGACGCTCCGACGAAAAGCCGAACCTGGTTTTCGTGGGTCCCCGTGTGGCAGTCCTTGCAGTTCAACCCTTCGGCGAGGGTGATCTTGCGGATGGAGTGGGTGATCTCGATGTGGCATTCGGAGCACTCCACTTTGTGCTTGGTCACATGGGTGGAATGGATGAGGTCCAGGTCCTCGTACTTGGCGAGGCGGCCGGCTTCGTTGTGACAGGAAAGGCAGTGCTGCCGGGGAACCTCGCCGCTGCCGCGGGTGATGTCCCCGTGACAGCGCTTGCAGTCCACGTTGTTGGCCAGCACGTGCCGGTGGTCGAAGCGGGTCGCCGGGATCTTGGTGACGTCGTGGCAGGTCTGGCACCGAGAGAGGTTTTGCTACCAGCTCACGTTCTTGAAGTGGCACAAAAAGCAGGTTGAAGGCGTTACCGTCAGGTGTCGGCCCTGGACGATTTGGGCGTGGCACGAGGTGCACCGCAGCTGCTTTCCACGCTTGAGGTCCTTCAAGTGGTGGGAGTGATCGAAACGGATGGTGCCGTCGGGACCAAAGGGCACGGTTCCAGCCAAAAGCCGCGTCTCGTGGCAACCCGAGCGCAAGCACGAGGCGTCCTCAACTTCCGCCCAAGGTTTGGTCCCGTAGGTCTTGGTCACGTACTGCACCACCTGGGAGAGAGCCACGATTTTGGCGCGAACCACGGATTTGAAACCCGGAGGGTAGTGGCACTTGAGGCAGTTCACCTGGTTGTGGGACGATTCCTGCCAGGACTTGTAGTAGGGCTCCATGTAGTGGCAGGTCACGCAAAACTGCGGTCGCTGGGTGTACTCCAAAAAACCGAAAAACAAAGCTGCAGCCGCGCCCACGACCACGGCCGCAAGTTGCAGTCGCCGGGCCCAGCTCATCTTTTGTGGTTTAGCCTCCACCATTGTTTTCACCCAGCAAACGAGTTGTGCGGTTTTTCACGCAACGGCACAAAAAAAGAGGGGACGGGCCCTCCATCCCCCCGAAAACGTGCGCCAACACTTACTTTTTGTGAGCGTGCACCGCTTTCCGGTCGAACTTCACCTGCTTGTGATGGTCCTTGCCGTCGTGGCAGGTGTTGCAGGTCTCTTGCGTAGGGATAACGAGCCCGTTGGCGATGGCCTTTTCCCTGTCCTTCATGATTGACATGGTCTTGTAGTCGGAACCGGGCCCGTGGCACGCCTCGCACTGGACACCCGCTAGAGCCTCACTCTTGTTGGTCGCGTGGCAGGTCAAGCAGGAGGGGTCGAACTTCCATTTGGTGCTGGCCTTGGCCGTTTCCGTAGCCTTGGCGTGCTTCGTGGCGAGCCAAGAATCGTACTGGAGCTTGTGGCACATCTTGCACTTTTCGGCGCCGATGTAGCTGTGCTCGGCGTAACCCACCGCCGAGAAAGCCAAGAAGCCCGCGACGAAAACCGCTCCATGTCCTTTCATGTCTCCGGTCCTCCCTGGGGCAGCAGCCCCAGCCCAAGCATAACGCCTTGTGAACGCCGTTGCAAGCTTTCGGCAAAGCCTTGACGGATCAGGGGCTTGGCCTCGAAGCCGCGTTGACGAGCGCCCGCACTTTGGCAGCAGCCTTGGCAGCCAGCTCCCTGTTGTGGACCCCCTTGGCCACGAGCAAAGCGTTGTAGATTCGCTCCGCTTCGGCTAGCTCCGTCGGCTTCATCTTCGCGGCCCGCGCCCTGGCCAACAAAACAGCAAGCTCCTGGAGCCGCGCTTGATCCTCGTTGATCCACTCCACGAGCATCTCGTCGTAGCCGGCCTCGTGGCACCCCACGCACGCCTTTTGCACGCTGGCCACCAGGGGCTCCCTGCGGGCAAGGTCGCGGCAGCCGGTGCACTCGACACCTGCCGCGGCCATGGGGTCGGGGTCCCCCTTGAGGCCGGTCTCCAAAAGCTCGCCGGCCGCCATGCGAACCTGCTCCTGGTGGCACCGGGAGCATGGTTGCACCTGGGTTGGAGCGTGGTGGCAGGCCATACACTGCTCGGCCGTAACGGTGGTCTTGCCGTGCTCCTCCACGCTGTGGCAACGGTCGCAGGTGACGGAAGCGCCCAAGTGCCGCACGTGCTTGAAGCTCATGCCAGCAAAGTCCACACTGACCCCCAGGTGTCCCGTAGAGTGGCAAACCCGGCAGTAGCCGCTTCCCGAAGCCAAAATCGGAGACGGGGGCACGGCTACGCCGGGAACCTTGGTAGCCTGGTCGAGGGCGTAACGGAGGAGCTCCACGGCGTAGCGGACGTTGTGCTCGCCCCGGCCCTTGGCCAAAAAATTCAGGTTGTAGCGGGCGTCTTCGAGACCCTGGCGGAACCTGGCCCCCGCTTTGCCCATGGCTTCAACCCGCGCTTCCGCTTGGCGCACCGCGTGCTCCACCAGCCCCCGCAGCTCCGCAAGCTCGCGAATCCAGTCGTCCACCATGCGGTCGTAGCCGGCGCCATGGCAGTGCACACAGGAGGCCCGCAAGCGTTCGGCGCCCACCCGCGGATCGGAGCCCGGCTCGGCGTGGCAGGAATCGCACGCCACCCGCGCCAAAAACATTGTGGACGGCATATCGGGCACGCCCCTGCCACCAATGCCGATGTACACCTGCTCTTGAGCCGTATGCTCGGGCTTGTGGCAGTTTTCGCAGCGCTCGCCGAGGGCGGCCGCCATGACCACCTTGCCGTGCTCCATGCGGTTGTGGCAGCGCTTGCAGTCAATGGCGTGCTGGCGCAAATGAATGTCGTGAATCCGCTGCGTATCCTTGTAGGCTTCTGCTCGCGACACGTGGCAGGCGGCGCAGCGCTCCACCGGGACGTTGGCGTCCCCTCGGGTTACCTCCACGTGACAGGTTGAGCAGCGAACCCCCTTTTTCAGGTACGTCTCGTGGTTGAACTCAAAGCCCTGATGGGTGACGACGACCTTCGGGGGCCCATGACATACGAGACACCCCGTAACCGCCTGCCCCTGCTCCGCTCCCTTGAAGTGGCAGGTAAAGCATACCGCCTCGTCTACACCCACATGGGTGGCCTGCTTTTCCTCGCCCATGACCAGGCCCGAATGGCACGAGGTACAGTGCAGCCGCTTACCCCGGCGCATCTCGCCCAAGTGGCCCTGATGGGAAAAATGAATGTTCTTCAAGAAAACCTTGTCGGTGTCCAAATTTTGCTTCTCGTGGCAGGTCAGGCAGCGATCGTCAGCCACTTCGGCCCGCAGTTGCGTCGTGTAAACCCCCAGGAAATACTTGAGGTAGGTGCGGGAAAGAACGTAGCGATATTCAGTGTGGCAACTGACGCACGGCACCTCCCGATGGGTGGAGTTTTGCCACATTTCCACGTAGGGCCGCATAATGTGGCAGGACCCACAAAGGGCGGGCGATGAAGAGGCAAAGAAGAACCCCGCGTGAATCAAAAAGAGGATGCCAGCGACGATCCCTGCCAGCTTCAAAAGAGCTCGCCAATGCTCAATGATGCCCTCCCAAATGGCCAGAAACAGGTGCCTCACGCCTCACCTCCCCGTTTGGCCCTTTCTTTCATGATCCGCTCGTATTCCAACGGGTGCTCCTCCCTCATTTGCCGCTCGCTGATCTTTCCGGTGATGAACGTTTTGTTCATGGGGAAGTTATGGGGGTTCAAGTGCACGTTGTAGAAATGCCAAATGATGATGGCCAGTGTGGCCAGCAGCGCTTCGTCCGAGTGAGCTTCCTTGGCAATGTCGGTGACCCACTTCGGCACATATTTCAAAAACCACTCGGTGAACCAGAGGATCGTTCCCGACCCAATCATGATGACCATGCCCCAGTACACCGCCCAGTAGTCGAACTTCTCTACGTAACTGAACTTGTCGAACTTAGGGCGCTTGTCCGTGAGGCCAAGGTAGTACTTGATTTGCTGGACCGCATCCTTGGCGTCCTGGAGGCGCGGCAGGAGGAGTCGGAAATTTTCCCGTCCTTCGCGAGTAAAGGCGATGTACAGCAAATGCCAAAACCCGACAAAGGCCAGCAGCGTAGCGGCAACTCTTTGAATGATTGGGGTTACATCCGCGCCGCCTAAAAAGGCGATGACTTCTTTCGCCCAAAAGCTTTCGTGAAACTTCAAGGGCAAGCCTGTGATGATAAGAACAATAACCGAAAGGGCCATGAGCCCGTGCTGGAGCCGCACGTTGAGGGAAAGACGCTCGAAGTACTCGCCTTCCTCCTCGGTGACTCTTTGCTCCGCCACCACCGCTTTCTTAGCCTTGCTTCTTTTCCTTACCAGATACAGCTCGCGCCGCACCCATGTGGAAAACCGCCGCGAAACCTCAGGTTCTAACTGGGATGCAACGGTCTCGGCCTCTTCCGGGGGAAGGCCTAGCTTCCAGTTCATCGGCAAGAGCTTTTTTCAACGAAACTCTGACCCTTTCATCCATGCCCTGATTCCCTCTTCCTAAGCTTTGCACGCAAATCCAGGAGAATGTGAACGAACAGTGCCGCCAGCGTCCCCCAAGTCAGATACTTGAAGAAAAGCGCCACCCAATAGACGGTCCCCCGCATCCCGGCGGCTGGGATCCACGTGGAAACGACCGCGGGCGTAGTTGACGTTGGCACCCGGGTGGCACCCTTCCTTGCCGCAGGTCCTGGGGATGTTTTGGGGGTTGACGGAAGACGCCGGGTCCGAGGGCGGTAAAACAGCGTGAGACGTGTGGCACGAGGCGCAGTTCGCCACCTTGACGGATCCCAACTCGTTGGCAATCCCGTGGAAGGAGTGCTTGAAGGTTTTCACGGGATTGATGGGGATCTCGTACTTTTCGTTGAAGGCCATGGAGCCGTGGCATTTACCACACGTTTCCGGAATGTGTGATGCGGACACTTCCGATGCTTTTTCTTTTTTGGGAAGGATGTCGTGCTCCCCGTGGCAGTCCGTGCACGAGGGTGCTTCCACGTTCCCTTTTACCAGCAAACTGTGGCCGTGCACCGATTGGCGGTAGACAGCCAGGACCTCGGAATGGCAGCGGCCACAGGTTTCAGGCACGTGAGTCTTGAAAACCTTCGACTGAGGATCGCTTCTTTTTTTACGTCGTGCCCGCCGTGGCAGAACTGGCACGCAGGAGCTTTGAGGTTGCCTGCCCGTCGCGGGCGACCGTGCACGGACTCCAAGTACCCTTGATAGTTCACCTCTTCGGGCGCCCCAACCGGGTTTCCCGGGAAGTGGCACCGCTGGCAGTTCACCTTGGGAAGCGGCGCCGGGTGGGGGATGGCGGTGATATCGGCATGGCAATCGAGGCAGTGCCACCTCGCGTGAACCGACCCTGCCAGCACCCGTTCATCCACGAACAAGGGACGCACCGAGCCGTCGGGTTGCACCTTCTTGAACTCCCGCTTGCCGTGGCAAATACTGCACTGCCGGATTTCCGGCGCCTGCTCCTGGGCCCACACACCCGCGGTGACCCCGAAAACCACGAGAATGACAACCGCCGTGCGCATCACCCCTCCACCGGAGGTTCATCGCCGAAAAGGCGGCGGTATTCGGCCCGATGCTCCCGCCAGAGCTTCTCCGCCGTTATTTTACCCGTGAGGAATGTTTTGGCCATGGGAAAGTTTCCAGGGCTAAAATGCACAATGTAAAGGTGCCAAACGAAAAGGACAGGAAAAGCAAAAGTCCTTCGTAACCGTGGACCACAGCTGTGAGGTCGAAAAACCACTTGGGAAGCACCGCCATGGCCTGGGTGTGAAACCACAAGATAAGGCCCGTGACGATCATCAAAAGCGAACCCAAACCTGCACCCCAGTACTGGAGCTTCTGAAGCGGGGTAAACCGCCCGAACTCCGGCATTTCCTCCTGCTTTCCGCGGAAGTAACGCACCATCCCCAAAAGTCCACGAAAATCCTGCCGCCGTGGGACCATGGCCCGGAGCTGCTCGTTTCCCCGCGGCGAGAAGAGCACGTAACCCAGGTGTCAAGCGGTCAGGGCCATGAGCACCACAGCGAAAATCCGGTGCAGGATCCCCCGGAATTCCATCCCCCCCTCGATGGCCATGAGCAGCTTCCCGATCCACGTGCCATGGGCAAAGAGGGCCAAGCCGGTGGCCGCCAGCACCAAGAGCGATACCATTAAAACCCAGTGCTAGGCCAGTTCGACCTTCGAGAAGCGCGTGATTTCTTCAGATGTTTTAGGGGGTGAGCTCATGTCAAGGCCTCCGCCTGCTGCCAATTTGCTCGACAATCACGTAAAAGAGCATTCCGGCAATGATGATGCCGAGGATAACTCGTACCGCCAAGCGCTAGCCTCGGGGCACCGGCGGCATGGCCTCGGAAACTTGCGCCAACGTAACCAAAAGGTTTCTGGCCGTCATGGGTCCCCCAAAACTAGGACCAACCCCCGAACCACCGCATCCACCACAGGAGCAAAAGACTTCCCCCAACGACAGCCGCCGAAAGCAGAAGGAAAACCAAAACCCGCCCCACGGTGGCTGGTGCCGGTTGCGTCACCTCGCCCCGGCGGATGCGCTCCAGCTCCAGGGGGTGCTCCTCGGCGTAAGCTTCTTCCTCTAAGTAACCCGTGAACATGGACTTGTTGAAGTGCCTGAGGTGCACGAAGTAGCTGTGCCATGTGAGGATGGAAAGCACCGCCAAGATCGCTTCCCCACCGTGGGCGGTTTTGGCCGCAATGATGCCCTGGCCCGTGATGAGCCCTGCCCAACGAACGGGGTACAGCAGCATGAGGCCCGTGCCCACCATGAGAACGGTTCCCCAAACCAACGCCAGGTACTCGATTTTTTCCGCGAAGGTGTACCTATCCATTCGCGGTGGTTCGGAATCCACGCCCAAATTGAAGCGAACCTGCTGGAGGAAATCCTGAACATCCTTGAGGCGAGGCAGCATGGTCATGGGGTAGCGGCGAACCAGATGCAACCACAAGAGTTCGATGGCGTGCACCACGAGCTGGATGGCCATGATGGTCCCGCACACGTGGTGCAGGAAACGGGCCCGCTCCACACCTCCGAAAATCAAAATCAGACCCTGGGCCCACGCTTGGTTGGGGTACTTTTGCGGCAAGCCCGTAAGGGCAAGGAGCGTGAAGCACACCACCATGAGCCCGTGGCTTGCCACCTGCCAACTGGAAAATCGGCGAATACGTCCTCCCGTCATGACAGCCTCCGCTGGCGGCGCCTGCCCCAAACATCGAGGGCAATGTAGGCGAGGAAAAAGCCAATGGTGGTCGGAATGACGACCTGATAAAAGAGGCGAACGTAATAAATTACGGGGTAGCGGTCCTTGTCGGGAACGTAGTGGGCGGTCCACGCCGAGAGAAA
>JBAMMG010000029.1:2216-40275 GCA_039793905.1 Thermoanaerobaculum sp. | reverse complement strand
GCTGGCCTGGGGGTGGCAAGCCTGGCAGCGCGCGAGGAGACGCTCCTGCACTTTTTCGGTCCCCAACCGCCGCACCGACTCCACGTCGTGGTAGCCGTGGCAGTCGTAGCACACTGCCTTGTTCAGGGGTTGGTCGGGGGTCGTGGCCAAGAAAAGCACGGCCGTGGTTCCATGAAAATCCGCCACGTAGGTGTCGAAAACCTCGGCCCGAAGGCCGTACTTGCCGACAACCTCGGGATCGGCGTGACAGCGAGCGCACATTTCTGGAGAGGCGTTGCGGAACCGGGGCAGGCGCGGGTCCAGCGTGCCGTGGGCGGCGTGGCAATCGGTGCAGGTAGGGACGTCGCGGTTTTCCGCTCCGAGGTTTTGGCCGTGGACCGAGGCAAGAAACACCTCGGTCACCCGCCGGTGACAGGTCCCGCAGGTCTTGGGCACGTTGACCCGGTTGACGCGGGAAGCGGGTTCGCTCGCCGGGAGGATCTCGTGGCCGCCGTGACACGACACGCAGGTGGCCGCCATGTCGAGGCCTGCTTTTTGCACGCCATAGCCGTGGACGCCCACGAGGTACTCCTGCTTGTTGTGGCACGAAAGGCAAACCCTTGCCACGTTCACGGGCGCCAAGCTGGAGTCGGGATCGGAAGCCGGGCGAACGTCGTGAGCCGTATGGCAGCCCCAGCACGGGACGCGAAAGCTGGTGGCCCCGAGGGGATCCCGGTGGATGGACCGCCCCACCTCGGCCGCGGCATCCTCATGACAACCCACGCAAGGGTTATCCCGGCTCATGTCCTCGGGGTGCGGCACCTTCACCGCCCGCGGGTGGCAATCGCTACAGGCTAGGCCCGCGTGAACCGAGCCATCCTTGACGCGGACCACCAAGGCCGAAAGCCTCGAGGTTGTGGCAGAAACCCCCAAAGCTTCGGCCGCAGCTTTGATGTCCTCCGCCCTCCCATGACAGGCAAGGCACTCCTCCCCCGAGGCGGGAAGCGTCCAGACGAGAAGCGCGCCGCACAAACCGACCCAAAGATTGTACCCGCGCGGGATCATTTGGCCCTCCCCACGCTGAGCAATTTAGGAAAGAATTCACAATCCGTCAAGATGGGACGACAAACTTACTCTTCATCGAGATGTTCATCGGTCCAGTACTCCTCCCCCAGGAGGCGCTGGAGGGTTTGGCGAAGCCGCGGGTGAACCCCAGGCTCCCCCAACTCCTGGGCAAGGCGCTGATATTCGGAGAGGATCGCGTCCTCCAGTTGCCGCCGAGCTTGGGTGGAGAGAGGGTGGACCACGTCCTTGAACGAGCCGTTGCGAAGACGGCGGGAGGGCATGGCCACGTAAAGGGTTCCTTCCCTGCCCTCCATGACCCGGATGTCGCCAATCAAAAGGTCGTTGTCAATAACCACTTGGGCAAAGGCCTTGACCCGGCCCTGGCGGGTCAAGTTAATGCGCACCTCGGTGATTTCCACAGGCATCCTCCTTTCGTTTCGGGACGAGCCGCGACTGCTTTCGGGTGAGCACCGGCACCGCCACGGCACCGGGGACCCCCCCCGCGGCGTTTCGGGCTTCCGCCTGGGAAGCGAAGATCCCGAACACCGTGCCACCGCTGCCGGAAACCATGGCCAGAAGTGGCGAGAAGGTCTCGAGACGCCGCAAATGTTCCCCTATCCACGGGAAAAGCCCTACCGCCGGCTGTTGCAGGTCGTTGCGCAACTTGGCCCACGGCAACCGCCCGCCCCCCACGAGCCAATCATAAAGCAAGGCTTCGGCTGCTCGGGGAAAACCATGGGCTCCCACCATTTCCGGCTCCACCTTACCCTCGTGCAACCCTCCTGTCGGCCCATGCCCTTCGTCCCAAGCCCGGTACACCGCCGGTGTCGGCACCGGCTCGCGCCCGGGAACAAGCACCACCCCGAGAGGGGGAAGATCCGGAAGGGGATACACGATTTCCCCTCGTCCCTCCGCCCAGCAGGCGCCCCCTTCCAAAAAAAACGGCACGTCGGAACCCAAAGCCGCCGCGAGCGCGGCCAGCTCGCGCCGCGGAAGGTCGAGCCCCCAAAAATGGGCGAGGCCCACAAGTGCCGCCGCGCCGTCCGCCGAGCCCCCGCCGAGCCCGGCGGCCACGGGAATCCCTTTGGCGAGCACGATCTTTGCCCCTGCCCGCACCCCGAAATGCCGGGCCAAAAGCTCTCCTGCCCGCCGCACGGTGTTGTCCTCTGGAACCGCGACGCCGCCCTCCACCGCAACCTCGATGGCGCCGGAAGCCGAGGGAAAAACCACAAGCTCATCCCAAAGCCCCACCGCGGCCATGAGCGTTCGGACCTCGTGGTAGCCGTCAGCACGCAACCCCAAAACCTCCAGATGGAGGTTCACCTTGGCTGGACAGCGCACCACGATGGGTTTCACAAGCCTCCACAACGGGGAAGGGAAAGCCAACGAGGAGGCGGAACGTCCTCCACAGGGCGGAACTCCACGAGCCGGGCTTTAAGCTCCCCGAAAGCCCCGGTCACCCGAAGCTCCCCGGGAACCTTCCCGTGGTGGGCGCGGGCAGAGATCTTCACGGGCTTTTCCTCGCCACCGGCGCCAACGGTTCCGTTCACCCACCGGCTGGGCCCTCCCGCCAGTTCGAGCGCCAGGCGCCCCTGGGACAGCGGCACGATCCACATCCGCTCCCCCTGGGGCGTACCTCCCGCCGGCACGCGGCCGGCCAAAAGGCTTGCCAGCACCGGCTCGGAAACGGGAAGACGCTGGCCAGAAGGCAAGGGGAACCCTTCCCCCTCCCATGCCCGCACGCACCCTTCGCGGGTTCGCTCCACGACCCGGTCGCCCTCGACCCAGGCACGCAACTCCACCCCCCCGGGTCCCGCTGCCACCTCCACCAAGGTGCCGCGGCGCCCGTGCCCAACCATCAAGAGCAAACCCCGCAAGCCACAGCACTCCAATTGGTAGGCAGCGCGAAAAGCAGGAGCTTCGCCGGCAAGCTCGCCGAAATCGGGATCTGGGCCCCTCAAGGTGGCACAGGAAGCCAAGAAAAGGCAGGAAAGGCTAAGGAGCCAGCGCATGGGGAAGCCCCGCCAGCTTGGCCTTGATCCGCTCCTCCTGCCCCTCCTCGTCGGGCTTGAGCGACAGCGCCCGCTCCCAAGCTTCCCGCGCTTTGTCAACCTGGCCGCGGGCCTGGTAGAGGTCCCCCAGGTGCTCGTGCACGGTGGCATCGAACGGCTCCAGAGCCACCGCCTGGGTCAGGTACTTTTCGGCCCGGTCCCAGTCCCCAAGGCGGAAGTACACCCAACCCAAGGAGTCCAGGTACGCCCCGGAAAGGGGATCGAGGGCCACGGCTTTTTCGATGAGCTCCTTGGCTTCGGCCAGGTTTTCCCCGCGGTCGGCAAACATGTACCCCAGGTAGTTGAGGGCCGAAGCGTTGTCGGGCTCGGCGGCAATGAGCTCCCGGAAAACCTTTTCCGCTTCCGCAACGCGTTTGGACCGCTCGAGGCTTGCCGCCAGGGAAAAGGTGAGCTCACCGTCGCCGGGAAAACGCTCCAGCGCTTGCCGTGCCCACGAAACCGCTCGGTCGTAAAGTTTGGCGCGCACAGCCGTGGAGATCGCCAGGCGTGCTTCCTCCACCGAACCGGACGCCATGGCCGAAAGCTCCCTCATCCCATCCTCTTTTTGGCCCGTACCGAGGAGGAACTCGGCTTTGATGGCGCGCACCAGCATAGCCGCTTGCGGGTCGCTTTCTACGGCCGCCTTTTGGAAAAAATTCAAACCTTCGGTGTTTTGGCCCTGGCCGCGGAAGTACTCCCCCCACAACGCCACGCTGCGCCGGTCCAAGGGCTTTTTGGCGAGCTCCTCGAGAAACGGCAGGGCGCGGTCGTAGGCGCGAGCCATCAGCTCCAACGCTGCTTGCTCCTGGATGACCTCCCCTTCGGCGCCGGGAACGGCATCCTCACGGGAAGCGACGATTCTCCGTGCCTTTTGGAGTAGCTCCCGGGCTTGATCGAAACGGCGCAGCTCCAGGTAAAGCCGCGCCAACCCCATGACCGCATCGGGATCTTCCGGCGCCACCGCCAGGGCCCGCTGGTAAAAGTGCTCGGCTTCGTCCGCCTTTCCTTGGCGGAAGGCCACCGCTGCGCGAAGGATGAGGGCATCGGTGAAGTTGGGATCGCGGGCGAGGGCCTCGTTAAGCACCTCCTCGGCCTTGGCGTCGTCCCTGGCCCGCATCAGGAGCGTGGCCCAGCGCACGAGGCCAGGAAGGGTCGGCGCCCCTCCTTGGCGCACTGCTTCCCCCACCAGCTCCGCCGCTTCCTTGTACTTCCTCTGCTGGGCCAGCACGTCCACCAGCTCGCCCGTAGCCTGGTTCGCGAAGTCCGGGCTTTTGCGCGCCTGCTCCAGGTGGCTGGCAGCCTCCGGAAGCCTTCCCATTTGCCTCAAGGCCTGCCCCGCCACCAGGTGCAGCCAGGGGCTTTCCGGGTGGTCGGCCAGAAGCGGCTCCACCAGGCCCCACGCCTTTTCCCCCTGACCCAGCCGCAGGTAGGCCTCGATGAGGTTTTGGCGCACGCGGTCGCTGTAAGGTCCGAAGTCGAGACCCCGCTCCAAATGCTTGACCGCTTCCTCCAGCTCCTCCCGGGAACCGGCAGCCTGGGCGGCAAGGAGGCCCAGGACCGCTTCCCCTTCAGGGGATAGGGCCGTCGCCTGGCGGAGAACCGCCAGGGCCTGATCGCGGATGCCGCCGCCGGCCAGCGCCAACCCGTACTCCTCCCGCAGCTCCGGGGAGGTGGGGTCCAGACGCAAAGCCTCGGCAAAGAGCTGGAGCCCCCGCTCCACGCGACCTTCCGACAACTCGTACTGAGCCTGGGCCACCAGGGCCAAGGCCCTGGAGCTCTGGTTTCCCGCGCGGTCGGGCGGCAGCGTCTGGCACGATGCCAACGCCAGAGCCACCGCCAGCGAGTACAGCGCTCTCCCCACAACCACCTCCGCTGCCATTCTACCCGCTTCGCCCTCCCGGCCGAGGTACAATGGCAGCGAAAAAGCCAGGGGGGGTTATGAGCTCGAAGACGCGCCGGTGTTTTTCCTTGCTCCTTTCGGTCGCGGGGATGGCGGCAGTCCGCGGCAACACTGCAACCCTCTCTCCCGCCACCGTGCCCGCCGGTGGCCAAGCCGTATCCCTCTTGACCGTACCTCAGTTCGGGCGGGTCAGCGTGGCCGTCCGCTCCCCCTCCGGGGCGCGGGTGCGGGTCGTGGACCGCATGGCGGGGGTCGTGGGGGAAGCCGGCAAAGAGGGAGAAGAGGACGGGCGCGTGGACCTCTTCCTGGAGCGGGGGAGCTACCGCGTGGAGGTACTCACCCCCGAGTTTGCTTCCGGAAAGGTGGAGCTTTCAGCTACCGAGTTCCGGGAGCTTGCTTCCTGGCCGTTGCCGGTGCTGGAAGAAGGCGAGCTCGCCACCAGCACCCTCGGCGATCACGAGCAGCGCAGCTTCTGGCTTTACGTACCGGAGGCCGCTGCAGCCGGCGCGGGGCCCGGCGCGTCATCGCCGCCCAGGGCCCAGCCGGTCCCGATCCAGGTGGCGGGACGAGCCTTGGCCGAGGTACGCCTGTGGCAGGGGGGCGTGGTGTTGGTGGAGGCGCCGGTGACCCAAGCCCAAGGGCAGTGGGAGGGTGAGCCCCTCCGGGTGCTCCGCTTGGCACCCCACCTCCCCCCCGGCTGGCACCTCCTGACCGCCTACGGCGGCCCGCCCCTCCCGTGGAGCCGGAAGCGGGACGAAAGCCCCCTTTTCCTCGAGGTCGGCATTCCCGAGCTCGCCCCTTACCTGCGCCACAGGGAAAGCACTGGCCCCTTCGGGTGCGCGTTTTTCCGCGTCCCCGGTGACCAGCAGGCGCTGCGCTGGGAGCTTCCGGAGCCCCGTGATGCCCAGATGTACGTTTCCCTCTTCAACCCCCAGAACCCCTTTGCCACCGAGTCCCTTGCCGCAAGCATGAGCAAGGACACGCGCGATCCGGTGACGCAGGTTCGGCTCCCAGGTCTCGCCGAAAGCCCAGCGGCGGTGGCGGTCTGCGCCCCCCAGCCCCAAGAGTTCGTGCTCCAGACCCTCGCCCGGGACCCACCCTCCCTTTCCGGCGAGTCACAAGCTTGGGCTGCCGTCTTCCCCGCCGGCCACGAAAAAGACACACCGCCAGCCACGGCGCTCTTGGTCTCTCGGTCAAAAGAGGAGGTGGTGGCGTCCCGAGCCATCACCGTGGACACAAAAACCCGCTGGGAACGCAGCTTCAACCTCATGCGGCCGGTGACGCTGGTGCTTCACGTCGTCGAAGACGTGAGTCTGAGGGTCACGGTCACGGGGGCAGAGGGGGCGGTACAGGTAGAAAGTCTCTACTCGCGAGAGCGGCCGGTGCGGGAAAAGCGGTGGCCGGCGACCCTTTCCCTCCCCCGCGGGTTTTTCGCCCTCACCCTCAGGCCCGCTCGTCCCGGTCTCGCGACGGTGCAACTGGCCGCCGAAGGTTTCCTGGAGGGAGCGCTTCGCGCCGTGGAAAGCGCGCTCCAAAAGGTGACCGGTGGCACGCCGAGCTCTCCGCCGGAAGAACCGGCTGGGCCCCCGTGGGCTCAGCTCGGTGCCGTGACCCTGGACCCCTTGGCTTCGTACGCGCTCCTGCCCGCCGGTGGCGACACCAACGAGCTCACGCTGGTTTTCCGCCCCTACCCCCTGGACCTTTCCCGGGCTTTCCCTGCCGGACTATCACCTGGGGAAGAGCTTTCCGTTGAGGTTTTCTGCCCGCACGCCTTAGCGGTGACGGTGGAGGCTCAAGACCAAGGCGCCGTCCCGTTCGTGGCGGACGGTCAAACCTCACGAGGCGCGGTCACCCTGGGTCCGGGCGTCCACCGGCTGAGCTGGAAAAACGAGGGTGCCAGCGCGCGCCTCTTCGTGGTGCGCCCGGTGGAGGTGCGAGCGCCGCCAGGAGGAGCCCCACCCAAAAGCCACGACGAGTTGGCCCGAAGCCTGCCACCAGTGCTGCCCTGGGAGCAAACCGCCATCGCCCGCTCAGGCGGCACCGGCACGGCAGTATTCACCCTCGAGGTGCAGACCCCAGGGCTTTTCCGCGTGGAAAGCCAAGGCCCCTGGCGCACCGCCGCGGTCCTGCGCACCCGCACCGCCCCCGTGGCGCGGGCGGCCGCCAACGGTACGGGGGACAACTTCGCCATTGCCGCCTACCTTCGGGAAGGGACCTACTTCCTTGGGGTTCGCGGACCTTCCTCGTGGCCGGAAATCCCCGTGCGGGCTGCACCCTGCCCCATCCGCGACGGCGGCGACCTGGAAGCCGGAACCCCAATTTTTGTGACCTTGAACCCCTGGGAAGCCGTGCGCCTCCAGTTCCAGGTCCCCTCTTCCGGAACCTACCGCCTTTCCGCCCGCACCCTCGGCGGCCCCATCCCGTGCCGCCTCGAAGATCGGGAGGGTTGGCCGGTTGGCGCCCCCGGCGGTCCCTGCGACGGGGAAGCCGAGCTCGCGCCTGGAAGCTACAGCCTCCTCCTGCTGCCCCAGGATGGGGAGCACAAAGTGGTGGTCGAGCTGACCCAACGGGCTCCCGAGCCGGCGCTGTCCGGCCGCGGTCCCCACCTCTTGCCCCTTGGCAAGACCCTCTCCAAGCTGTGGCGGGAGCCGGAGGAAGGCCAGCCCAGGGAACCGGACGTCTTCCTGCTCGAGCTCGCCGCGCCGGCGCGGGTCCACCTGCATCTGGAAGGGGATATGGCGGGCTCCCTCAAAGGGGAGGCCGGCTCGTGGCCGCTTCACCCTGGGGAAACGGTGGAGAAGCTGCCCGCCGGGCGCTACCGCGTGGAGCTGGCCGCGGCTCGGCCGAACAACATGCTCCCCTACAGCCTCCGCGCCGAAACCGAGGAGCTGGTGCCGGGAAGCTCCCGCGAGGTGGTGGCCCCGGTTACGCTCCCCGTATCGGTGGGGAGCGCCCCGCTCACGGAAATCTTTTCCCGGGGGGACGACGACGTCAGGGCGGAGCTCGCCGACGAGAACGGCCGCATCCTCGCCACCAGCGACGATGCCCCCAACTCCTGGGAGTTCCACCTGGCTCTGCCCCTTTCGCCCGGCCGCTACCGGCTGGCGGTGCTGCCGGTGGGGAAGGAACGCGCGGTTACCCGGGTGGTCATGGCTGCCCGCAGGCACACCCTCGCCACCCCCTTGCCGGCCCCCGGACAAGCGGATTTCCCCGTGGCACGAGACGTGCTGGACGTGCCGCTGGCCCCCTCCCCGGGTTCCCAGCTGTGCTGGGTCGAGGCCCACGCACCGCGAGCCCTCGGGTTGGTGGTAGCCGCCGCCACGCGGACGCTTGCAACAGCTTCCGGGGATCGTCCCGAGGCGTTTTTCATTCCTCCCGGCGACAGCCCCGTGCTCCTGCGCCTTTACTCCGAAACCGGCCAAAGCGCCAAGGCGACGGTGCGGACTTGGTGCGGGCCGATTCCCGAGACGACCGTTCAAGCCAACCTCGCCCTGGCGCCCGTGGGCAGCTCGGGTTGGTTCGGGACCCGCCTCCGCACACCCGGAGGTGGTGTTTTGGAGACGGCCGAGCCGTCGGCACGCCTCCTCTCGCACGAAAACGGCCAGCTCCTGACACCCAACGAAGGGGTCCTCGTGGTCCAGGGGAGCGAGTCCGTGTTCCTGGCCAAGGTGGACCGCGTTGCCGCTAAGCTTTTGGCCATCGAGCCCGGGCAGGCGCTGCACTTTGCCCTGCCAGCGGGGAACCCGGTCCCCGTTCCGGTGCGAGGGGTTCGCGGCACGGCTCTGGTGGTCGCCAAGTCGTTCCCCGATCCCGTGGTGGTGACCGCTGGCCTCAGTCCTGGGGAAAGTCCGTGGAGCAACGACGGCTCGGTTTCCGCAACCGTCGCCGAAGACCCGGCGCTCGTTTGGGTCGCCGCCAGCGGACGGACCAGCACCGTGGAGGTCTCCATCCAACCTCTCCCGCCTCCGCAAGAGGCACCGGCGCCAGCAGGAGAAACCGCTGGCGAGCTGGCGTCAGGCAACGGTGTGCGCGCCCGCTTTCCGGTTGTTGCCCATCGCCTCCACCTGCTGCTGCCAGCCGGGACCGTGGCCGTAAGCGAGGGACCCACTGGCCGCCACGTGCTTCTGGCCCTCGAAGAAGCCAAAAGGTTCGAACTTTTGGCGGAAACCGAGGTGGTAACCCTTTGGAGCCTCCGGGAAGGCGGCCCCTTCGCCGTGGCCGCCGCTCCCGGCGAAAATCAAGGGCCCGGCATTTTGGAAGCTGGGGAAACACGGGAAGGCTTTTGGCGCTGGCCGGCAGGCGCGGGCGGCTTCCGGCGAGTGGCCCTGGCCCCGGCCCCCTACCCCCGAAAAGTGCGGGTCTGGGGGGCAGAGATGGCTCCCAAGCTCTTGCGACCCCAAAGCCTCACCGAGGGAGACGAGCTTGATTTGGGAAGCGGCGGGGGCGAGGTGGAGTTGTTCCAAGGCGTCGGGGCCGTGGCCTTGTGGGTTGGTCCTGAAAGGGGCGCAAGCGCCCCACCACCGGCGGTCAAGGCGGTGGCTTTGCCTGCCGCTTTCCCTGTGGAATCGCGCCAAGCCGTAAGACTTGCGATGGAGGCGCCGGCGGTCCTGCAAATCGCCGCCAGCGGAGCCGTGATGGCCGAGGTGTTCCAAAGCGGGGAGCGCGTGGCCTACCAGCTTCTCCCTTGGGGCGGAAGCTGGAGCCTGCCCGTCGCTACGGGGGAGACCCTCGTGTCCCTCGTCTGCCTCGTTCCACCCTGCGGCCCCGTCACGCTGCGCCAAGCTGTCCCCCACCTTCTCGCCGACGGCCCAAACCCCAAGCGCTTGGTTCCCCCAGGCGAGGACGTCTTTTGGGTCCTCGACGTGCCGGCAGCTCGCAGCTTAGGGGTGGGGGTTCGCGCGCGTCCCGACGGCGGCCGGGTCCGGCTTTTAAGCGGGGACGGGAGGGTCGTAGGGGAAGGTCCGCTGATCTTCGGCGAGTTTCCGGCTGGCCGCTACCTCCTGGTGGTGACCGGTTCCGAGGATGGTCAGGTGCTGGAGGTCCAGCCGGTGGTGGTGGGGCTTTCCCAACCCCCAACCACCCCACCCCCTGACCTTGTCATGTGCTACCAGCAACTGGAGGCCGGCCTGGTGCCGACCTGCCCGCCCCCACCTCCGCCGCCTCGCGAGCAGGTGCGCCTCCCCTGGGAGCAGATGGCGCCTCCGGGGAGCGGGGTCAACGAGACCGGGGACGAATGGGAGGAGGAAGGGCTAGAGGGAGAAGGCGACGAGCCGGAAGGAGACGGACGATGAAAAAATTTTTCAGCGCTCTTGTGTTGGGCGTGGCCTCGGTGGCTCAGGGGCAGTCGCAGGTGCCCAAGCTTTCCCCCGAGCGCTTCCTCCACCTTTGGGACCCCATCACGGTTTTCTTTGCGGAAGACCGCGGGCCGGCATCCCCTGGCGTGGAGGTGGCAGGCGAGCACCTCCTGTCCGTGAATCCCCCGCACCCCGGGGCGTTTTTGTGGGTGAATGCCCGCACCCTCCAATTTCGGCCCGCTGAGCCCTGGCGGGCTTTCGCGCGCTACACCGTCACCTGGCCAGGGGGCCGCCGGGTGCTTGTGGCGGTTCCCGACCCCCCGGAGGAGCTGGTTCCAGCCCCCAGGGAGGAAGCCCAGGAGGTGCGAGAAGTTACCCTCGCGTTCGCTCACCCCGTGGACCAGGAAGGGTTGGCCGCGGCGCTCCGGGTCGTGGTCACGCCCCGGGGGGAAGGGGGTCGCCCCCAAGCCTTCGCTGGCAAAACCTTGGAGCTGAAGGTCCTGGCCGGGGAGGGCAAAACCCGTTACAGCTTTCGGTTTCCCGCGCCCCTGCCCCCCGAAAGCCAAGTTACCGTGGAGCTGGCATCCAGCGTGGAGGGCGCCCCCGAGGTCGTGTGGTACCGGGAGCACTTCTTCACCGCCGCCGGGTTTTACCTGACGGCCGTAGGGTGCGGGGACCAGCTCCTTCCCCTGCCCGCTTCCGGCTTGAGGCTCAAACCCCAAGAGGCCCTCCCGTGCCCTTCCGGAAGCCACATCCGCCTGCGCTTTTCCCAACCCCTGGGCCAGCCCTCGGTGGTGGAGGTCCGTAACCTCCTGCGACTTTCCCCTCCCGTTGCCGATTGGCGGTTCGAAGCTTGGGAAAAAGAGATCGTCATCGGTGGCAGCTTCCGCCCTGGAACCACCTACCGCTTGGATTTGGGTCCGTCGGCCCTGAAAAGCGCTCGGGGTGCGGCTTTCTCCGGCCCCAAAGGGGCGGTCGTGTATCTCGCATTCCCCGAGGCCCCCCGCTACCTACAGCTTGCCGCTGGCAGTGGCACGGTGGAGCGGTCGGGTCCGAAAATGGTGCCGGTCACGGGCCAAGGCCAGGACCTGGTGGAGGTCACGCTGATCCCCATAGACCCCCTCGCCCGCGAGTTTTTCCCGTTCCCCAGCCAGCCGGTGCAGGTGGAGGAAGCCGGAAAGCCCCCGGCCCCAGGGGAGGAGCGATTCGCTGCAAGGGACCTGGCAAACCCGGCGGACCTCGCCCAGCGCCTCCGCATCCCCCCAAAGCCGGGGATCCAGGAGTTGGTGCGGCTGCCCTTGGGCGCGGGAAAAAAGGCCCGCTTTGGCCTGAATCTGGAGCCGCTTTTGGCTAAGCTGGGCAAACCTGACCCTGCCGGCGCCTACCTTTTGGGATTGCGGCGCCCGGAAAGCACCGCCCGCCAGTGGATGCGGGTGGATGTCACCGACTTGAGCCTCACGGTGGTGGAAAAGAGCGGTACGGCTGCCTTTGCCGTAACGTCACTGGCCACTGCCCAACCGGTGCCCCAGGCAGCGGTGACCGTCGAGGGGTGGAGCTGCGGGGGTTGGGGCCAGCTCCTTTCGGGAAAAACCGACAGCAACGGGTTGTGGGTGGTACCGGAGCTCCCCACCTTCCGCTGCCCCCCGGGCAACCGTCCGGAACCCCCAACCCTTGGGCGAATTTCGGTGCAGAAAGGCGCGGACACCTTGGTCGTAAACCCCCAGCGGGGTGGGGAGCTCTACTACCAGGGGCGGTGGACCGAAAGCGCTGAGCCGTGGCTGGAATGGGCCTTCCGCCCCGAAGCTCGTGTCCAAGAAGGTGCGCGGCTTTTGGCCCACGTGTTTTGTGAGCGCCCCGTATACCGCCCCGAGGAAGCCGTTCACATCAAAGGGTACGCCCGGCTCTGGCAGAAGGGACACTTGAAGGTGGCGCAAGGCACCCTCACGGTCACCGTTACCGCCGAATCCGGCGCCCGCTTCTCCTTCCCCGTGACTTTGTCTCCCTTTGGCAGCTTTTACCTGCGGTTCCAGCAGGAAAACTTGCCTTCCGGCGAGTACCGGGTGCGGGTGGAGGACCCCGCGCGCGGCACGGTGGCCGAAACCAGCTTCCGCATGGAGGCGTACCGAATCCCCAACTTCGAGGTGCAGCTCTCGGCCCCTGACGACGTGCCCCTCGACCGCCCCTTTACCGTCAAGCTTCAAGCCACCTACTATGCGGGGGGACGGGTGGTGGGGCGGCCCGTGCGCTTCCGGGTAACCCAGTTCCCCTACCACTGGCAAACCCCGGCTTGGGAGGGGTACGCCTTTTCCTCCGACGCCCGCTACGGGGAGCTCTCGCCGTTTCGCGCCACTCCAGCCGTGATCAAGGAGGACCTTACCGACGACACCGGCGCCGCTACGTTGACCCTCGACCCCGGTGCCGAGCCTACGGCCCAGCCCCGAATGTACCTGGTGGAAGCCACGGTCGTGGGGGCCGACGATCAAACCGTCACCGCCAGCCGCCGCGTTACGGCCCTCCCGCCGTTCGTCCTCGGGCTCTCCGTGCCCCGGTTCATCCCCCAAGGGGGCCGCGTCGAAGCTTCGGTGGTGGTTGTGGACGCCCGCGGGAAGGCACTTGCCGGCCAATCCATCAAGGTTCGGCTTTCCCGGCGGAGTTGGCACTCGGTTCTCACCGAGTCCGACTTCACCCTTCAAGCCCCCAAGTACCTCACGCGGGTGGTGGACGAAAAGCTGGAGGAGCGCTCCCTGGTGAGCGAGGACCACCCGCTCAAGCTGGCCTTCACCTTGCCCCAGGCCGGCGTGTACGTGGTCGAAGTGGAAGGCACCGACCGCTTGGGGCGCAGCCAGCGGGTGGCATTGGATTTCTTTGCCGGTGGCGAGGAAGCCGTATCCTGGCCGCGCAAGGAAAGCAAGACCTTCCGCCTGGTTGCGGAAAAACCCGCCTTTGTCCCGGGGGAAGACGCCCGGTTCGTGCTGGAGAGCCCGTTCCAGGAGGCCTGGGGGCTGGTGGTGGTGGAGGCGCCCGAGGGCAACCTGTACCAGTGGGTACGGGTGGAGGGGGGCAAGGGGAGCTTCGCCGTGCTCGTAAATGGAGCCTACGCCCCAGCGGTTCCCGTGCACTGCGTGCTCATGCGGGGGAGGGTCCCCAGCGTGCTGCCCCAAGTTGGAACCCCCGTGGATTTGGGCAAGCCCAGCACCGTAGCCGCCAGCACCGAGCTCAAGGTCGAGCCCCAGGACAAGAAGGTGTTCCTGCGCGTGGAGCACAACGCGCGCGCGTTCCCCGGGGAAACCGTGCGCGTCACCGTGCACCTTGCCGACGAAAAGGGTCAGCCCCTCGCCGGCGAGGCCACCCTTTGGCTCGTGGATCTGGCGGTGTTGGCCCTGGGGAAAGAGGCACCCCTCGACCCTCTCCCCTCGTTCCTCGCCCCGCACCGCTCGCAAAGCGTGTTTCGCGACACCCGCAACGCCCTTTTCGGTTTTTTGCCGCTGGTGGAGCTCCCCGGGGGCGAAAGGCCCGCCGAGGAAGCGCTGCTTTTCGAGCGCAACACCGTGCGGCGCCGCTTCGAATCCGTGCCGTACTACAACCCTTCCCTGGTGGTGGGCCCGGAAGGGAAAGCCACGGTCGAGGTCAAGCTTCCTGACAACCTCACGGTTTTCGCCGTGCGTGCCAAAGCCGTGGCCGGGGACGAGCGCTTCGGCTTTGCCACCTCGCGGTTGGAGGTGCGCCAGCCGGTGTTGGCTCAGCCCGTAGCGCCGCGTTTCCTGCGCTTCGGGGATCGAGCGGAGCTGGGGCTTTTGGCGCGGGTGGTGGAAGGCCCGGGGGGGCCAGCACAGGTGCGGTTGGAGGCCCGGGAGCTTTCGCTTTCGGCTCAGGAAAGCTTGGAGCTGGACCCCGCGCGGCCGGCGCGGGTGACTCACGTTGCCCGGGTTCCCGCCTACACCGTGAGCGACAAAGGGGAACCTTCGTTACGACGGGTCCGGCTTGCGGTCGCGGTCCGAAGGCAAGCCGACGGTGCTGGGGATGCGGTGGAAATCGCGCTACCGCTACGCCTGCCCGCCACCCCGGTCCTAGAGCGGCAGGTGCTTTCCCTTGCCCCCGGGAAGCCCGTCACGGTCCCGCCCGTCCCCCCAGATGCCGCACCCGGGACCGTGCGCCGCCGGGTGGTGGTTTCCGCCTGGCCCCAGGTGGCGCAGCTCGTGGCCGCCCTGAGTTTCTTCCACGAGTACCCCTTCGGGTGCACCGAGCAGCGTCTGAGCCGCGCCCGTAGCTACCTGGCCCACAAGACCCTGCTCGAGGCGTTTTTCCCCGGCGAGGGGAAAGTGGCCGAACAAGCCGTTGCCGAGACCCTGGCGTGGCTGCCACGGGTTTTGGACCGCAACGACCTGGTGGCTTTTTGGCCCCAAACCCAAGGCGACGTCACCCTCACCGCGTGGGCTTTGAAGTTTCTCGTGGAGGCCAAGAGGGCCGGGTTTGTGGTGCCGGAGCCCCTCGTTTCCAAGCTCGAGCGAGCTTTGGAGCGGGTGGTTTCGGAAGACCTAGGGCTTGTGGCTGGGGTCGAGCACTGGCAGCGTGCCCACGCCATAGCCGCTCTGGCCATGGCCGGCAAGGCCACCCCCAGCGCCCTTTCGGAGCTGGCGCGGCGGGCGCCCTACCTGGACGCCGAAAGCCAGGCCCTCGCCCTGCAAGCGATGGCTCGCGCCGGAAAGGGCGACTCCCGGGCGGCCGGGGAAATCGGAGCCGAGCTGGCCCGCCGGGTGCTGGTCCGCTCCCACCAGGGGCGCGAGGCTTACGCCGGCTTTTCCGGTGTGGCCGGGCCGGGGCTTTCCCAAGTTTTCCCATCTGAAAGCCGAACGGTGGCCGAGGTCCTGCGGGCCCTGTGGCTTTGGGACCGCACCCAACCCCGAATCCCTGTCCTTCTGGCGGCCTTGGTGCGTCTAGGAACCGGCGACGGCTGGGGGGACACCAGCGCCAACGCTGCCGCCTGCCTGGCTTTGGCGGACATCCTCCAAGCAAACCCACCGGTTGGCGGGGTGACCGTGGCCCTGACCCAAGGCTCCGAGCGCACTGACCTGGTGGCTGAAAAACACGCACCCTTGCCCCAGTGGACCTCCTCCCGGCCGGAAGGCTTGAGCCTTTCCCTGGCCGAAGGCCCGGGCGCCGCGGTGCTCGTGGAAACCTCGTACCTTCCAGGCAAGCCGCAACCGGCAGGAGCCGCGGGGTTCGTGGTCCAGCGCCAGTGGTTGAGGGTTTCGCCGCAGGGGACGGTCACGAGCCGCGAAGATGCCACCCCCGATAAGCCTTTCCGAATTGCCGCCGGTGACGTGGTGGAAGAGCACGTGGAAGTGGTCAACCCTGAAGACCGGGCGTACGTGGCTATCGTCGTGCCCTTGGCGGCCGGCACGGAAGTCCTCAACCCCAACCTCGCCACCGCCCCGCCGGAAGCCAAGCCTTCCGGCACCTTTACGCGGCCCCCCAGCTACCGCGACTTTGGCGACGACCAGGTGGTTTTTTACTACAACGAGCTGCCCAAGGGCACGTACCACCTCTACTTCCGCACCCGCGCCGAGCTCCCGGGCACCTACGCCCTCCCGGCAGCCTCGGCCGAACTCATGTACCAGCGGGGGGTGCGGGGGTGGTCGGCAAGCACCCAAGTGATCGTGGAGGAAAAGCCCTGAGGCGCGCGAGCTGGCTTTTTTCCCGCTTTTTTGGCGCCCTTTTAGCCGCTTCTGGGGTTGCTTTCGCCATGCTCCTGGTAGAGGCAGCCAGCGAAGCCCGCCTCGAGACCCCTCCCCCAGCCCAGCTTTACACCGACCGCTTCGGTCGCTTCCTGGCTCTGGTAGGGGACGGTCCCGGAGGCGAGCTGGGGTTTTGGCCCGTCGAGCCCGTTCCCGAGCGGGTGGCCCTCGCCACCGTGCTCTTGGAGGACCGGCGTTTCTGGTCTCACCCGGGGGTGGACCCCGTCGGGGTGGTGCGGGCTTTATGGCAAAATCTCGCCTCCGGCCGGCGGGTTTCGGGTGCGTCCACGCTCGCCATGCAGGTGGCGCGCATGCAGCACCCCCGCCCGCGCACCTTTTGGAACAAGGCCCGGGAAGCCGTCACTGCCGTGCTCCTCACCAGCCGTTACGGCCGCACCCGCATCCTCGCCCACTACCTCGCGTGGGCGCCCTACGGGAACCGGCTGCGGGGCATGGCCGCCGCCTCGCGCTTTTACCTTGGCAAGCCTTTGGCAACGCTTTCCTGGGCGGAAATCGCCTACCTGGCCGCCATCCCCAAGGCCCCAACGACCATGAACCCCTACCTCCCGGAGGGTCACCGGCGGGCGAAAGCGCGGGCGGAAAAGCTGCTCCTGGAGCTTTTCAGGCGAGGCGCCCTGTCCCTCGGGGAGCTCGAGCTAGCCCGAAGCGAGCTGGCCTCGGTTCCCTGCACGCGCAAGCCGGAACGGCCCCGCGCCACGCTCCACCTGGCCGTGGCCTGGCAAAGGGCCTGGGCCAAATCCCCGCCCCAGGCCGGAAAGGACCCCACCCGCATCGTCACCACCTTGGATTTGGAGCTCCAGCAACAGCTCCAGGACCAGGTGCACGCGCACCTGGAGCGTGCCGACCCCATGGGCAAAGCCAACGGCGCCCTCATGGTCGTGCGCCTGCCCGAAAGGGAGGTTTTGGCTGCCGTGGGCTCCGCTTCGTTTTTCGACGGCAGCAGGAGCGGAGCCTACGACTACACGGCCTTGCCCCGCCCCCCGGGCAGCACCCTCAAACCTTTCCTTTACGCCCTGGCCCTGGAGGAAGGGCTCATTTCGCCCACGAGCGTGCTCGACGACCTCCAGCCTTACTACGGCATCACCAACGCCGACGGCCGCTTTTTGGGCCCGCTTCTGCCCGCTCAGGCCCTGGCCTGCTCCCGGAACGTCCCGGCCGCCATGCTCCTTTCCCGCCTGACGCCGCGCCGCTTCCTCTCGTTGCTCCAGGACCTGGGGGTACTCCCCGAGAACCTCCCGCCCCAAAACCCGGGTTTGGGCTTGGCCGTGGGCGGGGTCCCTACCACCTTGCGCCGGCTGGTGGCGGCGTACGCTACCCTCGCCAGCGACGGCAACGCCGCGCCGCTCGTTTGGATCGAAGGTGCTCAGGTTGAAGGCAAGCGCGTGCTTTCCCCCCAAAACGCCCGTTTGGTGACCGCCTTTCTCGCCGACCCCATGGCCCGCCTCCCGGCCTTCCCCCGCCTGGGACCCACCGAGTTTCCCTTTCCGGTAGCGGTGAAAACCGGAACCTCCCCAGGGGGCCGGGATGGGTGGACCGTGGCCTACTCGCGGAGCTTCGTTGTCGGGGCATGGGTCGGGAGGGCCGATTGGCAGCGCCAGGAGCAGCTCACCGGCTACACCTCGGCGGCCCTCTTGGTTCGGGAAACCTTGCTTTCCCTCCATCCCGAGGACAGCGCGGGGCTTGCCGACTGGGAGTTCCCTCCCCCGGAAGGCTTCGTGCCGGTGACCGTGTGTGCCCTCACGGGGCTGTTGCCCGGTCCTCACTGCCCCCATCGCCTGCGGGCGTACGTGCGTCCCAGCCAAGCCCCCCGGGAGGTGTGCACCGCCCACCAGGTGGCCCTGGTGGACCACCGCACCGGTTTTCTGGCCACGGCCAAGACCCCCCGCCGGTTCGTCGTCGAAAAAGCGTTTCTGCGCTTGCCGCCCCGCTACCACCGCTGGCTGGCCGACCAAGGGCTCGCCCCGCCCCTCCCCAATCCTGGCCAGCCCGGAAACCCACCGGAGCCTGGAAGCGTGCTCGCGCCTCCCCTGCGTGTAGCGATTCTCTTTCCCCAAAACGGGCTGCGGATCGTTGGCGACCCCGAAGCCCCCGCCGGGACGTCCACGCTCGAGCTCGCGGCTTCGGTTTTCCCGCCGGTCCCAGAACTCCTGTGGCTCGTGGATGGCAAGCCCTTTGCCCTCGCCCCGTTTCCCTACACGGTCGCTTGGCCGCTGGTTCCCGGCCGCCACCGGGTGCAGGCAGCCGTCCCCTCCACCCCCATCGTTTCCGCGCCGGTCACCGTGGAGGTGAAGGGAAACTAGCGCTCAAGGGTTGGCGGTATCGCTCCACGGAACACTCTCGGCCTGGGGGCGCTGGGGCAAGACAGCCAAGGCCGTGCCTCCGGCAAGGGGCACAGAACCCAAAAGCTTGCCCTTCGGGGAAACCAACGAAACCCCCTGGTCGTCGAGCACCACCTGGCCTTCGTCGCTGGCCACCATGCCCCGCGGCCGGCCCGAGGCTTGCCAAACCAGGGAGGGCGGCTTCAGGCGGGCAAGCTTGGCCGGAACCTTCACCCGCAGGAGGTGGGCTTGGGGTGCCGAAACCAAAAGGAAGAGCTCCCGCTCCTCCCTGCCCCATGCCAGGGCCACTGTTTCTCCCGGAAGCTCCAAGCTCACCCCTTGCGGGCTTCCCACCGGCGCCAGCCACAGGGACCGCCCAGCGCCCACCGCCACCAGCGATGTCCCCAGGGCCACGGTACCGGAAACCATGGAGGAGGGGAGCCTCACCTGAACGTTCTGCCCGCCATCGAAAGGGAAAACCAGGATAAGCTCTGGGTTCGCCCTCCCCGCAAGGAGGGCCACGACCCGGCCGTCGTGGGACGCCACCGCAAAGCGCACGTCCAGGCCAGCGGGTAGGGGGAAACGGGCAATTTCGGCGCGTTCAGGGTTGGACAGAAGCCGCAGTTCCCCGGGGCACACCGCGAACAACCTGTCCGCCTCGCGGAAGAAAAGCGGTACCAGCCGACCTTCCAAAAACTTTGGGGTTTGTCCGGGCACGAGAACCGCCGTACCAGCGTCGCCAGCCAGGGGCGCCCAAAGGGCCCCGTCGGGCGAGGCAAAAAGGCCCGAAGGATGGGCGGGGAGCTGCCACCGGCCCAGCTCGCGGCCTTCCGGCAAAGCCACCAGCACCACTTGGGAGCCCTGGGCCACAGCCACCGCCACGGAGAAAGCTAAGACGGAAAGCACGGGGCTATTCTAGACCCGTGGCGGCTGGGGTTTCCGCAATCAAGGACAAGCTGCGCTCGTACGCCCTCGAGGAGCTGGGGTTCGACCTTTTTGGCGTCACCACTGCCGACCCTCTCGAAGGCCAGCGCCACCTCGCCGCATGGATCGCGTTCGGGTTTCACGGCGAGATGGCGTACATGGCCCGCACCGCTGCCCTCCGCGGCAACCCGCAAGCCTTGCTTCCCGGCGCCGCTTCCGTGGTGTGCGTGGCCTGCACCGTCCACGATCCCCCCGACCCGCCCCTTCCCGAAGGCCACGTTCGCGTTGCCCGCTACGCCCGCCGCCGGGATTACCACCGCGTCATCCGCAAAAAGCTTGTGGCCCTCGGCCGTTTCCTTCGCGATCTCGTGCCGGAAGCGGCGTTTCGCGTCGTCGTGGACTCCGGTCCCCTGCTGGAAAAGGAGCTTGCTCAGCGGGCCGGCCTCGGGTGGATCGGCAAGAATACCTGTCTTTTAAACCGCCAGTTGGGGTCGGAGCTCCTTTTGGGCGAACTCCTCACCACCGTTCCCCTCCCCCCTGACCGACCCGAAGCTGACCACTGCGGCCGCTGCACGGCCTGTCTTTCGGCCTGTCCGACCCAAGCGTTCGTGGGCCCATACCGGCTCGACGCCCGCCGGTGCATCAGTTACCTCACCATCGAGCACAAAGGTGAGCTCCCCGGACACCCCAACCTCGCGGGCTACCTCTTCGGGTGCGACCTCTGCCAAACGTGCTGCCCGTGGAACCACCACGCTCCGCCCCGCGTGAGCCCGTTGCTTCCCACCCGGCCGCACCTTGCTCACCTCCCCACCACGGAGCTTTCGGTCCTGACGTCAGAAGCCTGGGAGGCTTTTTCCCGAGGCACCCCTCTCCGCCGCCTGAGCTTTCCCCGCCTCCAGCGAAACCTCGCAGCCCTCATCGGGAACCGGGAGTTGACAGACACCGAGAACGACGGTATAACGAAAAACCCGGGGGCAACCCCAGGGAGGTGATACCGGCAGCGTAAGCCGACCCTAACTTGCCAAGGCTCATCTTTTGGTGTAAGCTTACTACCCAGCACCGAAAACGGTGCGCACCTCGATACGAGGAGGAAAGGAGAGGAGACGATGCGTAAGAACGTTTTGGTTGGGTTGTTGGTTTTGGTCGTGGCCGTTTTGGCCGTGGGTTGCGCCAAGCCGCCGCAGCAAGAGCTGGACGCCATGAAGGCGGCTCTCGCTGCGGCCGAGCAGGCTGAGGCGCCCAAGTATGCCCCGGCCGATTGGGACAAGGCGCAGCAGGCGGTGAACGCTGCCAACGCCGAGGTGGAAGCGCAGAACGCCAAGTTCGCGCTTTTCCGTTCCTACACCAAGGCCAAGCAGCTCATTGCCGATGCCACCGCTGCCGCCAACGCCGCCAAAGAAGCTGGCATTGCCGGCAAGGAGAAGGCCAAGAACGAGGCCCGCGCGGCCATTGACGCCGCCAAGGCTTCCTTGACCGCGGCTCAAGAGGCCCTGGCTGCCCTCGAGAAGTGCAAGCGGAAGCCCAAGGACCTCAAGAAGGACCTGGAGCTCCAGAAGGGTAACCTGGACGGCCTGGCCAACCAGGTGAAGGGGCTCGAGGACGCCTTCAACCGCGAGGACTTCTTTGGCGCCAAGGCTCAGGCCGAGAGCCTCAAGGGCCAGCTGGACAGCCTCGCCACCGAGCTCGCCAACGCCAAGACCAAGATCAAGTGCTAACGGCCGTTGCAGGGTTTTTCTCAGGGCCGGCGACAGGGGTTTGTCGCCGGCCCTTTCTTTTGGTGCTTGCCCTTGCGGCGGTGGGGTGTGGCCCCCGTTCCCTACCGGACGCCGTGGAACCCGCGAGGCGAGCGGCGTGGCACGCCATTGGCGAGCTTCGCCCCCAAAACCCTGGAGCGGCGAGGATGCTGGAGCGTCTCGTGGCCGATGCCGAAGGCATCACCGCCTACGAACGGGCGGCGTCTTTCTGGGACCATACCCCCGGGCGAACGGAAGCGGCGTGGCTCAGGGTCGCCCGCTTCGCGTCCGAAGCCCTTCGCCAGACAAGGGCCAGGGAAGCTGGGGCCAGAAGCCAGTATGAGATCGCCGTCGCCAAAGCCCGTAACGAGCTCTCCCGCGCCCAGCAGGAACTGGCCGAAACCGGCATGGGACGGCGGGAAGCGGCAGCGTTCCAGCGGGCGCAAGGGGCGTTGGCCCGGGCTGCCGCCCTGGCGCGCTTGGGCCATTGGCAAGAGGCCGCAGCTCTGGCCCAAGGAGCCGTGGCCGACGTGCAAATCGTTCACCAAGGTTTCGTGAGCCTGCACGCCCGCTTTGCCGACCCGGTCCTGCGGCGGCAATGGCGGGCCTGGGTGCGGGAAACCCTCGAGGAGTCCCGCCGCGACGCCATGACGGTCATCATCGTGGACAAGCTGCGCCGGAAGCTCTCCGTGTACAAAAGCGGCGAGCTGGTGGCAAGCTTCGCCGCCGAGTTGGGAGCCAACGGCTTGCGCCCCAAGCAGCACGCCGGCGACCGCGCCACCCCCGAAGGAAGGTACCGGGTCATTCAAAAAAAACAAGGTGCCGCCACCAAGTACTACAAGGCCCTGCTCATCAACTACCCCAACGACGAGGATCGGATCCGCTTCTTCCAAGCGCGGCGGCAAGGTACAATTCCGTGGCGGGCGAGAATCTGCGGTCTCATCGAGATCCATGGGGAGGGCGGCGAGGGGCGCGACTGGACCGACGGCTGCGTGGCCCTCCGCAACAGCGATATGGATAAGGTTTTCGCCTGGGCCGAGGTAGGTACACCGGTCACCATCGTGGGGACCTATGAGCCTTGAAGGACAACCTGCACCGTCCCTGGAGATCCCCAAAAAAGGGGTTTCTCGGCTCGTTTTCGTGATCCCTCTCGCTTTGGTGGTCGTGGGGTTGGGCACGGCCCTCGTCCTCGCCCGCTTCGGCAACCCCCTCACCCTCACCCCCTTGGTCACGGTCGCTGACCCGAAACTGGCCGAAGCGCCTCCCCACGTGTTGAAGGCTCGCGCCGCCAAGGCGGAGGCGGCCCTTGCCAAGGTCCGCCCCCAAGGGCTTTACATCGTCGTGGACACCTACCGCAACCGCCTCCGGCTTCAAAAAGATGGCGAGGTCGTGCGCGAGGCCCTGTGCTCCACCGGGACCGGCATCGTGCTCATCGACCCCAGGAACAAGCGGACCTGGGTTTTCGATACGCCTTTGGGAGAGAGGGTCATCCAGGAAAAGCGGAAAAACCCCGTGTGGATGAAGCCCGACTGGGCCTTCATCGAGGAAGGCGAAGAACCCCCACCCCCGGGCTCCCCCGACCGCGTGGATCCGTACTCCCTGGGCGACTACGGGTTGTACATGGGGGACGGCTACATCATTCACGGAACGCTCTTCAAGTCGCTGCTGGGGCGCCGGGTCACCCACGGCTGTATCCGGCTGGGAGACGAGGACCTTGAGTACCTTTACAAGAACGTGCCTATCGGCACTCGCGTGTACCTTTACTAGCCTCGCCGCTCGGGCTGGGGACGCGCCCCTGTCGCCAGCGGCCGTGGCCAACGTGGAGCTCGAGGCTTCCCTCGCCCGCAAGCCCGCCATTTACCTGCGCCTGGATTTGGACGCCCGCAGTTTGGAGATCAAAGCCCGAGGGGCCGTCCTCGACAAGGTCCCGGTGAAAGCGGTTGAGGGAGCTCTCCGCCAGCCGTTCTTCAAGCGCGTAGGGCCCCTGGTCTTGCCGGTGCCCGTGGTCCTCGAGGTCACCCAAGGTCCGGGCGATACCGACAGGGAAATCGTGGCCCCGCCGAGCTTGCGCCCGGCGGGGAGCTCGCAGGACGAAGAACCAACCCCCGCATCCCAGGGGCTGGCCCCCACACCCACCCCCACCCCCCGCCCAGAAACCCCCAGCCGCTACCGGGTGGAGCTGGCCAAGGCGGACAGCAAAGGCTCCACGGTTGTCCTCTGGGTTACCGGCCAACTCCCCGCCCGCAGTTTCCTCCAGCGCTTCCGCCAAGCGGTCGCGGAAGGATGGGCCGCCCTCGTGCACGGGGAAAAGGTTCCCGATGAACCGCCGGGGATCGTTCTCGTCCTCGACCCCGAGGACGCCCGTCGCCTCCACCACCTCTTCCGCCAAGGAATGAGCATTCTCGTGACCGCTGCCGCTCCGTGAGCGTGCGCTCGAGGCTTTTGTAAAATCCCCACGGAGGTGACTATGGGCCAGGTACGTGTTGGTGTCTTGCTTTCCGGTTGTGGCGTTTTCGACGGCGCGGAAATCCACGAGGCGGTCATCACGCTCTTGGCCCTCGACCGCGCCGGTGCCGAAATCGTGGCTATGGCTCCCAACGTCCCCCAGCTCCACGTCATCAACCACCTCACCGGTGACGTGGTGGCAGGGGAAACGCGAAACGTGCTGGTGGAAGCTGCCCGCATTGCCCGCGGCAACATCCGTGACGTGGCCACCGTCAACCCGTCCGAGCTGGACGCCCTCATCCTTCCGGGTGGCTTCGGCGCCGCCAAAAACCTGTGCGACTTTGCCCTCAAAGGGCCCGACTGCCAGGTCCACCCGGAGGTGGCGCGGGTGGTTCGAGGCGTCCACCAGGAGGGCAAGCCCATCGGCGCCATTTGCATCGCCCCGGCCCTCATCGCCAAGCTTTTGGGCCAGGAGCACCCGCGGCTCACCATTGGCACCGACAAGGACACGGCTCAGGCCCTGGAAAAAATGGGCGCCTGCCATGAGGAGTGTACCGTCGAGGGCGTGGTGGTGGACGAAGAAAGGAAGCTCGTGACCACCCCGGCCTACATGCTCGCCCGCTCCATTGCCGAAGCCGCCACCGGCATCGAAAAGCTGGTGACCGAGGTGCTACGCTTAGCGCCGGCGTGACGGGAGAGATCACGGCCAGGGACAGGGAAGCCGACGCAACCGCCGTGGCCCGGCGGAAAGCAGGGACGATTGTTCAATGGAACGAGTAGCTGGGGTGATCCTCGCCGCCGCGGTGCTGGCCGCAGCCTGCACGACGACCCGCCCCCTTCGCCCCGGAATGCGGGTGGAGGTTTTCCCTCCCGTGGATCGGGTACCCGTCCGGGACCAGCAGGTCTGGGTCCGGGAAGTGGAAGCGGTAGCCGAAGCCCGGCACGAGGCCCTGGTGCACATGCAGGTGGCGCTGGCGGCAGCCCTCGAGGCCAAAGGCGTGGAGGTGTGCCTGGCCGACGTGGAAGGAGGACAAGCCGCGTTGGAAGCCGAGCCCTTGGCCGGGCGCGCCCAGGGCGATCGGGTAGACGCGGTGGTGGTTCCGGAACTCGTTGCTTACGGTCAAATCCCGCGTTCGTGGCTGTGGCTCCTTTTCGGCCAAGGGCTCGTGGCAGGGATCGGGCACGGGGTGGCGGCGGCTAAGGTGACGGGTAACCCAAGCACCGGCTGGATCGTTGGCAGTGGGGAGTTCCTCTTGGAAACCGTGACCTGGGTTGGCGGCGCGCTCGTGGCTTCCCGCGTCGCGGACCCGGTGATCGTGCGCCTGTGGGTGGTCCCGGCCCAGGGCGGGCCGCCTGTCCGCCGTACAGGGGAAGGTTTGCGCCCGCCTCACCGCTGGTTCCGCAAGGACGAGCCTCGCCCCCAGCGGCTCCTGAGGGTGGCCCGGGACGTCCTCGCTCGCCTGGCGGCCAAGCTCGTCGCCGGTAAACCCATCCCCGGCGCGAGCCAGCCGAAAGCTTCGAGCCTCCCGTAAAAGCGGCTACGGGAGCGTCAGTTGGTGGCCGTGCGCAAGCGGGTCACCCGGTCCACCACGTCCCGATAGGTAGGGTTGATGGCCAAGACCTCGGCAAACTGGGCCAGGGCAGCACTTACGTTCCCGGCCGCTTCCAGCGCCCGGCCCAACTCGTAACGCAGGCCCAGCTCGGCTTCCGGGGAAATTCCGGGCGTAGCCAGGGCCTTTTCGAACCAGGAGGCCGCCTCTTCGGGGAGGCCCTTGTCCAGGTAGCAGTTGGCAATGAGGGTCATGGCGTCGAGAGCCAGCTCCGGGGCCTTCAACACCAGCTGGAACTCGCCAATGGCCTCGTCGAAGAGACCCATTTCCCGGTAGGCCAGACCCAAATCGAAATGGGTGGCGTGGTCCTCCTCCCCCAGTTGCTCGGCCACACCTTTCTGGAACTGCTTGAAGAGCTCCTCAATGGACTCCTCCTGGCTCCCCACCCCCCTGGCCTCCGCCACCAGTTGCTTTTCTTCCTCTTCCGCCAACTCTTTTTCGAGCTCCGCAGCCAGGTTGAAAAAGCCCTCTTCCTCGGCAAAAAGCTCGGTGGCGGAAGCCTCGGCTACGGGTTTGGGCGCTGCCGAGAGCTCGGCGAGCCGCGGAGCCCGCCGCGCCAGCTCCTGGCTTTCCGGGAAGCTCGCCGCCAAGCGCTGGTAGGTTTCTTTGGCTTGCTCCACCAGGCCCTGTTCCAAGAGGAAATCCAGCTCGGCAAGCTGCTCGGGTGACGGCTCCAGGAGCTGCTCACCAAGCTCCACCAGCTCCACCGGCTCGGCCAGGATCTCCACTGGGGGCACCTCTTCCTGAGCTTCCGATACGGAGGAAGCTTCGGCAGGAGCTCCAGGCCCGGCCCCCGGAAGCTCGAACTGGGGGATGGAAAAATCGGGGATCGGCAGGAGCTCCGGCACCGGGGCCGGTTCCACCCGTTGCGGTCCCAACGGCTCGACGGGCGGAGGTGCTGGAGGTTGGGCAGGTGGGCTCGCGGCCGCAGGGGGAGGCGATAAAGGCTTTTTCGGTGTCAGCCCCAAAAGCGACTCCAACTCGTCCAAGGCGGAGGCCGGCCGGGGCTTCGCCACCGCTCCGGGCCTTTCCGGGGGCAAGGTGGGGGGCTCGGGCGGCTTGACCGCTTCCGTCGCTCTCGGCAGGGGCTCGGGGCGGGGGCGTGGCACGGCCACAGGCTGAGGCGGCTGCGGGGGACGCACCTCCTCCACCTCTTCCAGTGCTCCCCCCAGCGATGCGAGAAGCTCGCGGCCTTTGGCGTGATGGGGGTCGAGAGCCAAGAGCTGCTGGAGGTGGGCCAGGGCCTTGTCTACGAGCCCGTACTTGGCAAGCACCGAGGCCTCGGTGTAAAGCTCCTCGAGGTTCACCGGCGAGCCGGTGGGCGGAACCCATGGCTCCGGCTGAGGGACAGGCTCAGGTTCGACCGAGACCGGCGAAGGCGGGGCTACGGGTTCCGCAGGCGAGGGTTCGAGGGGGATTTCGACCTCGATTTCCTCGATGGCCTCGCCCCGGGCCACAGCCTCCGGCGCTCGAGGGGGGACGTGGACGATTTCCGGCTGTGCCGGGCGCACCCCGAGCTCCTCCAGACGCCGCCGGTAAAGGTTGTTTGCCGGATCCCGCTGGGAAAGCTCCATGTAGAGATCGGCCGCCTCTTGCCGGCGTCCCGCTTGGTAGTAAGCATCGGCAAGGGCGCTTTCCAAAAGCGAGAAGAACTCCCCGTCCTTGCGGCGATCGAAAACCTTGAGGGCCCGCTCGAGGACCTCAATATCCCGTGGCGCCGACTTCATGAGCCGCTTCAAGAGCTGTCCGGCTCGTTCCAGGTCTCGGGCCGCCAGCAGTCGGTCCACAACGGGCAAAAGCTTTTCTTTGGCGGCCTCGGCTTCCCCGACTCGGAGGAGAATATCGCCGTAGAGCTGCACGACCTCCGTCCGCTCCCCAAGCTCCGGCATGACCTGCTCGACGAGCTCCTTGGCCGCGCCGATGTCACCCGCCTCCACCAGCACCCTCGCCATCGCCACCGCCATTTCCGGCGACAGCGGCGTTCCCTCCAGTTTGCGCACCAAATCGAGGGCGGTGGGCAGGCGCCCCGTGGTCACCAAGGCGTCCAGGAGAGCCGGGCCAAAGGTCCCAAAGCCCAGGTGCATTTCGAGGGCGCGCTCGAAAAGCTTGACCGATTCATCCACGTGGCCGCGAGAAAGGAGGGTGTGTCCCAGCTCGTGGAGCTCCGCGCTGGCTCCTTCCTGGTCCCCTTTGGAGGCCAAAAGGTCCACCAGCTTGGCCCGCGCCTGAAAGTTGCTGGGCTCGTACTCGGCAAGCTTGCGGTAAACGGTAATGGCTTGGTCGAGCTTCTTGCTGCGCTGGTACCAATCAGCCAGCGTGAGGAGCTGCTGGCGTCCCTCCACCGGCATCCCTTGGCGGTAGTAGAACTCCGCAAGGCGCTCGTAGGTGTCGGTGCGCTGGGGGTCAGTGCGGTTAGCCTTCCGTTCGGCAGCAATGGCCTTGAGCGTGAAGCCCTGCTTGGCGTACACATCAGCTGCCTGCTGGTACGCAGCCACCGCTTCCGCAACGCGGTTGGCCTTGAGCAAAAGGTCTCCCAACCGATTGAGGAGCACCGCGTCGGGCTCACCCTGGGTCACCGCTTTCTGGAACTGCTCGATGGCCGCGTCCAGCTTGCCTTTGGCGGCGAGCTTTTCCGCTTCCTGAACGAGCTGCTGGCGTTTGGCCGTGGCCATCGTTAGCGCTCCTTTTTAGATACTACCACGTGCACCGGTGCGAAGCTGCGGCGGTGCCAGGGGCTCGCCCCGTAAAGCTGCAGTGCCCGGCGATGGGCGGGCGTGGGGTAACCCTTGTTTTGCCTCCAACCGTAAGCGGGGAAAAGTCCGTGCAACCCCACCATGAACTCGTCCCTTGCTACCTTGGCCAGGATGGACGCTGCCGCCACGCACACGTAAGCGGCGTCGGCCTTGGGCTCAGCGAGCACCGGCATGGGCAGGCCGGGGAGCGCAAGGCAATCGGAAACCACGCAGGAAGGCGCCGGGGAAAGCGCCAAGACCGCCTCGATCATCGCCTGGCGCGTGGCTTCGAGGACGTTGTATCGGTCCACCTCCGCGGGCCCCCGTTGCACCACCGAAAACGCGATAGCTTCCCTTTTGATTTCTTCCGCCAGCTGCTTCCGGCGAGCCGGCGCAAGCTTTTTGGAATCGTCAACGCCCGAAGGTACCAAACCTTGGGGCAGAATCACCGCTGCCACGTACACTGGCCCTGCGAGAGCTCCGCGCCCTGCTTCGTCCACCCCGGCCACGAGCCCGTACCGGGCAGCCAGGGCCCGGTCCCGTTTCCCATCCGGTGGCGTTTTTACGACCTCCGGTTGAGATCTTCGGTGAGACGCGCCGCTTTTCCTTTGAGGTTGCGCAGGTAGTAAAGCTTGGCCCGGCGAACCTTGGCGTGGCGCACCACCTCGATCTTGTCAATGTTGGGGGAATGCACGGGGAACACGCGCTCCACGCCTACGCCGTAGGAAACCTTGCGGACGGTAAAGGTCTCGCGGATCCCTCCGCCTCTTTTACCCAGAACCACGCCCTCGAAGACCTGAATCCGTTCTTTGTCGCCCTCGCGCACCTTCACGTGGACGCGAACCGTATCTCCAGGACCGAAGTCGGGAATGTCCGTGCGTAAAAGGCTCGCTTCAATCTTGCGGAGATCCATGGTAGCCTCCCAAACCGAGCCCCCGCCGGGGCGAACGCAGATTGTACAGCAGAGCCAACCCTTTGCCAAGGCGCGCGGGCAAAACTGAGCCCGCGCAGGCCTTAGGTCGGCCGCTCTTTCGGGATCAGCCTCCCTCTTCCGGAATACCCGCCACCCCCAGCTCTGCCGCCAGTTGCCGCACCTTGGCTTTGAGCTCGGCGGAAAATTCGTGCCAGTGCCGAAACACGAGATCGGGGCGGCGAAGGAGCGTCATGCGGAGCGCCTGCTCCTTCCGGAAAGCCGCAACTTGGGCGTGGTTGCCAGAAAGCAAGACCTCGGGAACCGAAAGCCCCCGAAACTCCCGGGGGCGAGTGTACACAGGAAAGTCCAAAAGCCCGTGGGTAAATGAGTCCTGAACCACCGACTCGGGATCGCCCACGACCCCCCGCACCTGCCGGGCCACCGCATCGAGAATGACCAAAGCCGGCAGCTCCCCCCCGGAGACCACGTAGTCGCCAATGGAGATTTCGTCCGCCTTCAGGATTTCCGCCACCCGCGCATCGAAGCCCTCGTAGCGGCCGCAAAGGAAAACCAGGTTCTCCTCCTGGGCGAGCTCGCGAGCGACTTCCTGGGTAAATACCCGGCCCCGGGGATCGGGAAGGACCACGCGAACCGGGCGGCCCGCCGCAACCTCCTCCACGGCCCGCACCGCCACCGGCGCCAGGATCGCCATCCCCGGCCCACCGCCGTAAATTTCGTCGTCCACTTGGCCGTAGCGGTTGATGGCCCACCGCCGCAAATCGTGAACCCGCACATCGAGGATGCCGGCGACTACCGCCTTACCGAGGATCCCTACCGCCACGTACGCTTCCACGGGAGCGGGGAAAAGGGTCAGGATGTCACAGCGCATCACCGAAGAGCAGCCCCTCGGGCGGGTCCAAAAGAACCAACCCCTGCTCCAAATCCACCCGCACCACGATGGGCGAGCGGAAGGGCACGAGCACCTCCCGGTTTTCCACGAGAACCACCAGCCAGGCGCCGGCGGGACCGGCTTCCAGGCGCTGAACGGTGCCGGCTTCCCGGCCATCCACCAGCACGCACCTCAGCCCGGAAAGCTCGTGTTCGTAGTAGTACGTCGCGGGAAGGGCGCCCCGGTCCTGCTCCGGGAGGAAAAAGTAGCGCTCGCGCAAGGCTTCCGCCTCGTCCCGGCGGGTGCATTCGGCAAGCTTCACGAGCCAGGCGCCTTTGTGCAGCCGCACCGATCGTACCGTGTAGAAGGCTTCGGGCTCCTCCTGGCCCACCCCCACCGAAACGCCCGCCACAAGCCGCTCGGGGAAATCCGTGAGGATTTCCACAAGCAGCTCGCCGTGGACGCCGTGGGGTTTGCGCACCCGCCCCACGGCCAAGAAGCGGGTGGGGCGGGACACCACTTACTCGAGAATCTCCAGCATGTAACGCTTGTGCATCTTCATGCCGGCGGCGGCCAAGATGGTGCGGATGGCGCGGGCCGTCTTTCCCTGCTTGCCGATGACCTTGCCCAGGTCCTCGGGGGCCACGCGCAGCTCGAGAACGGTGGTTTGCTCACCGGTGACCTCGCGCACCTGCACCTTGTCGGGGTTGTCCACTAACGATTTGGCGATCTGCTCCACTAGCTGCTTCATACGACCTCCCGTGTGGAAAGGAATGGGTTACTCACGAACGCGCTTGTAGAGGCTGGCAACGGTTTCCGACATTTGCGCCCCACGGGCGAGCCAGAACTCCATCCGCTCCTTGTCCATGCGGATTTCGGGGGGATTGACCCGGGGGTTGTAAAACCCCACTTCCTCCAGGAAAGCGGCCTGAGGCGTCCGGCGATCGTCGGAAACCACGATGCGGTAAGCTGGCCTGCGGTTGGAACCCATGCGCCGCAACCGAATCTTGATCATCGAGCGTGTCCTCCAAATATCAACGCAAACCTCCCGCGCCACTGGCGCCGGCGCATTCTAGCAGAAAAACCTCAAAGCCCCAAACCCCGCAACACCCGCCGCGGGTCTTTGCCCTGCATGCTGCGCATGAGCTTTTTGGTTTGCGCCCACTGCCGCAATAGCCGGTTCACTTCCTCGACGGTCGTTCCAGCGCCGCGGGCGATGCGCCGGCGACGGGAGCCGTTGATGATTTCCGGGCGCCGCCGCTCCTCCCGGGTCATAGAGCAAATGATGGCTTCCATGCGCTTGATCTGGCGCTCGTCGGGCTGTGCCGCCGCTTTCAGCTTGGCGACCCCGGGCAGCAGATCCATGACCGAAGCCAGCAGCCCCCCTTTGCGCAAATCCCGCAGCTGCTCCAAGAAATCCTCGAGATCAAACCCTTCCCTGGCCAGCTTGCGCTCGAGCTCCGCCGCCCTCTTGGCGTTGAAGGCTTCCTGGGCCTTTTCGACCAAGGTGAGGACATCCCCCATCCCAAGAATGCGCGACGCCATGCGCTCAGGGTGGAAAAGCTCGAAATCGGCAAGCTTCTCGCCTACTCCGGCAAAGCGCACCGGGACGCCAGCGACGCTTGCCACCGACAAGGCAGCTCCACCGCGGGCATCCCCGTCCAGCTTGGTGAGGATGACCCCCGAAAGGCGCAAGCGGGTGCTGAACGCCTGGGCCTGGCGGACCGCGTCCTGGCCGGTCATGGCGTCCGCGACCAAAAGGAGCTCCGAAGGGGCCAAGACCTCCTCCACCCGTTCCAGCTCGGCCATGAGCCCCTCGTCCACGTGGAGGCGGCCAGCGGTGTCCACCACCACCACCTCGAACCCCTTGCGCCGGGCCTCCACCAGGGCGGCTTTCGCAATGACCTCGGGCGAGCTCTCGCCATGGGTGGAAAGCACCGGCAAGCCTGCCTGCCGCCCCAGCTGCTCCAGCTGCTCCCGGGCTGCCGGTCTTTGGGTATCGGCCGGAACGAGGAGCACGTGCTTGCCGAGTTTTTGCCGGACGAAGAGGGCAAGCTTGGCCGCAGAGGTGGTTTTGCCCGTCCCCTGCAGCCCCACGATCATGATGGCAGCTGGAAAGCCTTTCAACCGCAAGGGCTTGGCCTCGCCGCCCAAAAGCCTCGTGAGCTCTTCGTGGACGATTTTTGTCACCTGCTGGCCAGGGGTGAGAGAGGCAAGCACTTCCTGGCCCAAGGCCTTTTCCCGCACCCGAGCCACGAACTCCTTGACCACCGGCAGCGCCACATCGGCAGCCAGAAGCGCCCGCCGGATTTCCGCCATGGCCTCGTCCACGTGCCTCTCGGTCACGTGGCCCTCGCCGCGCAGGTTCTTCAGGACCTTTTGCAATCGCTCGGCAACGACGTCCAGCACCGCCTCACTCCCGGGTGGAGTCTACCAGAGGACGCGGCCAAGCCCTGGGTGTAGACTGAAGCCATGGCGGAAGGGATCCCCACGGACCCTTGCCCTTGGTGGCTCGAGGTCGTGGACCCCGAGCGGGTTCGGGCTCCGAGCGCCTACGGGGAGGCTGTCTTTCGCTGCCAGCCGCCGCTGCCCTCCCCTGTCCCGCCGGGGTTTGCCGTAACGCTCACCCGAGACAACCAAAGTTTCGCCCTTCGCCTCTTTCCGGTGCCAGGAAACCCACGAGGGCTTTTAGGGGTTTCCCAGGGGCTCTCGGCCTACCTCTGCGCCCCGTTTTTGGAGGAGGTGGTCAACACCATCGCCCACGACCTCCGGAATTTGATCTTCACGGTTTCGCTGCAAGCGGAAATAGCCCAGCGGCAAGGAGGAGCCAACCCGCACCTTGCCACCATCCTGGCGCAAGTGGCCAAGGTCCAGCGCTACTTGGAGCGCTTGCTCCTCTACGGGCGCGCACCCCATCTGTCGCTGACCACCGTCAACGTGGAGAGCTTCATTCAGGAAATCTTGCGGGCCGTGCGCGTCCGCTGGCCCGCTGCCGAAGCCCCCCTCACCTTTCGCCTAACCGTCGAGGGGGAAGCGGGCGTGGCCCGCTGGGATCCCCAGCTTTTAGCTTCCGCTTTGGAAGCGGTGCTGGACAACGCCGCCAGGGCCAATCCCCCCCAAGAAGCGGTGGACGTCCTGCTCTTGGGCAAAACCGAAGAGGTCACCCTGGAGATTCGGGACCACGGCCCCGGGATTCCTCCTGAAACCCTGGCCAAGCTCTTCGTTCCCATGGCCTGCCGCCGCCCGCACGGGATGGGTTTGGGTTTGCCCACGGCCAAAAAGCTCGTGGAAGCCCATGGGGGAACCTTGGAGCTTGCCACCTCCCCCCAGGGCACGGTGGTTCGCTTCGTCCTCCCCCGGGAGCCCGGCCTTGCCTGAGGTTGGCGTGACCCGCTACCTGGCGGGCCCGGAGCTTGCCGGCCTGCGTTTGGATCAAGGGCTCGCCCAGCTTTCAGGCCTTTCTCGCCGCCGGGTCAAGACCCTCGTGGCCGAAGGGCTCGTTTGGGTCAACGGTGCCGCCTGCCGGGTGGCTTCCCGGGGCCTCCGCCTTGCCGACGTCGTGGACGTCCTCCCCTCCGGGGACACGTTGCAGCCACCACCACCGCCACCATCTCCCCTTCCGGTGCGCTTCGAGGACGGATGGGTTGTGGCGGTGGACAAGCCCCCCGGGATGCTGACCCAACCCGCCCCCGAGCGCCTCCCGGGAGAGCTCTCGGCCGTGGAGCACCTCGCCCTTGCCCTCTCCTTCCGCGAAGGGCACCGGGTGGAGCTCAAGGTCGTCCACAGGCTCGATCGCGTAGCAAGCGGCCTGCTCCTCTTCGCCAAGCACCACGATGCGGCCGCGGCCCTCTCCCGCCTCTTTGTCACCCGCGCCGTGGACAAGGTTTACCTAGCCGTGGTGAGCGGCAGTCCACCCGCCGCGACGACCATTACCGCCCCGATCCTTCCCGATCCGCTCGTTCCCGGGCGCTTCCGGGTTGCTGTTGGAGGCAAGAAAGCCATCACTCAGTTGCGCCTCCTCCACCGCGCGGGCCCGCTGTCGGTGGTGGAGGTTCGGCCCCTCACGGGGCGCACCCACCAGCTCCGGGTGCACTTGGCCTCCATTGGCTGCCCCATCGCCGGCGACCCCCTCTACGGGTCCCCCGTGGATGCGCCGCGGCCCATGCTCCATGCGGCGAAACTCGCATTGCCCCACCCCAGGGATGGCGAGCGCCTGGTGCTCGAAGCCCCGCTCCCCCTGGACTTTCAGGCCTTTTGCCAGGCGCGGGGGCTGGCGATACCGGAGAGCAAAGCTACCCCAGCTCCTCTTTCAAGCTCCGGGTCATGAGGGCGGTGACCGCCTCACGAGGGGATAGCTTTTCCTCCAGAATCGCTTCCACGGCGAAGGTTATGGGCATTTCTACCCCGTGTCGGCGGGCCAAAGCGGCCGCCGCCTTGGCGGTGGGGACACCTTCGGCTACCTCCCGTCCAGCCACTACTTGGGCCAAAGGTTCCCCCCGGCCCAGGCGTTCCCCCACCGCCCGGTTGCGGGACAGGGCCCCGGTGCAGGTCAGCACCAAATCCCCCATACCCGCAAGGCCTCGAAAGGTTTCAGCAAGCCCCCCAAGCTTCACCCCAAGCCTGGCCATTTCGTGCAAACCGCGGGTCATGAGGGCCGCTAGAGCGTTGTGGCCAAGCCCCAGGCCCGTAGCCATTCCGGCAGCAATGGCCACCACGTTTTTGAGGGCCCCAGCCAGCTCTACCCCCACCACGTCGGGAGACCGGTAAAGCCGGAAAGAGGGGTTGGAAAACGCCTCCTGCAGCGCCCTCAAAACCCGCGGCGAGGCACCCGCGAGCACCGCTGCCGCCGGCAGCCCCGCCGCCACCTCGCGGGCAAAGGTTGGTCCCGAAAGCACAGCGAAACGCTCGGGAGGGAGGCCCAGCTCCTCCCGCACCAGTTCGTCCATGCGTGCAAGGGTGCTGACCTCGATCCCTTTGCTCGCTGAAACCAAAACTGTCTCGGCACCCAGGCATGGCCGCAGCTCTCGCAGGACCTCGCGGGCAAACTGCACCGGAACCACGAAAAAGACCGCCTCCGCCGACGCACTCGCCTCGGCCACGTCCGAGAAAGCCGAAACCCCAGAAGGCAGCGTCACATCGGAAAGGAAAAACGGGTTGCGACGGCTCTCGCGGATGCCTTCCACCACTTCCTGTTCGCGGGCCCAAAGGGCTACCTCGTGGCCAGCGCGGGCGCAATGAATAGCCAGCGCTGTACCCCAGGACCCACCACCGATGACCGCGACCCTCACGGCGTGCCTCCCGCTTTTGGTTTGCCTCGAGCTGCCCGCAGCCGTATATCCAGCCCCCACCGCCTGCGCACGACGGTGAACGCCAATGGGGTCGTGCCCAAAAGGTTAGCGGCGAGAAGCACCGAAGCTCTCATTACCCCCCGGCGAAACCCGGGCCTTGGCCGTGTACACCGCCCCCGAGGGTTGGAGAACGCTTTCGAAAAGCACCACGTCCCGCACTTCGAACGGCGCCAACCGCCAGGAGCTCACCTCCTCCAAAAAGCGCTGGCAGGCCGCCGGCGGCCAAGGCCGCTCCAGACGAGCCAAGGTCACGTGGAGCGCAAAGGGTCGTCCTTCCCGCGGGACACCGAGGGCTTCCGCCGCCGCCTCGGCCGCTTCCGCCCATTGCGCAAGCCCCGGCGCCGTTCCCCCCAACCACGCCACTCGTGGTCGGCTCTGGTTGGGAAAAAACCCGCCACCGGAGAGGGAAACGGTCACCGCTGGTGGCGCCTCCGCCAAGAGCTCGGCCAACACCTCCATAAGCGAGGCCACCTGGCGTTCCTCCTGCTCGCCAAGGAACTTGAGGGTCACGTGCAGGCCCTCCGGGCGCACCCACCGGGCCGGCGGCAGAGCCGCCTTGAGACGGGAAAGCCCCGCCATGACCGTGGCTTTGTGCCCCTCGGGGAGCTCCACCGCCAAAAAACACCTCATGACACCCCCGCAAGTGTCCGCCGGAGGAGGTCCAAGGAAAAGTTGGCCGCAAGCTCGCGGACCGTTTGCCGACTACCACCGAACCGGTAGTGGCGGTGCGTCACCTGACCACCAACCGCCACGGCCACGTGCACTGTGCCCACGGGTTTTTCCTGGGTTCCTCCGGCCGGACCGGCAATGCCGGTGATCGCCAAACCGCAATGGGCCCCCAAGCGGCACGCTCCCGCCGCCATGGACTCCGCCACCTCCCGGCTCACGGCCCCCTTTTCCGCAAGGAGCGCCTCAGGAACCCCCAACAGCCGCACCTTGACCGAATTCGCGTAAGCCACCACCCCGCCTAGGTACGCCTCGCTCGCCCCCGGCACCTGGGTGAGCAACGCCCCCACCAGCCCACCGGTGCAGGATTCCGCGGTGGCCAGCATCCACCCCCGGGCTTTGAGCGCCTCCAGAACCACCTGGGGTAAGGTGGCCTCGTCTCGCCCGAAAAGGTCGTCCCCCAAGGTGTCGCCAAAGGCCCCTTCCATGGCCGCCAGCTCGCCAGGGCCTTCGGCGTAAAGAACCAGGTCCACCGTCCCCCGTCCCGCCAGGATCGTCACCTTTTCCCGCCCAAACCGCTCGTAAAGGGGACTGACCCGCTGCTCCACTTCCGACTCAAAGCGCCCCCCAACCCTCAAGGTTCGCACCAAAAGAGGTCGGCCCTGGAGGCGGGGCAAAACGTGGAGGACAAAGATGGTTTCGAGCTCCTCGGGCACCCCCGGGAGCAGCACCACCGCTTTGGACCCCTCGGTCACCCACTGCCCCGGCGCCGTTCCCCTGGGGTTGGGAAGGGGTTCCGCCCCCTCCAGGAGGTAGGCCATGCGCGAGGCAATGCTGGGCATGGTTCGACCAAAACGCCGGTACCGGGCCTCCAGCTGCTCGAGGAGCTTCGTGTCCACGTACAGCCTGCGGTGAAGCGCTTCGGCTACCCCTTCCCGGGTTACGTCGTCGGCCGTGGGCCCGAGGCCACCGGACAGGATGACCAGCTCCACCCGCCCCAAAAGCTCGGAGACCGCCCTGGCGACGGCCGTCACGTCGTCGCCCACGCACCGCTTCTCCACCATGTCCACGCCCCGGGCTGCCAGCTTCGCGGCCACGAACAGGGAGTTGGTGTCCAGTCGGCTCGTGCGTAAAAGCTCCGAGCCCACCGCCACGAACGCCGCGCGCTGAAAGACACCCACGGGAAGGATTCTAGAGCATGCCGGACCAGGACGCATTTCGGGCTTGTTCGCAAAGCCCTGCCCAGGCACAATGGCAGCATGGACCGCGACGAGCTCCTTGCCTATCTGGACGAATTTTTGGGGGTCGAGGACTGCCCCGACGAAAGCCTCAACGGGTTGCAGGTGGAAGGCAAGAACCGCGTGAGCCGCGTGGCGACAGCCGTTTCCACCAGCGCCCGCTTTTTTGCCGACGCCGCCGGCTGGGGGGCCGACGCGGTGCTTGTCCACCACGGTCTTTTTTGGCGCGGGCAGGTGGAGCCCGTGCGGGGAAGCTTGCGCCAGCGCTTGGGGATCCTCCTGGCCGAGGACCTGAACCTTTTTGCCTACCACCTCCCCCTGGACCGCCACCCCCAGGTGGGCAACGCCGCCGTCCTCGCCCGCAAGTTGGGCCTTGAAGGGCTCGAACCCTTTGGGACCTTTCACGGCCTAACCGTAGGGTTTGCCGGCGTTTTCCCCCGGCCTTTAAGCTTGGAAGAGCTTGCACGCCACCTGGAGCTCCTCACTGGCCAGGAAACGCTGATCTTTCCGGGGCGGGGTGAGAGGGTCACCAGCGTCGGAATCGTCACCGGCAGCGGTGCCGGCGCCTTTGCCGAAGCCGTGGAAACCGGCCTCGACGCCCTCGTCATTGGCGACCCCAAGGAATGGGTCATGCACCGCGCCGAAGAGGAGGGGATCCACGTCTTGGCTTGCGGCCACTACGCCTCTGAGCGTTTCGGGGTCCAAGCCTTGGGCGAGCACCTGGCGGCTACCTTCAGCCTCGAAGTTCGCTTTTTCGACTACCCAAATCCGGCCTGAAGTTTTGCTATCATTGCTCGCGGCAGGAGGGGCTTATGGGCGCAGGGGCACGAAAGGTCGCGGTCATCGGCAGCATGGTCTTGGTGGCGGCGCTCTTCCGCCTCCTTCCCCACCCACCGAACGTGGCGCCGGTGGTGGGTCTGAGCCTGTTGTCCGGAGCCAGTTTGGGGCCCAGCCTTGCAGGCTTTGCGGTTCCGGTGGTGGCCATGTTGATTTCCGACGCCGCCCTCGAGCTCCTCACCGGCCACGGTTTCCACCCCCAGATGCCGGTGGTGTACGGGACCCTGCTTTTGGTGGTCGTCATGGGACGAGCCTTGCGCTCCCGCCGCCGGCTCCTTCCCGTGGCGACCCTCAGCCTCGCCGGCTCCACGGTCTTTTACCTCACCACCAACCTTGCCGTGTGGGCTGGGGGCACCATGTA
>JBAMMG010000029.1:0-2206 GCA_039793905.1 Thermoanaerobaculum sp. | reverse complement strand
ATGTACCCCCACACCCTCCCGGGCCTTTTGGCTTGTTACGTCGCGGCTCTTCCGTTTTTCGGCTTGAGCATCCTCGGCGACCTCGCCTTCTCGCTGCTGCTTTTCGGCACCTACGCGTTCCTCGAACGGCGCTACGCGGCCCTGGCGGCCTCCTAAGGGCGCTGGCATGGGGCGGTTTTTGGTTTCCTCGAGCGGCGGTAAGGATTCGCTCCTTGCCCTCGCCCGTACCCTTGAGGCCGGACGCGAGGTCGTGGGTCTCCTGACAACGGTTTCCGAGCCCTTTGGCCGCGTCACCATGCACGGCGTGCGGCGGGAGCTGATGGCCGCCCAGGCGGAAGCTCTGGGGCTGCCCCTCTTCGAGGTTCGTCTCCCTCAGCCGCAGCCGGAAAACCCCGAGGACCGCTGTCCACTCTGCCCGCTGGACGCGCCCCAGGCCGGCCTCGTGCCCAATACCACGTACGAAAAAGTCATGCTCGCCGCCCTCGAACCTCTGGTCCAAAGTGGCGTAGAAGGGGTGGTGTTTGGGGATATCCACCTTGCCGACTTGCGAAGGTTCCGGGAAGCGCTCCTGGCTCGGGTTGGGCTTTCGGCAGAATTCCCCCTGTGGGGCAATGACCCCGAGACGCTCGCTGCGGAGTTTGCGGCCCAGGGTGGACGGGCCATTGTCGTCTGTTGCCGGGAAGACCTGGGCTTCCTTTTGGGGTCCCGTACAGACAACGGCTTCCTCGGGAAGCTCCCTGCCGGCGTAGATCCCTGCGGTGAAAACGGGGAATTCCACACTTTCGTCTTTGCCCACAAGCTCTTTTCCAAGCAGGTGCCTTTCGTCCTAGGCGAGAGAATCAACCGTGACGGGTTCGTGTGGCAGGACCTGGTCTTGGCCTGAGGCTGTTTCGGGCCTCTTACGCCCGGCCGGTGCCGGGCAGGCCGGATCGTTGCCTTCGCAAGCTCACCGGCTTTGGCCGGTAGAAAGGAAAAGCCATGGACATTACCGATCGTTCGGTTGTGCGGCCCCCTGACACCCCTTTGGACCCCCAAGACCTCCCCTTCGGGCGTCTCTTTTCGCCCAACATGTTCCTCATGGACTACGACGACGAGCGGGGCTGGCACGACCCCCGCATCGTTCCCTTTGGCCCCCTCTCCCTTTCCCCAGCTACCATGGTCTTCCACTACGGCCAGGAAATCTTCGAGGGCCTCAAAGCCTTCCGTCACCCTGACGGCTCCGTCCACATCTTTCGCCCCGACCGCAACGCCGCCCGCTTCAACCGCTCGGCCCGCCGTATGTCCATGCCGGAAATCCCGGAAACCGTGCAGCTCGAAGCCATGCGGGCGCTGGTCGCCGTAGACCGGGAATGGGTGCCGCCCGCACCCGGTACCCTCTACATCCGCCCAACCATGATTGCGACCCAGGAAAGCCTGGGGGTCAGCCCCTCCACCAGGTACCTTTACTTCATCATCACCGGCCCCACGGGCCCGTACTTCCGCACCGCCGGCAAAACGCTCCGCATCATGATTGCCCGGGACTGGGTGCGGGCCGCGCCCGGCGGCACCGGCGCCGCGAAGACCGGAGGCAACTACGCCGCCTCCCTCCTCGCCCGCAAGGTTGCCCGGGACCACGGGTGCAACGAAGTCCTTTGGCTCGATGCCGTAGAGCGCCGCCATGTGGAAGAAGTGGGGGCTATGAACATCATGTTCGTTTTGGACGGTGTCGTCACCACACCGCCCACCTCGGGCACCATCCTTGAAGGCGTCACCCGCGAGAGCATCGGCATCCTCTGCAAAGAACTCGGGATCCCCTTCGTCCAGCGGGCCATCCACATTGAGGAAATCCTCCAGGGCCTCGAATCCGGCGACTGCACCGAGGTTTTTGGCTGCGGCACCGCCGCCGTCGTAGCGCCCGTGGGCCAGCTTGTGGACATCCTCCCCGACGGCACCGAAAAGGTGTACCAGGTGGGCGACGGCACCGAGGGACCCATCGCCAGGAAGCTCCGGGAGGAACTCACCGGCATCCAGTTCGGCACCCGCCCCGACACCCACGGCTGGCTCGTGCGGGTCTAGCGCCCTTCCTCCCCGGCGCCCACGGCCAGCGCCAAAGCTCGGAGACGCTTCCCGCCCGTAAGGCATCCCGCAGGAGGTGCCGTGGGCGGTTTTCGGGAAATCCGGGCCCCTGAGCCAGAACGCCGGGCCGTCTCCTTCCGACGCGGGGGGC
>JBAMMG010000028.1:0-9288 GCA_039793905.1 Thermoanaerobaculum sp. | reverse complement strand
GGGCGGGTGGGTGCTCAAGAGGGTGGCGAGGCGCCCCTCGGCTTTTTCCAGGGGGTTGACGGTGACCATGGGCGCCGTGGCCAGGTTGGCGGTGTTGAGCGGGGCCCAGTAGCGCTCGATCTTTTCCAAGGCCGAAGCCAGCCCTTCGGGGTAGCGGGTAGCGATGGCCGCCCCGGCATCGGCCAAGTATTCCCGTCGCCGGGAAAGGGCCAGGTACATGAGGCGCGCCACGACCGGGGCGAGGATGAGGAGCAGCACCGCCAAAAGGTAGATGGGGGCGGCCCCCCGGCCGCCGGTGGAGGTGCGCCGGCGGGTCCCGCCGCCGTAGAAAAGCACGCGCCGCGCCAGGTCAGCCAAAAGCACGATGGCCCCGGCGGTGACGGCCATGACCGTGAGGTAGGTGACGTCCCGGTGCTTGATGTGGGAAATTTCGTGGGCCACGACCCCCTGCAGCTCGTCTCGGGTCAAGCGCTCCAAAAGCCCGGAAGTCACCACCACGGCAGCGCGCTCAGGGCGGAGGCCGGTGGCAAAGGCGTTGGGGGCGTCCGCGTCGAGGATGTACACCTCCGGTGGCTTGGGCAGCCCGGCGGCCACACTCATTTCCTCCACGACGTTGAAAAGCACCGGGTGGTCCTCCTTGGCGATCTTGCGGGCGCGGGAAACGGCAAGCACCACCTTGTCCCCAGCGCGAAAGGCAAGCTCCGCCAGGATCACCCAGGTGACGGCGGCCCCCAGGAGCCCGGCGTAAGGGTCCCCAACGATCGTTTCCCCCACCGCCCAGCCCGTGGCCACCAGCAGCACCGCCATGGCCACGAGCAGGAGGTGCGAGCGGCGCTGGTTGGCGGAAACCAGCTCCCACACGGCCGGACCCTAAAACTTCACTTCCGGGCGGCGCCGCTCTTCGGGCACTTCCAGCTCGAAAAAGCTCTCCGGCTTGAAGCCAAACTGGCCAGCGATGATGTTGGAGGGGAACATTTGGATGAGGTTGTTGAGGCGCAGCACCGAGTCGTTGTAGTACTGGCGCGCAAAGGCGATTTTGTTTTCGGTAGAGGTCAGCTCCTCCTGGAGGGCCAGGAAGTTCTGGTTGGCCTTGAGGTCGGGGTAGTTTTCGGCCACGGCAAAAAGCGACCGCAAGGTCTGGCTCAGGATGCTTTCGGCTTGGGCCCGGGCCGCCACGTCACCGGTCACCGAGATGGCTTGCTGCCGGGCCTTGGTGACCGCCTCCAGGGTTTCCCGCTCGTGGTGCATGTACCCCTTCACGGTCTCCACGAGGTTCGGAATCAAGTCCCAGCGTCTCTTGAGCTGCACGTCAATTTGGCTCCAGGCGTTGCGCACCTCGTTGCGGGCCCGCACCAAGCGGTTGTAAAGCCCCACGAGCCAGAAGAGCACCACCACCAAAAGCGCCACAAAGATCCAAAAGGCCACGTTGCACCTCCCTTCGCTTACGGCTTGCGCCGCAGCTTCTCACCTAAAAACGTCACCGCGTCACCCTCGGTTCGGCCCCCGCCGCCGGCGGCGAGAGCCGCCAACTCGCCCGCATCGAACCAAATACCGTGTGCTTTGGGGCAAACGTCGGCGATCAAGGAGGGCGATCCCTCGAGCTTGAGGGTGTCCATCGCGGCATCGCAGCGCGGACAGCGGCGCTTTCCCGCGGACCTTTGGCCGGCAAGGGGGCGAAAGCTCACCCCAAGGGTGGCCTCCACAGCTTCCAGCTCCCCGGCGTCGAACCAGAGCCCCCGGCAGAAGGGGCACCAGTCCAGCTCCACCCCTTCCCGCTCCACCACCACCAGCTCCGAGCGGCAGGCCGGGCAACGCACCTTAATACCTCGCGTTGGAGAAGCCGCTCACCTTGGCCAAGACGTCCCCGATCATCTGCGCTAACTTTACCATGGAGGGACGCATGGATTTGCAACTTTCCGGCTCTGTGGCTTTGGTCACGGGAGGGTCTCGGGGGATTGGCCTGGGCATTGCCCGAGCTTTGGCCGCGGAAGGGTGCCACCTGGTGCTGGCCGCCCGGGGGGAGGAGGGTCTGGCCCGTGCCAGGAGCGAGGTGGAAGCCTTAGGGGTTGAGGTTTTCCCCGTGGCGTGCGACCTCACCCTGCCCGGCGCCGCCCAGGAACTTGCCCAGAAGGCCCTTTCTCACTTCGGGCGCGTGGACATCCTGGTCAACAACGTGGGAGGCAACCGTCGCAAGAGCTTCGTGGAAACCACCGATGAGGACTGGGACTTCGTGCTCAACCTCAACCTCCTGGCCCACGTGCGGCTCACCCGCGCTCTCCTCCCCACCATGCGCGCCAACCGCCGGGGGGTGGTGATTTTCGTCAGCTCGATTTTTGGCCGCGAGGCCGGTGGTCGCGAGCTTTCCCTTTACAACACCACCAAATCCGCCCTCATTTCTCTGGCCAAAATCCTGTCCTTGGAGGAAGCCCCCTACGGCATCCGCGTGCTTTCCGTAGCCCCGGGTTCCATCCGCTTTCCCGGGGGAAGCTGGGACCGGAGGGCCCAGGAAGACCCTGAGGGCATTGCCCGTTTCGTGGAGCAAAACCTGCCCTTCGGCCGCTTCGGCACCGTGGAGGAGGTGGCGGACGTGGTGGCGTTTTTGGCTTCCCCTCGCGCTTCTTGGGTTGCGGGTGCGTGCGTTGTCGTGGACGGCGGCCAATCCCGGTCGCTCATTTAGAGGAAGCGGGTAAGGGTCAGGACCAGGGTACGCGAGGTCACGTCCCCTTGATGCCACTGCACGAGGATGGGGCTCTGGTAGCGCCCCTGAACGATGGTGGCCGGGGGTTCCGCCACGTGCGGCGCCACCAGGAAGCTGACCTGCTTGCGCAAGCGCAAGAAACGCGAGGCCGCCCCACCGGTGGCGCGCACGATGAGCCGCTCCAGGGCCGAGCGGGAGATGCGAAGGGCTTCCATGAGCTCGTTGAACATGTGGATGAGGTCGTAGGCAGCGTAGGACCGGGTCTTTTCCGGAACTGCCCGCGGATCCTGGAGGATGTGCTTGCCCTTTTCCACCATGAACCGGAAGGGGTCGCGGAGCACCTCTCGCAGGTCGTGCTTCATGAGGAGCGTTTCGTACTCGTTGACCGTGAGGCCGGCGTGGCGCTCTTCGGGAGCTAAGGCTACGTCCAGGCGGCCGGACTCGATGCCGTGGCGGGCAATGAGCTCTTCGGCGTAGGCGAAAAACCCCACTTTCGGGTCCTTGAGGTTGATGGAATCCACCGCATGGTGGGAGACGGGAATGCTGACCCGCTCCCGCACCACCACCTCCTCGCGGCTGTACCCCACGACGGTGGTCTTGCGCAGGCGCGTCCCGCCCCGATGGACGCCGTCCAAGTCAATGAAAAACACGGGATTCTTGCCGGGGTTGAGGTAGGTGACGCAGTTTTTCAAACCCGAGCCGATGAACGCCAAGTGAGAGTCGGCGTTCGCCGGCTCGTTTTCGCGCTCTTCTTCCGAGAGCTCCTGGCGCAGCTCCATGCGATCGTGAAAGTACGGTGCCTCCGGGGGAAAAAGCCTCTGGAACGAGCGCACGAAGCGGGCCACCGCCTCCCTCTCGTAGCCCATGCGGGCGCAGAGGGACTGCTCCAGGTACCCAGCGGTGGTGTGATACGAGCAGTAGAGGGCCCGGGGGTAGGCGACCACCTCTCTTTCCTTTTGGGAAAGCAGCTCGTTGACGTCGATCATGTCGAAGCGGGCCCTGGGGCGCAGCTCCAGGGTTGCCGACAGCGGTGCCGCCATGACCACCCTCGCAAGGGAAGTTTAGGCCCCCAGCTCACTTCGGGCAAGGGAGGCGGCAAGCTGGGCAAACTCCCGGGCGTTGTCCACCGCGTGACCACCCACGTCGTTGTTGAAAAACGCGTAGGCTTCCCCCACGTTTTGACCGGCCAGCCATTGGGCGTAATCCGCCAGCTGTTCGCGAGTATACGGCGAGGCGTAGAGGGCGCCGGGGCCGTGGAAGCGCAGGTACAGAGGCTCGCCCGTGACCACCCGGGCCGTGGGGAAGCGCCCGCCGGAGTCCGCCACCACCAGCGGGATGCGTTGCTTCCGCAAAAACTCCCGAGCGTTGGCCGTGAAGAAGCTGGGATGCCGGGCTTCCCAAACCAGCGGTGGAAGCTCTCGAGGGACCAGCGCGCAGAAGGCGAGGAGGAGCTCGGGGTCGAACGCCAGGCTCGGAGGCAACTGGGCCAGGAGCACCGCCGGGGCCAGCTCGGCGACGAGCTCGCAAAGGCGTGCCAGCTCCTCGCTCACGTTCCGCAGGCGTTTTTTGTGGGTGATGCTTTGGTGCACCTTGACGGCAAAGTGAAACTCCTGACCCACCTGCTGCCGCCAGGCGCGGAGGGTTTGGGGGCGGGGCCAGCGGTAGAAGGTGACGTTGAGCTCCACGGCGGGAAAGTGGCGGGCGTAAAAGCGGAGGTACTCTCGGCTGGGGAGCTTTTCGGGGTAGAAACGCCTGCGCCAGGAAGGGTAGGAAAAGCCGCTGGTTCCCACGAAAACCCTCACGGCTTTTACTCCCCGGCCAGCAGCTCCGCCGCCACCTCCCCTTCGGCGATGGGCTCGGCCGGCCCCAAAAGCTCCACGGCTCCCCAGGGCTGGCCGCCCCGGGGCGTGACCTCCAACACCCTTTGGGAAGCGGTGCGAACCGCCACCGGTGGGGGCAGCCACCCTTCGGCCACGGCCACCAGCGCCGCCGCCACAACGCCGGACCCGCAAGCCAGGGTTTCCCCTTCCACCCCCCTCTCGAACGACCGCACCCAAAGCTCTCCCGCCACGGCCCGGACAAAGTGGACGTTCGCGCCCTCGCGGCCGAGGTCGGGGTGGCTTCGAAGGGTTGGAGCTTCCTCCAGGGGCCTTTGCCAAAAGTCCTCCCACCCCACCGGCACCACCAGGTGCGGGACCCCCACGGTGAGGAAGAACCCCCGGAAAGCCCCGGGACCCACCGGCAGCTCGACCCACCCCACCACGGGCTGGGGTGGGGGAAGCTCCAGGCGCACCTTTGTGCCCGAGACCTGGGCAGGGATCGGGGCAAAATCGGTGAGAAGGGTGACTTCCGAAAGCCCCAAGCGCCGCCAGGCGAAGGCAGCGGCACAGCGGGTGCCGTTGGCACAAAAGCGGGCGCGGGAGCCGTCGCAGTTGAAGTAGGCCAGGCGGATGACTTCCCCCTGCGGCTCCAAAAGCAAGACCCCGTCGGCGCCGAGGCCCATCCGGCGGTGGCAGAGGCGAGGGGCAAGCTTGGGCAGGTTGGTGGCCAGGTCGGGCCCGTCTTCCGGCAAAAAAAGCAGGAAGTCGTTTCCGGCCCCGTGCCACTTGGCAAACCTCACATCCCCCCCCGGGCTGTGCAGGTGGCGGCTTCCGACTCGTTGCCCGCGGCATCGAAGGCCTTCACGGCGTAGGTGAGCTCGCCCCTGGGTGGTTTCTCGTCCACGTAGGTCGTTTTGGCCCAGGTCTCCTCCAGGTGCTCCCACGGCCCATCGCCTATGCGCCGGAACACCTTGAACCGAGCGTTTTCCTCGAGGTTTTCCCACTGGAGGACGACCCGCCCCTCCTCTGGCAAGCACACCAGGTTGGTGGGGACCGGGGGCGGGTACACGTCGGGGTAGTTCACGTCCGCGGGCGCGGTGGGAGGGCCGGTGACGTGCTCGCGGCTAGTGCGAACGCGGTAGGCGTAGCGGGAGCCTTGCTGGGCCGTGGTGTCCACGAAACGGGGTGCGGGCAGGTTTTCGGCTAAAACCGTCCAAGCCCCTCCTCGTTCCTGGCGCTCCACCCGGAACGTCGCGCCCTCTTCCCCGCGCCAGGAAAGGGCGATCCCCTCGGCGAGAGGTTGAGCGGTAAGCCCTTCCGGCGGCGGCGGGGGTGGCTGCGCCTGCCAGCTCACCACGTTGGAAAAATCCGAAACACCACCCTCGGCCTTGCGCGATCGCACGGCGTAAAGCACCGTGGGCGCGGTTTGCCCCGAAAGGACCAGGGCCGGCTCCCGGTACTCCAGCTGGCCACCGTGGGTTGCGCCCTCCAGGGCCTTCCCGCGCAAGCGCGCCACCAGCTTTCCGCGGCCAAGGATGAGCTGGCGCTTGAGCTCCACCCCTTGAGGCCCTTCCAGGCTTTTCTCTTGCCCGGGAGGAACCTCCGCTCGCCAGACCTCCACCGCCTCCAGATCGCCCAGGGGCCTGCCCGACCGGGTGAGGGCCGGGTAGCTCCAGCGCAGGATCACCTCCCCTTCCTCCTGGACCACTGCAAGATCGGTGGTGGTTTCCGGGACTTCCCGCAAGGGCGGCAAAGGTGGGCCTTTGCGACCGCACCCCGCGAGAACCAGAAAAGCCAAAACCAGGGCCCGCTTCATAGGATGTACCTGGCCAAATCTTCCTGCCCCAGGAGGGGGGCCAGGGCCTTTTGCACGTACGCCGCGTCCACCACTACCCGGGTCCCTCGCCGCTCGGGGGCGGTGAAAGAGACCTCCTCCATGACCTTTTCCACCACCGTCACCAGGCGCCGGGCACCGATGTTTTGCCCGCTGCGGTTGAGCTCGAAGGCGATGCGGGCCATCTCCGCCGCGCCTTCCGGCGTCACCTCCAGCTCCACGCCTTCGGTAGCCAGAAGCGCCTGGTGCTGCTTCAGGAGCGCGTGCTCAGGTTGGGTGAGGATGCGCAGGAGATCGTCCTGGGTGAGGGCGGAAAGCTCCACCCGCACCGGGAAGCGGCCCTGGAGCTCGGGGATGAGGTCCGAGGGCTTGGCCATGTGAAAGGCGCCGGCGGCAATGAAGAGCACGTGGTCGGTGGAAACAGGGCCGTAGCGGGTGTTCACGGTCGTGCCTTCCACCAAGGGCAGGAGGTCCCGCTGCACCCCTTCCCGCGAAACGTCGGGGCCAACGGCGGTGCCCCGGGACGCGATCTTGTCGATTTCGTCCAAAAACACGATCCCCGACTCCTGGGCCCGGCGCACCGCTTCCCTTTCGATTTCCGCTCTGTCCAAGAGCTTCTCCAGCTCCTCCCCTTCGAGGATGCGCCGCGCTTCCGCCACCGGGACCTTGCGCCGCGTGCGCTGGGAAAACAGCGGACCGAAGGCTTCCCGCAAGGAAAGCTCCAAGCTTTCCAACCCCTGGCCGCCGAGAAAGGCAATGTTGGGGGCCCGGTTTTCCGTGACTTCCAGCTCCACCTCTTGTTGATCCAGTTGGCCTTCCCGCAGGAGGCGCTTGAGGGAGCGGCGGGTTTCCTCAGGGTCGGAAGCGTACGGCGGCATGAGCAGCTCCACGAGCCTTTCCTCGGCCGCCCGCTGGGCCGCCACCCGCACCTTGCCCGCTTTTTCCTCCCGTACCAGGGCCACGGCGGCGTCCACCAAATCTCGGACGATGGAATCCACGTCCCGCCCCACGTAACCCACCTCGGTGAACTTGGAAGCCTCCACCTTCACGAACGGCGCGTTGGCGAGGCGCGCCAGGCGCCGGGCAATCTCGGTTTTGCCGACCCCTGTGGGACCAATGAGGATGATGTTGGCGGGGGTGACCTCCTTTTGCACCTCGGGGGGGAGCTGCTGCCGCCGCCAGCGGTTGCGGAGGGCAATGGCCACGGCTTTTTTGGCTGCTTCCTGGCCCACGATGTAGCGGGAAAGCTCGGCCACGACCGCCGCCGGGGTCAGCGCTTCGTTCACGGCAGCACCTCCACCGTGATGCGGTCGTTGGTGTAAAGGTCAATAGCGGCGGCAATGCGCAGGGCTTCCCGGGCCACCTCCGGAGCCTTGAGGTCCGTGAACTGCACGAGAGCTCGAGCCGCGGCCAGGGCCAGGGGCCCCCCCGAGCCCACGGCCAGAATCCCGTCATCGGGTACGATGACCTCCCCCGAGCCGGAAAGCAGGAGCATTCGTTCGCTATCGGCCACGATCATGAGGGCTTCCAAATGGCGGAGGGCGCGGTCGGTGCGCCAGTCGCGCGCCAGCTCCACCGCTGCCCGTTCCAGGTTGGTGCCGAACTCTTCCAGTTTGGCTTCGAAGCGGGTAAACAACGCCAGGGCGTCGGCCACCGAGCCGGCAAAGCCTGCCACCACCCGCCCCCCGCCCAGGCGCCGGAGCTTGGAAGCGCCGTGTTTGAGGACCGTGCTCCCCAAGGTCACTTGCCCGTCGCAGGCGAGGGCCGTGACCCCGTCCCGGCGCACCGCGCAAATGGTGGTGTGGTGCCAGTCCATGGCCCCTCCCAGAGGCTAGCCTAGCAAAACCTCAAGCCTTGGGATGGGCCTTGCGGTAAACCTCCATGAGGTGGGCCAGGTCCAGGTGCGTGTAGCGCTGGGTGGTGGCTAGGGACGCGTGCCCCAAGAGCTCCTGGATGGCCCGCAAATCCATCCCCCCCTCCAAAAGGTGTGTGGCGAACGCGTGGCGCAAGGTGTGGGGGTGCAGACGGTGAACGACCGCCAGCTGCCGCACCGCCCGCTCCACGATGCGGCGCAGGGAGCGGTCCGAAAGCCTGCGCCCCTGGAGGTTCACCAGGAGCGGCTCGCCGTCGTTGTCTCGGACCCTTTGGCGCAGGGCTGCCCGCACCGGAAGGTATACCCGAAGCGCTTTTTCCGCCTCCCGCCCGAAGGGCACGATCCGCTCCTTGCGGCCCTTGCCCAGGACCCGAACCAGGCGGCGATTGAGGTCCAGATCGTCCAGGTCCACAGCCACGAGCTCGGCAGCCCGCAGCCCGCAGCCGTAGAGAAGCTCTAACGCCACGCGGTCCCGAACCCCCTGGGGGGTTTCGGGCAACCCCTCCAGGAGCTGGGAAAGTTCCGCCACCGTGGGCACCTCGGGCAGCCGCTTGGGGGCTTTGGGGGTGGGAACGACTCGCGCCGGGTTTTGGCTCACCCTCCCTTCCCGGGCCAAAAACCGAAAGTAGGTGCGAACGGCTGCCAACGCCCGCTGGAGGGACGTGCGTGCCAAACCGCAGCCGTGGAGGTGGGCGAGAAAAGCCCTCACGGCTGCCGGCTTCACCTCCCCGGGTGCGGAAAGCCCCAAATGCTCCTGGCAAAAGCTGGCAAAAGTGCAAATTTCCCGCAGGTACGCCCGCAGGGTATGGGGCGAGAAGTTGCGCTCGTGCTCGAGAAAGCTGGCAAAGGCCCCGAGGTCCCAGGGATCCCGACCCACGCTTCCATGGTACCTCGGGGTCTCCAACGCGGGCTGGCCAAGCGCGCGGTGCGGCAACGCTCTAGGGGTGGGGTGAGGCTCGTGGCGAAGCTCCTGGCGGGATTCCACCGATTTGACAGCACCCCGGTCTCGGCCCGACAATGAAGTTATGGCGGCGAGGTTACCTGTGGAGGCCTACGAAGCTCT
>JBAMMG010000027.1:0-9481 GCA_039793905.1 Thermoanaerobaculum sp. | reverse complement strand
GCTCCACGAGTTCCTCGTGAGGGTGCAAAACCCCGGGGAGGAGGGTGACTTCTCGAAGGTCATGATCGAGGCCCTGGACCGGGAGTTCCACGGCCAGGCTCGCCAGGGTTTGCCTTTGCAAACCGTTGGCGCCGACGCTCTCCGTGATGCTCTCGCGGAAGCCGATCCCGAAGGGGTGGGGGGTGGCCTGGAGGCCCGCCGTAGCCACTACGAACCCCAGGCCCTGGCGGTTTTGGCGCTCCGCAAGCAAATGGGGATTTTCCAGGGTCCAGGCGATCTCGACAAGGTGGAGGGGCTTTCCCCCCAGGTTCGGGCGTTTCTCAAGTCCTCCGGTCACTTTGGGGAGTTTGCGGTGCTGGCTGCGGACGCCGTCGGGCCGCTGGTGGGCAAGGACTTGAGGAACAAGGCCACTCAGGCCGTGGCCTTTTCGCTTCTGGGGATGCTGGTCTACATCTGGTTCCGCTTCCACCTCCCTTACGGCATTGGGGCAGTGGTGGCGCTGTTCCATGATGTGCTCATTACCCTTGGCGCCCTTTCCTTCACCCAACGGGAAATCAACCTGCCGACGGTAGCGGCCCTTCTCACCTTGGTGGGCTACTCGGTGAACGACACGGTGGTGATCTTTGACCGCATCCGCGAGCGGCTCAAGCTGGAGCGGGGTAAGCCTCTCGTGGACGTCATGGACAGAGCAATAAACCAAACCCTCTCGCGGACGGTCATCACCTCGGGTTTGACGTTGCTGGTCGTGATTGCCCTTTACCTGTTTGGGGGTGACGTCATCAACACCTTTGCCTTCGTGCTGCTGGTAGGCATCATCGTCGGGACCTACTCCTCGATTTACATTGCCTCACCCGTCGCCCTTTTCTTCACGGAGCTTTTTGCCAAGAAACGGGCCTCCCGCACCCGCAGGTAGGGCCAAGGTCTCGGCGGCGGGCCTTCCTTCGGGAAGGCCCGTTTGCATTTTGGGATTACAATACAAAGGATGGCCACGCTGCCGCGCTTCGACGACATCCTGGAGCAGGTGCAGGCCTACAAGCCGCACTGCGACGAGGATCTCTTGCGCCGGGCCTACGTCTTTTCGGCCATGGCCCACCAGGGGCAGGTGCGGGCCAGCGGCGAGCCGTACCTGGTGCACCCCCTGGAGGTGGCGCGCATCTTGGCGGACATGCGCTTGGACGAGGTAGCCATTGCTGCGGGGCTGCTCCACGACCTTTTGGAAGACACCTACGTCACCGAAGAGACCTTGCGGGAGCAGTTCGGGGAGCGCATTACAGCGATCGTCAAGGCCCTCACCAAGATCACGACCCTCGAGCAATCCTACGCGGCGCGGCAGGCTGCCCAGGCCGAGTCGTTCCGCCGCATGATTTTGGCTTCCATGGAGGACATCCGCGTGCTCCTGATCAAGCTTGCGGATCGCCTCCACAACATACGGACCTTGCATTTCCTCGAGGAGGCCAGGAGGCGGCGCATCGCTCAGGAAACCCTGGATATTTACGCCCCCCTGGCCCACCGCTTGGGCATGGGGAAAATCAAAGCCGAGCTGGAAGACCGGGCCTTTTGGCATCTCTTTCCGGAAGAAGCCGAAAAGCTTTCCCTAGAGCTTGCGGCGCGCCAGGAAAAGGCCGCCGCCAGTATCGAAAGGGTGCGGGCGGAGCTTGCGGCCCTGCTTGCGGAGTACTCCATTCCCGGCGAGGTCCGCTTCCGCATCAAGCACCTGTACTCCATTTGGCGCAAGCTTCGCTCCCAGGGGATTTCGCTGCAGCAGCTTTTCGACTTTTTGGCCTTTCGGGTGGTGGTGGAATCGGTGGCTCACTGCTATGCGGTCTTAGGGCTCGTGCACCAAAGGTGGCGTCCGGTTCCTGGCCGCTTCAAGGACTACATTTCGGTGCCCAAATCCAACGGGTACCAATCCTTGCACACGTCGCTTTTGGGTCCCGACGGCTTCCCGTTCGAGGTCCAAATTCGGACTCGGGACATGGACGAAGTGGCGGAAAAAGGGGTGGCGGCTCATTGGCTTTACAAGGAAGGCAAGGATCCCGGGGAGGATCACCAGCGCCTGGCGTGGTTGCGCTCGCTTTTGGAAGGGCATCAGGAAAGCCCACTGGAGTTCTTGGACTCGCTCAAGCTCAACCTCTACCCGGAAGAGGTTTACTGCTTCACGCCCAAAGGGGAGTTGGTGCGGTTGCCCCGGGGGGCGACGCCCGTGGACTTCGCCTACGCCATCCACACGGAGGTGGGCAATACCTGCATCGGAGCCCGGGTGAATGGCCGCCTGGTCCCGTTGCGAACCCCCCTGAAAACCGGGGACATCGTGGAAATCCAGACCTCTCCCAATCAGGTGCCCCGCCGGGGATGGTTGGAGTTCGTGGTGACGGCCCGGGCCCGCACCAAGATCCGAGCGTTCTTAAAGAAGGGGGAAAAGGAACGGGCACGAGCGCTGGGTCGCAAGCTTTTGGAGCGGGAGGCCAAGCGGTTGGGTTTGCCGGTGCACAAGGGGCTGGAGGGGTTCAACCTCAAGGACCTTGCGAGCGAGCATGGTTTCGCCAAAGAAGAGGACCTTTTGGCAGCCGTGGGCTTTGGGCGACTTTCGGCGCGGGAGGTCATGGCTCCCTTCGCTCGGGACAAGCGGGAAGCCGAGCAGGGCCCGCCGCCCAAGACGCGGCCGAGCCCAGGCGCCGAGGCGCTCACGGTCGAGGTCAGGGGGGACCGCGATCTTCTGACGTTCCGGGCCAGGTGCTGCCGGCCGCTCCCGGGGGATCCCATCGTCGGTTACGTGACCCGTGGCCGGGGGGTGGCCATTCACCGTCGGGATTGCCCCAACGTGCGGCGCCTGGCCCTTGCTCCCGAGCGCCAAATCGAGGTGAGCTGGGGTGCTGCCGGTGGGCCCTACCCCATGCCCTTGCACGTGACCTTTGAAGACAAGCCGGGGATGCTGGCTGCCATTTCCCAAGCCATTACCAGTGCTGGTTCCAACATCCGCTCCTGTCACTTGGCAACCGAGGACCGGTGCGGGGTGGTGAACCTGGAGGTGGACGTCACGGGCCGGGATCATCTGGAAAAGCTGATGGGTCTCGTTCGACGCATTCCGGGCGTAACGCGAGTGGAGCCCGGATTTTCCAGAGGGCTCTGTCCGTTGCCCGCCGCCCTGGGTTTTACCCCGGAAAAACCAAACTAGCGAACAACCTTCTGCACGCGCCCCGAACGCAGGCAGCGGGTGCACACCTTGAGCCGGCGGGTTGTAGCGCCCACGCGCGCCCGGACTACGTGCAGGTTAGGCCGCCACCGCCGCTTGGAGACGTTGTGGGCATGGGAAATCTGATTCCCTACCATGCTTTTCTTGCCGCAAATCTCGCAAACTCGTGCCATCGTTCCCTCATACGCGCTTCCCGCGCGGGCTTAATTGTACCATAGGACGTGACGCCGGTCACCCGGCAAGAAGCGGGGCGAGGGGCCGAATGCCTCGCTCGTAGCCGGCTTTTCCGGCCTCGCGGCGGAGGGGGGCAGCTTTCGCTGTAGCTCACCCCGCTTGACAAGGCTGGGGTGGCGTTAATATATTAGGAGCAAATATGGGCACGACGCGAAACGCATCCTTCGCAGCAACCACCGACAACAGCGGGGAGGGGGTGGCATCGTGCTTTTAGGCAAGAAGAAAAACATCGTCGGCCTCGACATAGGATCTTCAGCCGTGAAGCTCGTCGAGCTCAAAAGTGGCCGGGGGGGTAGGTTTTCTTTGCTCCATGCCGGAGTGGCTCCTTTGTCCCCCGAAGCCATCGTCGAAGGCACCATCATGGACTCCTCGTTGGTGGTGGAGGTGGCGGGGCGGCTGGTTCGAGAGCGAGGCGTCAAAAACCCGAACTTCGGGGTTTCCCTCGCGGGAATGAGCGTGGCCATCCGGAAAATTCAAGTCCCTGCCATGTCCGAAGCTGAGTTGGCGGAGTCAATCCAGTGGGAGGCGGAGCAGTACCTTCCCTTCGATGTCAACGACGCCAACCTCGACTACGTGATCCTGGAAACCGGTGCCGAAAGCATGACGGTTCTCGTCGTGGCGGCCAAAAAAGATCGGGTGGCCGATTACGCCAGCGTCGTCACCCAGCTTGGGAAAACCCCCGTGCTCGTGGATTTGGACGTCTTTGCCATCCAAAACGCGTACGAGTACAACTACGGCCTCCCCCAAGACCGCGTGGTGGCTCTGGTGAACGTGGGGGCGTACCTCACGAACGTCAACATCCTGGCTCACGGGCAGTCGCTGTTTTGGCGCGACATCATCTTTGGCGGCAACACGATCACGGAAGCCATCCAGCGCGAACTCCACGTGACTCGAGAACAAGCTGAGGCCATCAAAACCGGCGAACGGGTCGGGGATGTTTCTCCCCAAACCGTGTACGGTATCATCAATGCCGTGGCCCAGGACTTTGCCGAAGACCTGAAGCGGACCTTCGAGTTCTTCTACACGACCTCCGCCCATGATCGGGTGGAGGAAATCGTGCTTTCCGGAGGGTCGGCGCAGCTCCTCAACTTCGACCAGGTGCTCAAGGACCGCTTCTCGGTGCCGGTGGAAATCATGAACCCCTTCAAGGAAATTGACTACTCGGAAGCGGAGTTTCCACCCGAATGGCTCAACCGCCATGCTCCGGCCATGGCCGTGGCCGTGGGCATGGCGCTGCGGACGGTGGGGGACTAGCGCCATGATCAAGGTCAACCTACTGGGAGAAGCGAAGCGAGAAAAAGCAGCTCGCCGCCCCCTGATCACCCTTGCCGGTGCCAACGTCAACAACTACATCGTCGTGGGCTGCGTTGTGGTGGCCGTAGGCTGGATCGGCATGCGCTACTGGCGCCTTTCCTCGCAGCTTTCGGCCATCAACGAGGAGATTGCCCAAAACCAAAAGGAGTACGAGCGACTCAAGCCAATTATTGAGGAGGTGGAAAGCTTCAAGAAGAAAAACGCCGAGCTCAAGCACAAGATCGAGGTCATCGAGCAGCTCAAGGCGAACCAGTTCGGACCGGTGAGGATCATGGACGAGGTGAGCAAGGCCCTTCCCGACCTCGTATGGCTTACGAAGATGGAGCTTTCCGGCAGAACCATTTCCTTGACGGGTCAAGCTCTCAACGAGAACGCCGTGGCCAACTTCATCGCCAACCTGGCGGCAAGTCCGTTCTTTTCCGAGCCCACGTTGAGGGTGATGCGTCAGGACCAGCAGGGGGTGTTCAGCTTCGATTTGTCCTGTGGTTTCAGTCCAACGCCAAGAACGGGGCCCCAGGGTTCGGGGCAGGGTTCCGGGCAGTGAGGGAGCGTGCCTATGGCAGGTCTTGAGCTCGAAAACAGACCTTGGTACGTGGCGCTGATTTTAGGCTTGGTGCTGGCCGGTGTGGGCATCTGGGGCGCCGAAAGCCAATGGCTATCTGGTATTTCCCAGGATATCCAGCGCCGAACGGGCGAGCTGGAAAACCTCAAGCAAAAGGTCCGGGAGGGGAAGGCTGCCGAAGCCAGGCTACCGCAGTTTCGTGAGGAGTTCGCGCGGCTCGATGCCGAGCTCGCGCGGCTCCTGCGCATTCTCCCCACCCAAAAGCAAACCGACGAGCTCATCAAGAAAATCAAAGCCCTTACCGAGCAGGGGTCCTTCCGTTTCGTGGCTTTCGAGCCCCAGGGCTTTCAAAGGAAGGACTTTTACACCGAGTGGCCTATTCGCGTGAGTTTGGAAGCCGGCTACCACGATTTGGCGCGGTTTTTCGATCGGCTTTCCAAGTTTTCGAGAATCATCAACGTGGAGAGCATGGCTCTTTCGTCCATCAACAAGCCGGGACCCTACACCTTGAGTGCTGGTTTTACCATGAAGACGTTCATTTACGGTGAGGTCAAGGCGGAGGGAGGGGCAAAATGAAGGTGCGTTTCGTTCTCGCGGCTCTGGGGAGCGTGTCTCTGGCTTTGGCTCAGGCGCCGGCACCCACCCCGCGGCCGGAGGAAAAGCCCATTGATACGTCTACTGTGGAGCGCATCCTGGCCGGCGAAGAAGAGGTGGCGGCGGGGGGTGGGTTCACCTACGACCCCGCGGGGCGCCGGGACCCCTTCCGCTCGCTTCTCGCGGGCCGGTCCAAGGAAGAAATGGGGCAGCGCCCGCCGGGCCTCCCCGGCATGGGGGTCGAGGAAATCAAGCTGCAAGGTATCATCAAGTTGCCCGAGGGCTACGTCGCGCTGATCCAAGGCACGGACAATATGTCGTACCTTATCAAGCCCGGCACGGTTTTGTACGACGGCACGGTGGAAAAGATCGAGCCTGGAAAGGTCACGTTCAAGGTCAACATTGCCGATCCTAGGAGCTTGAAGCCGTACCGCGAAGTTGTGCGGACGTTGCAGTAAACGCGAGGGGGTTGCGATGAAGCCGAAAAAAACTCGAGCCTTTCTAGCGAGCCTGACTTTCCTGCTCTTGGTAGCTTTCGGTGCGTGGGCGCAGGAAGAAGTTTCCATCCTCGGGATGGCGTGGACCCCGACCCCGGCTCCGGCCCTGGTTGTCAGCGCCTCCGGCCCGCTCCCGTACCGGGAAGTCGCCGGTGAGGGTGGCGTTTTCACCTTGGAGTTTCCAGGAGCTCGCCTCGCGCAACCGGTGGAAAGCTTGGCCGAGCCTCAAGCCGGGCTCTCCCGGGCCACGCTTGCTTCATCCGGCTCCAGTGTCAGGTTGGTGCTGGAGCTGGCCTCCGGGGTACGCCCAACGGTGAGAGCTCTCCCCGCCGGTGTGGAGGTGCGGTTGGCCGGCGGGCGAGCCGCATCGAAGCCGCGGGGGGAGTTCGAGGTCGAGCCGGTGGTGGAGGGGGAGGGTGTCACGGTTTTCGTGAAAGGCCTAGGGCCCGTGACGGGGAAGGCCTTTGCCCTCGAAAATCCGCCGCGGGTGGCGGTGGATGTCCCCGGGGTGCTGCCCGCCAAGGCCAAGAGGGTGTACCCGGTAGGGCGCGGCGGGGTCCAACGGGTGCGGGTCGCGCAGTTTGCGGTCCAGCCGGAGCCTGTGGTTCGCATTGCCATTGACCTGGACGCGCCTTCCAAGTACACGGTGGAAAGCACCGCTGACGGCTTGGCGGTTCGCTTGGGTGCCGGCGAGGTGGTGGCGGCAGCCCCGGAGCCGGTTACCGCCATCGTCGAGCACGAGACGCCGGGAGTTTCCCCTTCTGGCGAGCCGGAGCCCGCAACGATCGCAACGGCTGCTGTTACGGCCGAGCAGACGGCCACAGCGCCCGGACCTTCAGCAAGCGTGGAAAAGGCCGCGGCCATGGACCTCGCCAAGACCCCGCCAGTAGCCGTTCCCCAAGCTGCTCCCGCCCCGGCTCCCGAGCCTGCGACCGATTCTCCCTACGTCTCGACCCCGCGGGCCATGGCCGAGCAGGCCGCGCCTGTACCTGCCACCGCCGCTGCTGGCGCGAAGGAGGTGGAAACCCAGGAGCGGCAGTTCACAGGTGAGCCCATCAGCCTCGAGCTCAAGGACGCGGACATCAAGGACGTGCTTCGTTCCTTTGCCAAGATCACAGGGCTCAACATCGTGGTGGACCCCGATGTCACGGGTTCGGTGACGGTGAACCTGGAAAACGTCCCGTGGGACCAGTGTCTCGATATCATCTTGCGCATCAACCGCTTGGATTACGTCATCGAGAACAACGTGTTGAGGGTGGCGCGCATGGACCGCCTGACCCAGGAAAAGCAAGCCCTCGCCAACTACCTCAAGCAAGCGGAAGCCGCCCGGCCCATGAAAACCGTCACCAAGGTGCTTTCTTACGCTCGCGCCGAAGACGTGAAAGCCATCCTGACAGCCGAAAAGTTCATCGTTTCCGAGCGTGGGTCGGTGGTCGTGGATCCCCGCTCCAACATGCTCATCATCAGGGACCTGGCCGATCGGCTGGAGGGCATTCTGAACCTCATTGACGAGCTGGACCACCCCAACCCCCAGGTGCTCATCGAAGCCAGGATCGTGGAAACGACCCGGCGTTTTTCCCACGCTTTGGGCCTCCAGTGGGGCTTCACGGGCGTGGCCGATGCCCAGCACGGCACCACCACGGGCTGGCGTTTCCCGTACTCCGGTAATGTCAGTGGCGGGGTCGGGCTTCCCATTCAGGGTCCCACCGGCGAGATCGGCTTTAGCTTTGCCGATATTCTCAACGCCTTCAACCTCTATTTCGTGTTGCAAGCGGCGGAATCCAACGGTCTCGCCAAGGTGGTCTCCGCCCCCAAGGTCATGGCCCAGGACAACGAGGCGGCCAAGATCGAGAGCGGTATCCAAATCCCCATTGCCTCCACGGTCACTCAAGGGAACGTGACCACCACGACGGTGACGTTCAAGGACGCCACCATCAAGCTCGAGGTGACGCCCCACATCACCGCTGAGGGCACGGTGCAGCTCAACATCAAGCTGGACAAAACCGAGGTCTTGGAAGGTGTCAACATCGTTGCCATCGGCACCCAGCTCGCGGGCGCTCCGCTTTCGGTGCGCAAGGCCGAAACCAAGGTTTTGGTGCGGGACGGTGGGACGACGGTCATCGGCGGCGTGTACAAGATGACCCAGAACGACCAGCAAAACCAGGTCCCCGGCCTTTCCAAGATTCCGGTGGTGGGGAACCTTTTCAAACAGCGGCAAAGGAGCGAGCAAAACGATGAGCTCCTGATTTTCTTGACGCCGCGCATCGTCAAGTACTAGGGGGAAGGCCATGAAGAACAAAGCGTTTCTAGCAACTTTGTTGTTGGGAGTTCTAGCGCTGGGCTTTTGGGGTTGCAGCGCCGGGAACCACTCGGCGGATCAGGAAGCCCCCGTGATCCTGACGGTGGACGTCCCCGAGGGGGTGGCCGACGTCAACATTGCGCTGCGCACCGACGTGGCCATAGCCAACATGACCATCAAGTCCCAGCCGAAAGCTCCAGGGACCACTCTTGGCCCGCAAGACGACGTGATCCTCACCGAGTGGGTCATAACCCCGGTTCGCTCCGACGGCGGCACCGTGGCCTCCCCTCAGTGGCGGGAGTTCCGCAACGTAACGGTTCCCGCCGGAGGTACGGCCAACCTCCAAAATTACCGGATCTTTCCTCGGGAGTACTTCGAGCAGCAGCCCCTGGTGCAGCTTTACCCGCAAAACGGGGGGTTCGACCGCGAGACCGGGAAGACCAACATCCGCCAGCGGCTGCAAATCGAAATCTTCGGAAAAACCGTGGCGGGTCGGCGGATCTCCGTGCGCTTTGACTGGAACCTCAACTTTTTCTACGAACCAGTGACCCAGTGAGGAGGACGGCCATGAAGAAAAACGCAAACCTCGCATTTCTTGCGGCCCTCGGGTTTGCCCTCACCTTGGGGGCCTGCAACAAGTCGGACAGCCCCACGGCACCCCGCCCCTCGCCCACGCCTTCGGCTGCCACGCTCACCTTGAGCGTTTCCCCCACCAGCGCTATTGTCGGACAAGTCATCGAGGCTCGCGCCACCGTGCGCCAGGGCAGCGCCCCGGTGCCCGACGGCAC
>JBAMMG010000026.1:0-9570 GCA_039793905.1 Thermoanaerobaculum sp. | reverse complement strand
CTTGCCCCTTCCGGCACCGCCACCGGCCCTCCCGGTTCCTTCTGGACAGGGTGGCTGCCCACGGTTCCTGGAAAGGCCTTTTCGGGCCAAACCACGAAAAACGCCTGGGGGCGTACGTGGGCGTTACCCAAACTGGAGATGTCCAAAGCCGCCCAGAGCTTACCGGCAAGCCACCGGAAGTCCACGCAGTGAACGCGAGCTTGGCGCTCCACCGGCGGCACGTTCACGTACACCCCCACCCCCACCCGGGCCAGGTTGAGGGTGGCAAAGGGGCGGTCTTGGGGGGGCTGTTCCTCCAAAAAAATCATGGCTCGGTGCTCCCCGGGCTCAGGCTTAACCCGCGGGCGCACGGCAAAGCGCACCGTTTGCGTCTTTCCCGGCTCGATCACGAACTCCAGGGGGGTCACCACCAACCACTGGTCTGCCGACTGGGGGGTGGGAGGCAAGCTCACCAGGCGGTTTTCCTCGTCCAGGCCAAAATGGGCCACGGAAACCTTGAGGTGGAGGGGGCTTTCTCCCAAGTTGACCACCTTGAAGGCGTCCGCGGCCGTGGGACCCTCGAGGGTGATGTCGAAGCGGGGCGGCGAAACGCCGATCCCCCCGGCGTAGGCCGTCGCCGCCACGAGCCAACTCAAAAGGTGGCGGAGCCGCACCTCACCTCCCCGAGAGGGTCACTTGCAAGGTCCCTGAAAAGCTCCCGGCGAGAACACGGCTCACATCCAGGGAAAGCACCAGGTCACCCTCCCAGAGGTCTCCATCCGGGTTACTGGCCACCAGCCGCAACCCCTCCACCCGCACCTTGGCCGGAATCCGCGAAGGTTGACCCTCAGCTCGCAACCCCGAACCCAGCACCCGAGCCTCCACGTCGAAAGCCGCCAAGGAGGCCCCTTTGGGTACCCATACCCGGAACGCCGAAGGCAGCCGCCGCTCCACCACGGGGACCCACGGCGCCTCCCCGCCCTCCCACGGCACCGCCACCGCTGGCGCCAGCTCCTCGGGACGGAGAGGGTCCACCGCCACCTGGGGCGGGAGCTCCAGCCGCAGCTCCATGGCCCCCGCAAGCCCCAAGCTCAAAAGCCACGCCACCACAATGCCCATCCTACCGCGGACCGCAAAAGAAAACGAGGGGGCTTTTCCCCCTCGCTTCCGGCTACCACAACCGTAACCCTCAGTAAAACGCCACGACAGTTTGAACGACGCCATCCCCGAAGGTCGCCGAGGTGTTCGGGGCGATCAGGGACGCACCGGAAAAGTCAAGGTTGAACCGCACGTCCCCTTTGTGGATCGTGCCAAGGCCACCAGGGGTCGGCTGCTGCACCGTGGTAGCCCACGTGCCCGAGTCGTTGAGCTCCGTTTGCACGTTGCTCATGAGGATGTTGCCGCTGCCGGTGGTGCCGTCCCCCTGGAGGGTGCCGTCGGTGATGCTGACGGTCACCTGGAACTGGTAGTTGGCCCGCACCTGGTAGAAGTTGTTGATGGTGGTGAGCACGTTGGTACTAAACGGCGTGGCCGGGGTTGTCGCGTCGCCCTCCAGGGTGCCCAAACCGGAGGTAAACGTGCTAATCGTCGTGGCGCCGGTGTTCACGGGGTTCCCCCCAGCAAAAGCCGTGATGAGATCGCTGGCTGAGGGCTGCAAGGTGATCGAGGAGCGGTAGTAAAGGATCGCAATGCGCGGGTAGACCACGTAAATGCTGGTGTTTCCCGTGGCCTGGGCAAAGGCCATGGGCACCCCCACCATCGCCAGAACCACTGCCAAGAAAAGTGCCTTTTTCATTTCTTCGTCCTCCTTTCGCCCGCCTTTCCAGCGGGCTTGGCAAAAAGTTTAACTCTTTTCCGCGGCTTGGCAACCCCCTGGGCGACCCAGCCGTCACCAAAACCCTTAGCAAGCTTCATGCCACGCACCTTACGGTTGGCATTCCTGAGAGTGCAACTATAAAAGAAAAGAGCTTTCTGATACATCCGGCGAGGGGTCACCTCCGTCGAGAACAAAAACGTCACTCCTTCCTTGGCTCCGAGACGTCAAAGGTCACTGGCGCGTTCAGTTGGGGGAGATGGCGGCCAGCAAGCGCTTGGTGTCCTCCACCTTTTGGGAAAGCTCCACCCAGCGCTCCCAAAGCCTGTCCTGGCGAACCCGCGCCCGCTGGATGGCCTCCGCCAGCTCCCGGAGCTTTTCGGGGGCGGCGGCCAGCTCCGGCAGGGTGAGGGCGGCTTCCAGCTCGGCGAGCATCTTTTCCGTTTCCAGGAGGTCCCCTTCCACGACCCGGAGCTCCCTTTCGGTGCGGGCAATTTCCCGGGCAAGCCGCCGCTTTTCCTCGGCTTGCAAGCTCCGCCGGGGAGCTGCCGTTCGCTCCGGCTTTTCCTTGGGCTTTTCTAGCCCCAAGCGGGCAAAGGCTTCCGCCACCGAGTTGACCGGCACCACCTGGCCCCCTTCCAGGAGGAGGACAGCTTCCGCCACGGCTTCAACCAGGGCCCGGTCGTGGCTTACAAAGAGCACCGCCCCGGGGAACTCTTGGAGCGCCTCCTCCAGGACTTGGCAGGAAGGGATGTCCAAGTGGTTGGTGGGCTCGTCCAAGAGCAAGAGGTTCGGGGCCCGGGCCAAAAGCAAAGCCAGCTGCAGCCGGGAGCGCTCGCCTCCGGAAAGGACCTCGGTGGGAGCTTCGGCCTTTTCGCCGGAAAAGGCGAAAGCCCCCGCCCAGGCCCGGGCTTCGGCCGGTGTCCAATCGGGGCGGGCTTCCAGGAGAAGGGAAAGGGGAGTACCGGAAGCCACCGCCCCCTGCTCCTGGTCGCTGTACCCCACCACCACCCCTGTCCCCAGGCGGATGCTTCCCGCCAAGGGCGGCAAGAGGCCGGCTAGGGTCTTCAAGAGCGTGGTCTTTCCCGCGCCGTTGGCCCCCACCAGGGCCACCCGGTCCCCCCGGCGCAAGACGAAGCTGGCGTCGCGCACCAGGGGCTCGGTGTACCCCACGGCCAGGCGGTGGACCTCCAACACCCGGTCGCCGCCCCGCGGGGTTTGGGGCCAGCGCAGCTTCACGGGCTCAGGATCGGGAGGTGGGGGCTCGAGGCGCTCCGTTTTGGCCAAAAGCTTTTGCCGGGCCTGGGCCTGACGGGTGTTTTGGCCGGCGATGTTGCGGCGGATAAACTCCTCCTGTCGGGCAATTTCCGCCTGTTGCAGCTCGAAGGCGCGGCGCTGTTGCTCCCGCCGCGCGACGCGCTCCTTCAGGTAACGGGCAAAAGGACCCGGGTAACGCTCCAGGGTTCCACCCGCAAGCTCCAAAATCTCGCTCCCCACGGCATCCACCAAAAAGCGGTCGTGGGTCACCAGGAGCACCGCTCCCTTCCGCTCGCCCAAGGTACGGGCCAAAAAAGTTGCCCCCAAAAGGTCCAAGTGGTTGGAGGGTTCGTCCAAGAGCAGGAGGTCGCACGGGGAAAGGAGGGCCCTCGCCAGGGCCACGCGAGTTTTCTGGCCCCCCGAAAGCTCCCGCAAAGGCCTTTCGTGGAGATCCTGAGGGATCCCCAGCCCTTGGAGCAAAGCCTGGGCCCGGGGCCGGGCCGTGGCTGCCCCCAGCCGCTCGAGCTTTTCCTCGATGGCCGAAAAGACCGCCAACGTTTTCGGATCGTCGAGCGTGCTCGCCAGTTCCTCCCGCTGGGCCTCGAGTTCCAAAAGGTCAGGGATGCCCCGGAGCACGAACGTGAGCACGGGAAGGCTCGGATCTTCCCGCAGGATCTGCTCCAGGTAGGCCACGGAAAGCCCCCGCGCCCGCTCCACCCTCCCCGAGGTCGGGGTTAGCTCCCCGGCGATGACCTTCAAGAGGGTGGTTTTTCCGGTGCCGTTGCGTCCCACAAGCACCAACTTTTCTCCAGGGTTGTGCTGGAACGAAAGGGGCCCCAAAAGCCTCTGGCCCCCGAACTCCACCACCACGTCGTCCATACGGTACAGCACGGTCCTAGGAAACCTCCGCCAAAACCAGGGGTTGGGCCGGCAAAGGCTCCTCCCCGAAGGCGAACGCCGCCCGCACCCTCGCCGCCAGGTGCTGAGCCTCGGGCCGGAAGCTCCAGCCCAGGGTGGCCAGCGGCTCGCCCTTGGCCACGGGTTGCCCTATGCGAACGTGGACGCGGAGAAAGGCCGAAAGGTCCACCTCGTCGCCGGGAAAACGCCTGCCCGCCCCCAGCTCCACCGCGACCCAGCCCAGGGCCTCGCCGTCCACTCCGGTGACGAAACCTTCCTCGGTGCTGGTCACCTCCAGACGCTGCCGGCAAGAGGGCAAAGCCTGGGGATCGGGGTTGCCGCCGTGGGCGCGCACCATTTCGTCCCACAGGGCGCGGGCGCGCCCCGAGGCCAAGGCCGCATCCAATTCGGCTTCCGCTTCCCCTCGAGGCTTGCCCGCAAGCTCCAGGGCGTGGAGAGCCAAATGGCGGGTAAGGGCCGCAAGGCGCGGATCTCCCCGGCCTTCCAGGCAGGCCAGAGCCTCCCGCACCTCTTCCCCACACCCCAGGGCCGGGCCCAGGGGTTCGTCCATGGCGGAAATGACCGCCCGCACGGCCACGCCCGCACCGCGGGCCACGGCCACCAGCGCTTCCAAAAGCTCCTGGGCCTCCGCCAAGGTCTTGCGGAAAGCCCCGGAACCGCACTTGACGTCCAAGACCAGCTTGGAGGCCCCAACCGCCAGCTTCTTGGACATAATCGAGGAAACGATGAGGGGCAAGCTGGGCACCGTGGCCGTCACGTCCCGCAAGGCGTAAAGCTTGCGGTCGGCGGGGGCGATGCGCTCCGACTGGCGGGCGAAGACCACCCCGCAGCTTTCGATGCGGGCCAACGCCCCCTCCCGGTCGCCGGCTGGCACAAAACCTGGAACGGCCGCCAGCTTGTCCAAGGTCCCCTGGGTATGCCCCAGGCCCGCCCCCGCCATCATGGCCACCGGTACCCCGCACGCCGCCACCCAAGGTGCAAAGACGAGGGAAACCGTATCCCCCACGCCGCCGGTGGAGTGCTTGTCCACGGCGTAAGGGAACGCTTCCCCGAGGCGCCACTGCTCCCCTGACGAGGCCATGGCCTCCACCAGATGCTGGGTTTCGGCTCGGGAAGCTCCGCGGATGCAAATCGCCATGAGCATAGCGGCCAACTGGACGTCGCTCACGGTGCCCGAGGTGGCGCCGCTCACGAAATGCTGGATTTCCTCCTGGGAAAGCTCCTTCCCGTCGCGCTTTTTGGCGATGGCCTCGACGAAGTTCACGCTAGCTCAAAGAAGAAAGCTTCTGCTGGGCTTCCACTTTGTAGGGCGAGTCGGGGAAGTTCTCCACGAGCTTGCGCAAGACTTCCCGAGCTTCGCTCGCCTTCCCTGTCCGGACGTAGGCATCGGCCAACTCCACCATGGCCAGGTCGCGGGGCAGGCGCTTGTCCTTGCCAGCGGCCATGGCTTGAAGCTCCTTGATGACGCCGTCCGCGTCGCCGCGCGCCAAGCGCAGGCGGACGAGGTCCAAAGTGGCGGCCCGCACCGCCGGATCGGTGGAGCGGCTTGCGGCTACCGCCGCCAGCTCCCGCATGGCCCCTTCGGTATCGCCTTTTTCGGCCAGCAAACGGGCCTGGAGGACCCGCGCCATCCGCGCCTGGGGGGTAAACCAGTAGCGGCGCACTTTTGCGAGCGCCTTGGCCGCCGCGTCGCGGCGCTCGTTTTCGGTGGCAAACTTCACCTTGGCGTCGGCAGGAGCCGAAGCCCCCACCGGCGCCTGGAGGATCTGCACCGCTTCGTCCAAAGCCTTGGTGGCCGCTGCCGTACGGCTTCCTAGGATAGCCGTGGTCCCCCACCACAAAAGCCCAACCACGAGAGCGCCGCCCAAGCCAATGGCGGCTTGCTGGGCGTTGGCGGTGATCCAGTGCACCACTCGATCCATGAGGGTAATGAACTCGTCCTTTTTGATCTGCCTGCGGGTGAGCCGCCGTCCCACCGTTACCTCCTTGCGCCCGAAAGCTCACGCAGCGCCGAAAGCACTTCAGCGGCGTGTCCCTGGGCTTTCACCTTTTCCCAAACTCGCGCCACCCTTCCTTCCGGGTCAACAAGGACCGTGGTGCGCAGGATCCCCATGCTTTTCCTGCCCATGAAGCTTTTCTCCCCGTATGCGCCGTAGGCTTTGGCCACCGCGGAGTCGCTGTCTGAGAGCAAAGGGAAGTTGAGGTTGTGCTTGCGGGCAAAAGCCCCGTGGCGGGACAGGGGATCGGCGCTTACCCCCACCACCACCGCCCCCAAGGCCTCCATCTCGGGCGTTAGGTCGCGAAACTCGCAGGCTTCGGTGGTGCACCCAGGGGTCATATCCCTGGGGTAAAAGTAGACCACCACCCACCGCCCCCTCTGCTCGGACAAGCGGAAGGTGCCGCCCTGGGAAGAGGGAAGCGCAAAATCCGGGGCTGGACTGCCGGCCGCCAGAGCTGCCACTTACTTTCCCCCTCCCGTGGACGGATACGGGTACTTTTCGTTGTAAAGCTTCACCAGGGTATCGGTGATGTCGGCGGAGTTGGCGAGAAAAGCCACCAAGTCGGGCTGGAGGATAAAGACCGCCGTGTACTTCTGGGCTTCGGCGTACTCCTTGAGAAGCTGCTCGAGCTTTTGGCCCAAAGCTTTCAAAACCTCGTTTTGCTTTTGCTCCAGCTCCCGGGAATACTGCCGCTGCTTGTCCTCGAACTCCCGCTTTTTGGCGGTGAGACGCCTGTTCAGCTCGGAGAGCTCGCTCAAATCGGCCGATTGCTGCTTGGAGGCCAACTCCTGTTGCAAGGTTTGGATTTCCTGGTCCAAGCGCTGGAGCTCCTGCTGGCGCGGTGCCGCCCAGTCCTGGAGTTCTTTGCGCTTGGCCTTGCCCTCCTCGATGGCCAACAGCGCCCGCTGGACATCTACGAAGGCGATCCTCCCCCCGCCCTCTTGAGCTGCCACAACCCGTGACCCCACCAACGCTCCCACCATCAAAAGCCAGACCGTCGTCCTGCGCATCGAAAGCCTCCGAGCCGCTCTCGGCGGCGAGGGATTCTAGCACGCCCAAAGCCCGACCCAGCCTCCCAACCCACGAACCACGGCGCCCGACAACGCCCGAGCCCGAGCCGTTTCCCAGCCTTAAAATGCTGGTGGGGGTATCGCCCATGAAGGCCATGGTGCTCGAAAGCCCGGGAGCCGCAGAGGCCCACCCTCTGCGAGCGGAAGATCTTCCCGACCCCAAACCGGGCGCCGGTGAGGTGCTGCTTCACGTGCGGGCGTGCGGGGTTTGCCGCACCGACCTCCACACGGTGGAGGGGGACATCCCCTTGCCCCGGCTTCCCCTGGTGCCCGGGCACCAGATCGTCGGGGAGGTGGTGGCGGTGGGTGCAGAGGTGGACCCGGGACTTTTGGGAAAAACCGTGGGTGTGGGCTGGATGGCCGGGACCTGCGGCACCTGCGCCTACTGCCGTAGCCAAAGGGAAAACCTCTGCCCCAGCGCCCAGTTCACCGGCTTGCACAGGGACGGCGGCTACGCCGAAAAGGCCGTGGTACGGGCCGATTTTGCCTACCCCCTTCCCGCCCACCTCCCTCCGGAACACGCCGCCCCCCTCTTGTGCGCGGGAATCATCGGTTACCGGGCCTTGCGCCTCGCCGGGGCTCTCGGCCCCGGGAAAGTCGGCTTCTTTGGCTTTGGAGCCTCGGCCCACGTGGCCCTTCAGGTGGCCATCCATTTCGGCGCGGAGGTTTTCGTCTTCACCCGCGCCCCCCACCACCGGGAGCACGCCCGCTCCCTGGGCGCCGTTTGGGCTGGCGTTCCCGGCGACGATCCCGGGGTCGAGCTTGAAAGCGCCGTCATCTTCTCACCAGCCGGGGAGCACGTCCCCCTCGCCCTGCGCCACCTGGCCCCCGGAGGTACCGTGGCCTGTGCGGGGATTTCCATGAGCGACATCCCGAGCTTCCCTTACGACCTCTTGTATCGGGAGCGACGGGTCACTTCCGTGGCCAACGCCACCCGCCAGGACGCCCGGGAGCTTCTGGAATTGGCGGCCACGGCGCGCATCCACACCGACGTGGAAATCGTCCCCCTGGAAGGCGCCAACGAGGCCTTGCTGCGGGTGAAGGCCTCCCAGGTGCGGGGAGCCCTGGTTCTGCGGCCATGAGCGGAAAACCCGAGCAATGGCAGCCCGGCTACCTCCGGCTCGTGGCCACCGGGGAGTTGGCCACCAGGGTCGAGAAGCTGCGGGCTTTGGCTTCCCCTTGTCGCCTCTGCCCCCGCCGCTGCGGCGTGGACCGGGTCCTGCGCCTCGGCACCTGCGCCACCACCACCAAGCTGCACGTGGCCTCCTGGCACCCCCACTTCGGCGAAGAGCCCCCCATTTCCGGCTTCCGCGGTTCGGGGACGATCTTTCTCGCCAACTGCAACCTCCGCTGCGTCTTTTGCCAGAACTGGGACATCTCCCAAAGGCCCAAAGCGTTCCTTTCCCGCACCTTGGAGCCGCAGGAGCTGGCCGAGATCATGCTCGAGCTCCAGTCCGCCGGCTGCCACAACATCAACTGGGTCTCCCCCACCCACCAACTGCCCCAGCTGGTGGAAGCCCTGGAGCTTGCGGCGCGCAAAGGCCTTGCCGTCCCCATCGTTTACAACACCAACGCCTACGATTCGCCGGAAGCCCTGCGCCTTTTGGAAGGCGTGGTGGACATCTACATGCCGGACTTGAAGTACGCCGACCCGGAAGCTGGCGCCCTCTGCTCGCGGGTCCCTGACTACCCCCAAGCGGCCCGCGCGGCCATTGCCGAAATGTTCAGGCAGGTGGGGGACGAGTGGATCACCGATGATCGTGGGGTCCTCCGTCGGGGTCTTTTGGTGCGCATTCTGGTCTTGCCGCAAAACCTCGAGGGGGCCCAAGAGTCCCTGGCCTGGATCGCCCAGGTGCTTTCGCCCCGCGTGGCCGTGAGCCTCATGAGCCAGTACCGACCTTGCCACTGGGCCGCCCGCGGCCGCTACCCCCAGCTGGCCCGGCGCATCACGGCCGAGGAATACCGACAGGCCCTCGCCGCCCTCCACCGCACCAACCGCTCGGAAAACACCTACGTTCAACCGTTTTTTGGCCTGTGAAAAAAGCTTGCCCCAGACCTCACGCCGGCTTGGTTTCCTCCACCTGGTACCCGAGAGCTTCCCACTTCTCCTTCCGTTCCTCGCCCGTCACCAGCAAATCGTGCAGGTGGGAAAAGCCGCGGATGCCGTCGAGGCTTTTGGGAAGCTCCACCACGACCAAGTGGCTCGCACCGTTGGGGTTGGCCAGCTCCCCGACGACGATGGCCACGGGCTCATCCACCGGCTCCTGGCCGACCACCAGGCGATGGGGAACGAACGAAGTGTCGCTGAAGGTCCAGAGGTACTGGTCGAAAATCACCGCTCGCCCTTGGTCTTGGAACCAGACCACCACCTTTTCCCCTGCAAGGTAAAGCTTTTCCACCAAGCGGCAGGTATCTAGCGCCTTCTTACTGCCGGCAAGGCGGTGCAAAATAACCACGGGCCGGTCAGCCACGGGTCAAGTCTAGCAAGGAAAAAGGCCGCCGCAGCTGATCTACGGCGGCCCGCCGCTCCTTT
>JBAMMG010000025.1:0-54943 GCA_039793905.1 Thermoanaerobaculum sp. | reverse complement strand
ACGTTTTCCGCAAGCTGAAAGAGGGCTTCCACCTCCTCGGCCGAAAGGTCGTGACTGGAAATGAGGTCCTTGTGGCGTTGCCAGGGGTTACCAAACATGCTTATGCCTCCTTACCGTCAGGCACCAGGAAGGTGCCGGCTTTCCGCGCCAAAGCGTCCTTGAGGTGCTCGGCGTCGGTAATGAGCACCTCCTTCCCGGTGGCTTCCACGAACTGCACGGCGGCACGGATCTTGGGGCCCATGGAGCCCGGGGGAAACTGATGGGCTTCCAGCATTTCCTTGGCCTTGCTCGCGGTGAGCTGGGAAAGCCACCGCTGCGTGGGTCGGCCGTAGTTTTCCGCTACCTGGGGCACCTGGGTGAGGATGATGAAAAGGTCGGCCGCCAGCTCCGTCGCCAAAAGCGAGGCGGAGTAATCCTTGTCAATGACCGCCTCCACCCCCCGGAAGTAGCCGCCCACGTCCTGATACACCGGGATGCCGCCCCCGCCGCAGGCGATGACGACCGCGCCCATGCCCACCAGGTGCTTCACGACCTCCACGTCCAGGATGCGCTTGGGGATCGGCGAGGGCACCACCTTGCGCCAGCCACGGCCGGCGTCCTCCACCATGAGCCACCCCTGCTCCTGCATGAGCTGGTTGGCACGGTAGGCCGTGAAGTACGGCCCCACGGGCTTGGAGGGGTTTTCGAACGCCGGGTCGTCGCGGGCAACCTCGACCTCTGTGAGAACCGTCACTACCGGCTTTTGAATTTGCTCCTCCAGCAACCGGTTGCGGAGCTGGTTTTGGAGCATGTAGCCGATGGAGCCTTCGGTTTGGGCTACGCATACGTCCAGGGTTTGGGGCGGGATTTTGGTGATGGCTTCCTCCACCTGAATCATGATGTTGCCCACTTGCGGGCCGTTGCCGTGGACGATGACCAGCTCGTACCCGCGGTGGATGATTTCGGCCAGCCAGCGGGTGGCTTTCCAGGCTAACGTGAACTGCTCCTCCTGGGTGCCGTGGTCCTGGGGCCGGAGCAAGGCGTTACCGCCGAAGGCTATGACCGCCACGGGGTTTTTCTCGCTACCCACCACCACCTCCCCGGGGTAACCCGGAGGCGACATTGTGCCTTTGCGGCACAAGCGGGTCAAGGGAGGGCGGCGTGGTCAAGTGACAACGATGAGCACGCTGGTGGGAAAACGGGCCCCCCCAAGCTCCCCCTCGTGCGCCCGTGGCAGAATGGAGCCATGGACGAGTTCGTGCACCCGTTGACGACCCGCTACGCCTCCCGGCCCATGCGGGAGCTCTTTTCCCCGAAATACCGGATCGCCCTTTGGCGCAAGCTCTGGCTCGCGCTCATGGAAGCGGAGCGGGACCTGGGGCTTCCCATCCCCGCCGAGGCCTTGGCCCAACTCGCCGCCCACCTGGAACCGACCCCCGCGGAAATGGCCCGCGCCGCTGAAATCGAGCGGGAAACCCGCCACGATGTCATGGCCCACATCCGTGCCCTGGCCGAGGTGGCTCCCGCCGCCGGCCCATGGTTGCACCTGGGGGCCACGTCCTGCTACGTCACCGACAACGCCGATCTCGTCATCCTCCGGGAAGCGTGCGGGCTCATTTTAGGGCGCGCCTCGAGGGTGGTGACGGCCCTTGCCCGCTTTGCCGAAACGCACCGGGACCTGGTGTGTCTGGGCCACACCCACTTTCAGCCGGCGCAGCCCACCACCGTGGGCAAGCGGGCCTGCCTGTGGCTTTACGATTTGCTTTTGGACCTCCAGCACCTGGAGGAAGAAAAAAAGGCCCTGCTCCTGCGAGGAGCTAAGGGCACCACCGGCACGCAAGCTTCGTTTCTAGAGCTTTTGGGTAGTCACGAGAAGGTCGAGGCCTTGGATCGTCGCATCGCTGAGGCTTTCGGCTTTCCCGGGACCTACCCCGTGACCGGGCAAACAGCTCCGCGGAAGGTGGAGTTTTACCTGTTGGCACCCCTTTCGGGTTTGGCCCAGTCGGCCTACCGTTTCGCCACCGACGTGCGCCTCCTTTCCCGGTTGGGGGAGCTCGAGGAACCCCAGGAAACCGAGCAGGTCGGCTCCTCGGCCATGCCCTACAAGAAAAACCCCATGCGCTGCGAGCGCATGTGCGCCCTTGCCCGCTACGTCATCGAGCTTCAGGGCAACGCCGCGTGGACCGCGGCGTCCCAATGGCTGGAGCGGACCCTGGACGACTCCGCCAACCGCCGCCTGGTGCTTCCCGAAGCGTTCTTGGCGGCCGACGCCATCTTGATCCTTTGGGAAAGCGTGGTTTCCGGCCTCACCGTGTACCCAGCCATCATCCAGAGGCACCTCCAAGAAGCCCTCCCTTTCCTCGCCACCGAAGCCATCCTCATGCGGGCGACAACCGCCGGTGGAAATCGCCAAGAGCTCCACGAGCGCTTGCGGACCTACTCCCGCCAGGCGGTGGCGGCCATCAAGCTGGAGGGCAAGGAAAACCCCCTCTTGGACTTGGTGGCGGCCGATGCCGCGTTCGCCACGAGCCGAGAGGAGCTGGCCGAGCTTTTGGATCCCCGGCGCTTTGCGGGAAGGGCCCCGGAGCAGGTGACCGCCTTTCTCGCCAGTCACGTGCGCCCGTGGCTTGCGTCCCACCCGCCTGCGCATGACACCCCCTGCGTGGAGGTGTAACGGTGCGGGCAGTCCTCGCCCTGACGTTGGTCTTGGCGGCCTGCACCACGGCCCGCCCGGCAAAGAACCCATCTGCCGGAAGCTACAGCGAGGAGGGGCTCGCATCTTGGTACGGGGAGCCCTACCACGGGCGGCCTACCGCTTCCGGGGTTACGTACGATATGCACGCCATGACCGCCGCCCACCGCACGCTCCCCTTTGGGACGTTGGTCTCGGTTACGAACCTCGAGAACGGGCGGCGGGCCGAGGTCCTCATCAATGACCGCGGGCCGTTCGTGCCCGGGCGGATCCTGGACCTCTCGCGAGCGGCAGCGGCGCGGTTGGGTATGCTCGAACGGGGGGTCGCCCGCGTGCGCCTGGTGGTCGTGCGTGAGGGGGACGGTATGGTCGCCTACCCCTGCTGGGAGGTGCAGGTGGGGGCTTTTGCCCGCCAGGAAAACGTCAACCGCGCCATCCGAACCCTCGAAGGGCAGGGGTGGCCCACCCGCACCGCGCCGGCCGGAGGTGGCCTCACCCGCGTGCGGGTCACGGGACTTCGCGGCCGGTCCCGGGCTATTGAGGTTGCCCAAGCCCTTTCCAGGGAGTTCCCAGGGGCCATGGCGGTCCCCTGCCCGGAGGGGGCAGGCGGGGGGAACCGGTGAAAGCCTTCGGGCTCGCCCTCGCGTTGGTGGCGGTTTCGGGGTTTGCCCAAGACACGCGGGTCGTGGACCGCCTGCCGTTTTCCCTAGCCGGAAAATGGTGGTTCCGTTTGGGACACGATCCCGCCTGGTCTTCCCCATTCCGGGAAAAAACCCACTGGCAGCTCGTCAGCGTCCCAGGCCCTTGGGAGAAGCAAGGCTTCGCGGGTTACAATGGCCACGCCTGGTATCGCATCACCTTTCAGCTTTCCAGCGAGCTCGGAGAAGAGAGCCTGGGCGTGGATTTGGGCTTTCTCGGCGACGTAGACGAGGTGTTTCTCAACGGCCAACGCCTTGGCGAGCGGGGCAGCTTTCCGCCCTTTTACGAGCCAGCCACCCTTCAGCGCCGCATTTACCAGCTACCCCGGGTCAGCTTGCGGCCGGGCGAGCTCAACGAGCTGGCCGTGCACGTGTACAACCAAAAACGCTTTGGGGGGTTCCTCGGCCCCTCACCAACCATTGACCGCTACGAAAGGCTTCTGGCCAAGCAAACGGCAAGGGACGTGGTGCTGTGGGCGAGCGCCGTGGTGCTGGGGGTATTGGCCCTCTTCCACACAGCCGTGGCGCTTTTCGGAAGCGGCGGGCGGGAGCACTGGCCGTGGGCGTTGTTTCTCACCAGCTTCGCCTTTTACGAAGTTACCTACGCGGCATTCGGGCCCGCCCTCTTGTTTTCCCCGGGTTTGGCGTTCCGCCTCAACGTGGCGTTTCTGCTCGCCGCCGTGGCTTCATTTCCCCTGGTTCTGGCTGCCGCCGTGGGGCACCCCGCACCGACCCTGGCCCACGTGTTTGCGAGCCTCATGGCCGTTGGCGGTGGCTTTGCCCTCCTCTGGCGGCAAATCGCCGATCTCTACCTTTGGGTTTACGTCGCCGAGGCGGCGATTCCCATCATTGTGGTTCTCGCCCTTTGGATCTTTTCCCGCGGCAAACCCCACGACGCCCCTTCCCGGTGGCCCCTGGCCGCTACAGGCGTTGGGTTTTTCGCTTCTGTGCTCGCCGATGTGGCGGTGGACCTTTGCGTCCTGCCCCGGCCGTCCATGGCCGCCGTCGTGCTTTACTCGTCCTTCGGCGTCATCCCCTTCGCCTTTGCGCTGACGCTGACCCTTACCACCCGCTGGGCCCGACAGCATGGGGCAAGCTTTCTGCCCCACTTGGGGCTTTTGCCGTGGAGCAGCTTCACGCTCGAGCTCCGCAAGAGGCTCGCTGCCTCGCCGCCTGCCCCCTTTTCCGTTGCCTTCATTCGGTTTTCCACCGTAGCCGGAACGCCCGTGGATGTGGAAAAGGTCGCCCCGCACCTGCGGCGGCAGCTTCGCCACTGTGACCTTTTGGCCCGCTTTTCCCGCGAGACCGTGGCCGTACTCGTAGACGGCCTGGACGAGCGGGAGGCTCTGGCCTACGTGGAGCGGGTACGGCGGGCCTTGCGCCAGCTCCCGGACCGCGTGCTGTTGCGGCCTGCCGCTGGTCTTGCAGCGGTAAAAGCGGGGCGCAACACAAGCGTCGAGGACATCCTCAAAGCCGCCGAGGCGGCCCTTTACGCTGCCCGCAGCGAGGGGGGCGACGCCACCGCCACGGCCCCGTAGGCGAGCCTTGGGGCATTCGGTTTTCCGAACTCTTGACCGACCTGCCGGATGCTTCTCCTGACTTTCCCTGCTCGTGACCGCTTTGTGGTTGGCACCAGCTTTGCTACTCTCGCTCCTGCCGGGTGAACGCTGCTCTTGGACAGCGAAGGAACCCGGCAAGAAAGGAGGAGCGATGAGGCGTTTACCGTATTTCTTATTGGCTTTCGTGCTGCTGGCGGTGCCCCTCGTGGCGCAGCAGCAGTACGGGTCCATCGCCGGCACGGTGGTGGACAACGAGCAAAAACCCCTTCCCGGGGTGACCGTGACCCTTTCGGGCCCCGCCATGCAGGGCACCCGCGTGGCGGTCACCGATGCCCAGGGGCGTTTCCGCTTTGTCCCCGTGCCCCCAGGTAAGGACTACGCCCTCAAGTTCGAGCTTTCCGGCTTCAACACCCTGGAGCAAACGGGCATCATCGTCAACCTGGGCAAGGAAACCCCCATTGCCGCCGAGATGTCCCTCTCCCAGTTCGCGGAAGCCATCACCGTCACCGCCGAAAAGATCGTCGTGGACACCTCCAAATCCACCGTGGACACCACCGTGGACTGGACCCTGGTGGACACCCTGGCCACCAACCGCAACTTCCAGACCATGATGCAGATGGCTCCGGGCGTGAAAGCCGGGAACAACCCCTACGTGCACGGAAGCTCCAATGACTCCAACAGCTACCTCATTGACGGCGTGGAAACCACCGACCCCCGCACCAACACCTGGGGCACCGCCATCAACTGGGACACCATTCAGGAAGCCCAGGTGCAAACCGCGGCCTTTGCCGCCGAGTACGGCCGGGCCACCGGCGGCATCGTGAACTTGGTCACCAAGTCCGGCGGTAACAACCTCTCGTTTACGGCTCGTTGGGTCCAGCAGGACGTAGATTGGTCCGCCCGCGGCGGCATCGAGAAGGAAACCGGCCAGAAGAAACCCCTCACGGCTTCCGACGAAAAGCGGCCGTCTTTCACCTTGGGCGGTCCATTCGTGAAGGACATGCTGTGGTTTTACTTTGCCTACGAGAAGCGCGACAACCATCGCAACTTTGGCCGGTACGCTACCATTCAGGACGCGGTTACCAAGACTCAGACCCCGGGGCGCACCAATTACGCGGGTCATTACTTCTCCGGGAAGCTCACGTACCAGGTGAACCCCAGCCACAACCTGGTGGGGTTCTACAACGAAGACCCGATCACCCTGGATCCTCTTCGCGGTGGTTGGACCGGTCCCAACTACAACCGCTCCGCCGAGCAGCAGCAGTACCAGGGCGGCAACAACGCCTCCCTCCAGTGGTACGGGGTCCTTTCCCCCAACCTGTTTACCGAGGCCAAGTACCAGTACCACCGTCAGGAGCTCAACGTGAAGCCCTTCGCGCCGGGCTTTGGCCAGGTGCCGTTTATGCGCGACCTCACCGCTAACTACTACTACGGCGCACCGTACTACGACTACCGCTCCAAGCGCGACCGGGACGGCCTCAACCTGGCGGTTTCTTACTACCTGGATACCGCCGCTGGCACCCACCAGTTCAAGGCTGGGGCCGAGCTGCTGTGGCTCAAGCCCAAGGTGGGTCGCATTTACAACCCCGCAGGTTACTACTACACCACGAACCTGGGTCAAACCCCCTTCCGGAGGTATTTCTGGCTCGACCAGGTTCGGTTCAACGAAACCAAGCAGAATTACCAGGGCATTTACGTTCAGGACCAGTGGAAGCTCGGCAAGGCCACCTTCAACATCGGTGTGCGCGCCGAAGCGACCAAGCTCGAGCAAAACACCGGCAACGAAGTGCTCAAGTTCAACTTCAACGACATGCTGGCGCCGCGCCTGGGCTTTGCCTACGACCTGAACGGCGACGCCATCCGCGTCCACCTCGGCCGCTTCTACACCCTGGCCTCCAACTACATCGCCGACTACTTCAACGTCATCCCCACGCACCAGCAGCGCTGGGACTGGCGCGGGACCTGCACGGTGGACGGCCGCAACGTCTGGGAGTACCCCGACGAGTGCTGGCGGCTCCGTTACGACGTGCCTACCGCAGCTGGTGGCACCACCATTGACCCCAACCTGGACCCCTCGTACCAGGACGAACTCGTGGCCGGCTACGAAAAGCTCATCAACCCGCAGTTTGCGGCCAGCGTGAACTACGTGTACCGCAAGTTCAAGAAGCAAATTGACTGGTACGACCCCGAGGATGACGGTGAGGGCATCATCACCAACGTGCCCAAGACCGGCAAAAACTGGTCGGAGTACCAGGCCATCGAGGCGGCCCTGCGCAAGCGCTTCGGCCCCGACGGCTTCCAGTTCATTGCTGCCTATACCTACGTCTTCGACCAGAAGAACTGGGCCACCGACTGGTGGAACGCCCTGCCCAACGCCTTTGTGGGTCCCTACTCCGAGCTTTCCCGCTGGTACGGCCGGGGCGAGGCCAAACACGAAGTCAAGTTCAACGGCTCCTACACGTTCCCCTTCAAGACCATCGTCGGCCTTTCCTTGTATTGGAACTCTGGCAACGTTTACACCCCCTACGGAACCACACCCGACGGCTACAGCTACCCACTGGCCAAGCGCGGCTCCAAGACCGTGGGCAACAACTGGGAAGGGGACTTCCACCTGGAGCAGCCGTTCACGGTCAAAGGCGTGAAGCTCGCGGCCTACATCGACCTCTTCAATATGTTCAACAACCAGCAGCGGACCGCCCGTTACTCTCGGAAGTGCAGTGTGTACGACCCCGACACCGGAAATTGCACGCCCGACCCCGCGTACAGGACGCCTACGGCATGGCAAGCGCCACGGCGCTTCCAAATCGGGTTCAAGATCGAGTACTGAGGTTATCCAAAAATCCGAACACCCCGGGGGCTTGGGCCCCCGGGTTTTTTTGTGGCTAGAATGGCGCGGGAGGTGGCGGTGCAGCGGTGGCTTTGGCGGGCCATGGGCGGCGCAGCTGTTGTCGGGCTTATCGCCTTGACGTTGGTGCCTCCCCGCGCCGGAATGCGGCTGGTAACGGCCAGCCGGTATTCCTCGCAGGTGCGGCTCCACCGGCCGGGCTGGGCCCTGAGCTTTTGGCCGTTGGCCTCACGGCTATGGTTTTCGGACGAAAAGGGCGCCGTGACCCTCACGGGCACGCTTGCGGCTGCCCTCCCTTCGGGAGCCGAGCTGCCCTTGGAGCTGCTCGTCACGGTCCACGGCGCGGGGAAGCTCCCCCTGGCAGCTTCCCGGGTGCAGGAGAAGGGTTTTAGAGCGGCTTTCGGTGAGGCTTTGGCCGAGGCCCTCCCCACCCCCATCCGCGGGACGCTGTTCGAAGAAACCGAGCTCTGGGCCTCCTGGTTTCCGGGTGACCGCACAAACCTAACCGCTGCCGTGGCCTCGTGGCTCGCCCCCCTCGAGGTCACCGCCGTCCGGCTGAAGGCCGCCGATCCCGAGGTCTTGCGCGCCTTCGCCCGCTCCCACCTCCGCGGCTTGGCCGAGGACCGCGGCCGGCTCGTGGTCGTGGGCCTCGACGCCCTCGACTGGAGCCTGGTCGATGAGCTGACGGCCCGCGGCCTCATGCCCAACCTCGCCAGGCTGCTGCGGGAAGGGGTCCAAGCCGAGCTGGAGGTACCGCCGCCTCTCATTTCGCCTGTGGTCTGGACCACCATTGCCACAGGCATGAGCCCGGAGGTTCACGGCGTACTGGACTTTCTCGAGCCTGACCCCGCTGGCGGGCCGCCGCACCCAGTCACCGCCAACGCCCGCAAGGTCCCAGCCCTGTGGGAGATACTGGCCGCCGCCGGACGGCGAACAGCCACCATTGGTTGGTGGGCGACGTTCCCGGCCCAAGCCCCAGCCGGTGGTGCCGTGTACTCAGACCGCCTCACGGAGCAGCTTTTGGGGCTTTCCGCCCAAACCCCTGGCCTCGCCGATCCCCCGAAAGCCCAAGAGGACGCCCTGGCCCTGGTGCTGCGAGCCAAGGATCTCCGAAGGGAGCAGCTCGCACCGGTGCTGGCGGTGACACCCCAGGAGCTGGCTGCCGTCAACGAGGAGGATTGGAACGACCCTATTGCCGGTTTGGCCAAGCTCATGGCTGCAACCCTCACGGTGGAGCGGCTTACAGCCAAGGAACTCGCCGAAAACCGCGATGCCCTTTTCGTGTACGTCGAGGGCACGGATACGGTGGGCCACCTCTTTGCGCCGTTCCGACCCCCGGCCCTTCCCGGGACCGACCCGGAAAAAGCCCGCCGCTTTGGGCCCGTGGTGGACCGCTACATGGCCTACGTGGACGCTTTCTTGGGGCGCATCCGCGCCCAGCTCCGGCCCCAGGACAGCTTGGTGATCGTGTCCGACCACGGGTTTACATGGGGCTCCGATAGGCCGCGAGTGCCCTCGGGTGCCCACACCGCCACCGCCGTGCTGTGGCACAAGCCGGTGGGGGTTTTCGTGGCGGTTTCCCCGCACGTGAGGAAAACCGCCAAACGCGAGCGGCTTACCGTGTATCAAGTGGCGCCAACTCTCTTGGCGCTGGCGGGGATGCCGCCTGCCGCCGACATGCCGGGGAGCCTTCCGCCGTGGGTTGAGCCGGTGGCGCGACCAGCCGCGAACTACACGGCCCTCGTGGGTCGCCCTGCACCCCGGCGGGTCGAGCTGCCACCCGAAGCCAGGTCCGAGGAGCTGGCCAAGCTCCGGGCCCTTGGGTATTTGGGTGGCGAGGCCAGCACCCCCGAGCCCGCCGGCAAGTTGTCAGCGCCGGTCCCAAAGCCTCAGGCGCGCTACGACCGCGCGGAGGCCCGGCGCCTCAACAACTTGGCTTCGTCCCTAGCGGCGGCGGGTAACCGCCGGCAAGCCGAGGCAACTTTCCGGGAAGCCATCGCTGCCGACCCTACCTACGCCCCTCCCCACTACAACTTGGCCACGTTCCTGCGCAAGGAAGGGCGCTACGACGAGGCTGACGCTGAGTTCTGGCGTGCTGTGGATGCCGGCATTGCGGATCCGGAAATGACCATCGTCAGATCGGCCTTGGACTACCGGGAGCGTGGCGAGCTCCAACGCGCCGCCGCCATGTTCCGGGAAGGGCTGGCGCGTTTTCCCAAAAGCGTGCCGCTGCTCCTCAACGGAGGGGTGTTTTTCGGCGAGCTACGGGACCTCGAGGCGGCCCGCGACCTGCTCTCTCGCGCCGTTGCTCTCGCCCCCGAAAACCCCAAGGCCCACCGGAACCTCGCGGTGGCGCTCGAGGCTTCCGGAGACATAGCCGGAGCGATCCACCACCTGGAAGCCACTGTTCGCCTGGACCCCCAGGACCAGGAAGCCCAGCGGGAGCTTTCCCGCCTGCGGCGACAAGCCGGCGTACAATAAGCCCGTGGCCGAGCTTTTTTGGGAGGAAAGCGGCGGTGGCCGCACCCTGACCCTCGAGGAAGGTCCGGTGGGGATTGGGCGTGCTGCCGACAACGCCGTCACCTTGCGGGACTTTTCCGTTTCCCGCCACCACGCTCGCCTGGAGCTGCGGGACGGTCGCTGGTGGATCGTGGATTTGGGCTCCACCAACGGCGTCAAGGTCAACGGGACCTACGTTCAAGAAGCCGCCCTCAGCCACGGAGACACAATCCACATCGGCACCTTCCAGCTCACGTTTCGGGAAAAGCGGCAAGGGGAAATTTCCACCACCGGAACCTTCCTCCGCCCCCTGGCCCAGTTCCAGCGGGACTTTCCCCTCGAGGAAAAGGGGGCCGACGCGGTCGTGGCGGTGTCCTCCAGAGAGCGGGTGCTCCAGGCTCTGGCGCAGGTGGCCCGCACGCTTTTGGAGGTGGAGGAGCTGGAGCCGGTGCTTTCCAAGGTCATGGATGCGGTCTTCCAGCAGCTCCCCGCCGAGCGGGCCTACATCCTCCTCTTCAACCCCCAAGGGGAACCGCAGCTGCGCCAAGCTCGCACCCGCAAAGGAACGGCGCTGGCGGAAGCACCCGTTTCCCAGACGATCCTCGACCTCGTGGTGAAGCAAAAAGTCGCTGTCCTCACCTCCGATGCCCAAGCGGACGAGCGGTTTTCCGCCGGGATGAGCGTGCGGTTGCACTCCATCCGCTCTGCCATGTGCGCCCCCCTCTGGCACCGGGACAACGTCATTGGCGTGCTGTTCGTGGACACCCCCATCGCCACCGGGTGCTTTACCTCCGAGCACCTGGACCTCCTCACGGCCCTGGCCAACTACGCGGCGGTGGCCATCGAACGTGCCCAGCTCAACGATTCTATCCGCGAAGAGCGGCGCATCCGCGAGCGCTTGGAGCGCTACCACTCCCCTTCCGTGGTGGAAGCCATCGTCAAGGAACGGCTTTCCAGTGCTGAGCGTCACGAGACCCGGGAAGTTACCGTGCTCTTTGCCGACATCGTGGGCTTCACGTCGCGGTGCGCCCACATGGAGCCCCCAGCGGTGGCGGCGTTTTTGAACGAGTTTTTCTCCCTGGCCTCCGACGCGGTTTTTGCCTTTGGCGGCACCTTGGACAAGTTCATCGGCGACGCGGTCATGGCGTTTTTCGGGGCACCCTTGCCCCAAGCCGACCACGCCGAGCGGGCGGTGCGGGCCGCACTCGCCATCGAGCAGGCCGTGGCCTCCTGGAACGAAAACCGCCGCCAGCAAGGTTTGGATGAAGTCCACGTGCGGGTCGCCCTCAACTCCGGCCCGGTGGTCGTGGGGGAAATTGGCTCCTCCACCCGCGTGGACTATACGGTTTTGGGCAACACCGTCAACGTGGCGGCTCGCCTGGAGGAGCAGGTGGCGGAAGCGGGGCAAATCGTGGTGGGCCCGCAAACCTACGAGGCGCTCAAGGGCATCTTTCCCTTCACCCACCTGGGGGATTTCAAGATCCGGGGGCTTTCCCGGCCGGTGGCGGCGTACCTCCTGGAGGCGGAACGCTGCCCGTGAGTCTCGTCTTCGTGACCTCCTCCGACGACAAATACCGGGAAGCCCAAGCAATTTTGGGCTTGCCGCTGGAGCGCGTGGCCGTGGACCTTCCCGAATGGCAGGGGCTGGACGTGGCCGTCCTGGCCGAAGCCAAAGCGCGGGAGGCCTACCGGCTCCTTCGGCGCCCGGTGCTCGTGGAAGATACCGCCCTGGAGCTTTCGGCCCTCGGAGGTTTCCCCGGTCCCCTCGTCAAGTGGCTCCTCGCCGCTGCGGGGGCCGCCGCCATCCCCAGGATGCTCACCGGCTTTGGCGACCCTCGGGCTGTGGCCAAGACCGCTGCCGTGGTGTTCGACGGAAATACCCTCGTTTCCGCTCTGGGCGTAGTGAGGGGCCGCATCGTTCCCGAGCCGCGGGGAACGTTCGGGTTCGGGTGGGACGTGGTGTTTGCTCCCGAAGGGGGGGATGGCCGCACCTACGCCGAGCTCACCCCCGAGGAGAAAAACCGACTCTCCCACCGCGCCCAGGCTCTCGTGGCGTTGCGCGAAAAGCTAAAGGATCACCGGCTCCCCGGCTTCTAACGAAACCCCTTGGGCAAGCCGCTGGGCATCCTGGCGCAGGTGCCACCAAAGGCGCTCGCCCTTGGCCGCCAGCTCGGCCAGGGAGCCGCCGTTGGCCACCACGTAGTGGGCCACGCGGATCCTTTCCTCGTCGCCCGCTTGCGCCGACAAAAGGCGGCGGGCCTCTTCCGGCGAAAACCCAGCAGTTAGGGCGCGCTGCCAACGGACGTCCCTGGGCGCGGTGACCACGATGAGGCGGTGGTAGTTCCGGAAGGACCCTGTTTCCACCAGAAGCGCCGCTTCCACAATGGCCACGTCGGGAGGGTTCGGCTGCTGCTCCAGCCTCGCCAGCCAGTTTTCAATTTCCGCCTGCACCAAAGGGTGGACGACGCTGGAAAGGGTGGCGAGGGCCCGGGGGTCCGCAGCCACTATGGCCGCCAGTTTCCCGCGGTCGACACCGCCCTCGGATCCCCGCACCCCCTCACCGAAAGCAGCCACCACCGGGCCTACGGCGGCGCCACCCGGCCGGTACAGCTCCTCGACGATGGCGTCGGCGTCCCGCACCACCGCCCCTCGGGCCGAAAGAAGCCGCGCCAGGGTGCTCTTGCCGGCCCCGAGACCCCCCGTGAGCCCAACCCGCAGCACCTACCCCCTCCGGAGCTGGCAAGCGCGGAGGGTGTTGGCCAGAAGCTCGGCAATGGTGAGGGGACCCACGCCACCGGGAACCGGCGTCACTCCCGCGGCGATTTGAGACACTTCGAAAAACGCCACGTCCCCGACCAAGGTGTACCCCTTCTTCGCGAGCTCCGCGAGCCTGCCCGTATCGCCGGGGAACAGGTGGCGGACAGTCCCCTCGTCCTCCACGCGGTTGACCCCCACGTCCACCACGAAGGCCCCGGGGCGCACGTGGGAGGCGCCCACGAGTGCCGGTTTTCCAGCTGCCACGATCAAGACCTCAGCCTCGCGGCATACGGATCCAAGGTCGGCCGTTTTGGAGTGGGCCACGGTGACCGTGGCGCTGGCTTGCAGCAGGAGCGCCGCCATGGGCTTGCCCACGATGTCCGAGCGCCCCACCACCACCGCCCGCTTGCCTTCCAGCCCGACGCCGTAGAAGCGCAAAAGCTCCATGATCCCCGCAGGCGTGCAGGGCACGAAGCGGGGGCGGCCCTGCCAGAGGAGCCCCACGTTTTCCGGGTGGAAACCGTCCACGTCCTTTTCCGGCGAAATTTCCCTGAGGAAGCGGTGAGTCGGCAGGTGGGGAGGGAGGGGCAGCTGGAGGAGGATCCCGTCCACCTTGGGGTCGCGGTTGAGCTCGGAAATGAGCGCCGAAAGGGCCTCGGCGGTTGTGTCTTCCGGGAGGTGGTGGGTCTCGGCAGCAACGCCAAGCTCCCGGCAGGCCTTGGCTTTGGCTCGCACGTAAACCCCGGACGCCGGGTCGTTGCCGACGAGAATGGCGTGAAGCGAGGGCACGATCCCCCGCTCCCGCAGGGCCGCCACCTCCCCCCGCAACCGCTGCCGAATGGCCTCTGCGACCGGCTGGCCCGAAAGAACCCTCATCACCCCTCCTTTTCGAAAACCGAAAGACACGCCACCCGCAAGCCCAAGGGGCGGCGGTAAAGAAGCCGAAACCCCGCCTCCTGGGCGAGCCCGGCCAGCTCCCGAGCCGAGACGAAAGCCCGCGAAGAGGCAGGCAAGTACCGGTACGCCTGGCCATCACCGGAAACCCACCCCCCCACCGGCTCGATGACGAGCTTTTGCCAGAGGCGGTGAAAGGCCCGAAACAAGGCCCCCTCCACGGGGTGGAATTCGAGGATGGCCAAGATCCCGTGACACCGGAGGATCCGGCGCACCTCGAAAAAGGCCGCGGCCGGGTCGGGGAAGTTGCGCCACCCAAAGGCGACCGTCACGGCCGCAAAAACCCCGGCACGAAACGGCAGGCGCTGGACATCGCCGGCCACCCAGCGGCCAGGGCCCGCCTTTCGGCGCTGTTTTTTGACTGCATAAGCCAGCATGTCTAGGCAAAAATCAGCCCCCACCACGTCCCTATGGCAAAAGCCCAGGGCCACATCCCCGGTGCCGGTGGCGAGGTCCAGCACCGGTCCCGGCGGCGCCACCGCCACCGCCTGCCGCAGCCGCGCCCGCCAGCGCTGGTCCTGACCCAGGGAGAGGAGACGGTTGGCCAAGTCGTAGCGGCGAGCCACACGGGCAAACATGCTCCTCACGACCCCGGGGTCGGGACCTTGCGTCACGAGGGGGGAAACTAGCACGCCCGTCCCCAAAGCTCAACGGGCCAGCTCAGGGATGAGGTCGTACTCCACCACGGCCTGAGAAGCCGAAAGCTCCAAAGCTGCCTTTTGCCGCAGCGGCCAACACGCCTCCGCCGGTAGGGGGCTCAGGCTCTGGCGGTGAGCACACTCACCCTGGAACACCTCCCAAATGCGCTCCCCATCCACCGCGGCCCCGTCGGCCAGAGCGGCAAAGCCACCCCTCCCTGGAACCAGGGCCCGCCCCACGAACCACCGAGGGCGGGGAATACCCAACAGGTACAGCAAGGTAGGGGCAATGTCCACGTGACCGCCTACTTCCTCCACCTCACCGGCCACCGCCGGGTCCGGTGTCACGATGAACAGCGGCACCCGCCGCAGCCATACCAACCGTGGCCAGCTGAAAGGGATCCCCAAGGTGTTGGCCAGGGGAGCCTGGAGGGGAATACCAGCTTCGTGATCGCCGTAAAGCGCCACTACCGTTCGCCGGGCCAGGCCACGGCGCTCTAAGCCCTGAAAGAACCTTTCCAGGGAAGCATCGAAGTAGCGCATGGCTTGGAGGTAGTTGGCGAGGGCTGGGTCCCCCAGGTCGGGGAGGGCAAGGGTCTTTCTGGCCGCCGGAAAGGCGTCGAAGGGGTGGTGCAAACCCAAGGTAATGAGAAAAGCAAAGAACGGCTCGGGGGTTTCCGAAAGGATGGGGAGCATTTTTTGGAAAAACGGGTCGTCGGCAAGCCCCCAGCCGATCACCTCTCCCGGGCCCAGTTCCCGTTTGAAAAAGGACCGCTCGAACCCGTACTTGGGGTGCAGGACGGCCCGGTTCCAAAACCCCCGCTCGAAGGGGTGAGCCGAAAGGGTGTGGTACCCCCTTTGGCGCAGGATTTCGGGAAGCGCCAAGAACCTGTTCCCGGCAGCCCGGAACACCGCCGCCCCCTGGGCCAAGGCGTGCTGGGAGTTCAAGGTGATGAACTCGCCGTCGGAGGAGCGCCCCTGGTTCGACTGGTCGAAGACCCACGAAAAGTAAAGCCCCCTTTTCCGCAGCGAGTTCAAAAACGGCGTGACTTCCTGCCCCGCCACTGAAAGACCCACCACGAAGTTCTGCAAGGATTCCACTTGGATGAGCACCAAATTGAGGCCCTTGGCGGCGCCGAAGTGCACCCCCGGTTCCGGTGCCTCGGCTGCCCTTTGGGCGAAAAACTCCCGCACCCGTTCCTTGACCTCAGGGGGCGCCCCGCCCCGCCGCAGGTCGCGCACCGAAGAAACAGCATCCAAGGCGTGCACGCCCCAGAGGCTCAGCTCCCGCGAGCGTTGGAGGTAGGAAAAAACCTGCGCGCCCTTCGGCTGGCGCAAAAGGCCGTAAAGCTTACCAACCAGGGGGCCGCTGGCCACGAGAAAGAGCAGAACCAACCCTAAGGGCACCCAGCGGACAAGCGGTCCCTTTGGTGCCTCCGCCCGCGGCCATAAACCCAAGGAAAGAGCCGCCAACGCCAGCACCGCAAACCACAGGTCCTGGGGCGCAAGAAGCGCCACAACGCTGCCCCACACCTGCCCCAGTTGGCCGGCCCCGCGCCAGGCGGCGAAAGGAATCACGCTGCCGAAAAACCGCACGTAAAGCGTATCGGCAAAGGCCACAAAGGTGAAAAGCAAGCCCAAAAGGCCTGCTCCCACGCCGCGCCAGCGCCAGGGAAAGAGCGCCACTGGCCAGCTCACGAGGAAGGCGCCAAACACCAGCGGCTCCAAGCTCTTTCCTTCCGCCTTGGCAGCGATGGCAAACACCCTCGCCACCACGAAGGCAAAGACCGGGAGCCACAGAACCGGCAACAACCCCACAACCCAAGGTCTTTTTCGCCCACGCCAAGCCACTCCCCAGGCGAGGAGGGTGCCGGCCAGCATCCCTCCGGCGAGAAACGGGAGGCGAGGGAGCACGTACACCTCTGCCGGCACGAGGGCCGCAGGAGGCCGAAACCAGCACACGCCCTCGCGAACCAGGGCCGGCTCCAAAAGGAAACGCCCAGGCTTTTCCGGTGCCCGCACCGCCACGGCGAGGCGCACCGACCCCCCCGGGGCTAGGGTGTTGGGAAGCTGGGTACGGTCACCGTCCCAAACCAAAACCGTGCCGTCGGCGAGGCGCCAATGGTAGGCCACGTGATCCCCCGTGGCCTCCGACCAACTCTCCGGGGAAACGTTGGCCACCTCCAACGTCATCTCGGCTCGGCCTCCCGCCCACAGGAAACGCGGAGGATCCCACCGGACCAGCTGCCAGGAGCCGGGACAGGGAAGCCCCGCCCATCCCCCTCGCCCCAGACACAACAGCACCAGGACAAGCTCAATCTTGGTCTTCATGCTCCCCCGGCTGGGTTGTCCCTGGACCTCCAAGGGTGGGCGCCGTGCCCACCCCGTACCGGAACACCAGCTCTCCGCCCAGCTTGCCGTTGTACGCCACAGCCCCGGCGAGGGCGAGGAAGAACACGAGCCATAGGACCCGAACCCAAAGGGCAAAGCGCTCCAACCGCCAAAGGACCAGGCGGAGAACGGCGAGGACGATGAGCCCCACCATGACCTTTTCCCCCAGCTCCTCGTGCTGCTCCATGAGCGCTTTGGCGGCCTGGGGGATCACCGCCTCGTCGTGGGCTGCTTCCCCCGAGAGCACCGCCGCAACCCCCGAAAGGGCCGCCAGGGCCAGAAGGAGCGGAACGGCGGCGTTGAGGTGTCGGAGCTTCGGATGCCAGGTCAAAAGCTCGAAAAGCACGGCCACCAGCGTCAGCGCCACCACGAAATGGACCACGGCCGGGTGCACCGGTTCAGGAAGCCCCATGGTGCCCCTCCCTTCACGGTTGGGGAAAGTTTAGCAAACGACCACCAACGGTAAGATACGCTCGTGGACGCGGTGATCGTGGTCGCCACTTGTGGGTGCGCGCTTGTCGGCGCGTTTTGGGGGCTCGTGCGCATGGTGACCGTGGTCGCCGCAACGCTCGCCGGTGGGTTGGCGGGAAGGTTGGCCGGCCCCGCTCTGGCGGCGTGGCTTTTCGGTCCCGAGGCGTCTTCCGCGGCCAGAATCGCAGCCTCGCTTATGGCCGGGGGTCTTGCTTTTGGACTGTTCTTAACCGCCGGTGCCGGCATTCGCAGGCTTCTCCAGCACTTGCACCTTTCGGTCTTGGACCGCCTCCTGGGGGCCCTCGCGACTGCCGGCCTCGCCCTTTCGGCCAGCGCGGTGCTTCTGGCACTGGCTGCAGGGACCGGGTTTTCGCCTCCCACGCCCCTGGCTGCAAGGCTGACCCAGATAGGTCAGACCTTCCTCGCAGCTTACAGGCCAGCCAAAAGCGCAAGCCCCACGAGCAACCCCAGCAAGCCCACGAGCAGGGGCCAGCACCCGGAAGACCCCTGAAGCTTTCGGTCGAGGGCTTCCTCCAGCTCCCGGCGTAGCACCTCAACCCGAGGATCCCTTTCCAAGGCCTTGATTTTACCCCTGGGCGGAAGCATACTACCGTTACCGTCCAGCCGCGTCGGGGGAGGAACCATGGTTGTGAAGCTGTGTTCGGCCGTCCCCCGGGGCGTGGAAGCCCTCCCGGTGCAAGTGGAAGTGGAGGCTCACCACGGCCTTCCTGGCCTCGTGGTGGTGGGCTTGCCCGATGCCGCGGTGCGCGAATCCCGGGAACGGGTCACCTCGGCTTTACGGCAGCTCGGGGCCACCCTGGAAACCAAAGCCCTAGTGGTGAACCTTTCCCCCGCTGAAGAGCGCAAGGAAGGCACGCTTCTTGACCTCGCCATTGCCATGGGGGTTTTGGCGACCACGGGCTCGGTGCCAGCCGAAAAGCTCCGCAACGTGTGGCTTTTAGGGGAGCTTTCCCTCGACGGACAACTCCGTCCGGTCCGCGGCGTGCTGCCGATCGTCGAAGCTGCCACCCGATCCGGGGCCCAGGTGTTGCTGCCCCGGGAAAACCTGGCGGAAGCGTCGGTGGTCAAAGGCGCCCGCCTCCTGGGTGCCGGCCACCTCGAGGAGGTGGTGGCCCTGACCCGAGGGGAAGCCGAACCCCCGACCACCACACCGGCCGGAACCATCTGGTGGCAGCCCAACGGCAGCCGAGACCTGGATCTGGCCGATGTGGCGGGTCAGGCCCACGCCAAAAGGGCTCTGGAAGTGGCGGCAGCTGGCGGCCACCACTTGCTATTCGTTGGCCCTCCTGGCTCCGGTAAGACCATGCTGGCCCAGCGTCTTCCAGGAATTCTGCCGCCCCTCACCGAGGAGGAAGCTCTGGAAACCACCAAGGTTTACTCGGTGGCACCCCTCGCCCCCCGACCTCAAGGTCTCTTGGCCACACGCCCGTTCCGCAACCCCCACCACACGATTTCGGCCGCCGGTCTGGTGGGGGGCGGCCCCTACCCCAAGCCGGGGGAAGTTTCCCTGGCCCACAACGGCGTCCTCTTTTTGGACGAGCTCACCGAGTTCCGGAGGGACGTGCTGGAGGTCCTGCGGCAACCCATGGAGGCCGGGGAAGTGGTCATTGCCCGTGCTGCCGGATCCCTGCGCTTTCCCGCCCGCTTTCAACTCGTGGCTGCCGCCAACCCCTGCCCGTGCGGGTTTTTCGGCGACCCCAAAAGGCCGTGCCGCTGCTCCCCCCAGGCCATCGCCCGTTACCGCTCGCGCCTTTCGGGACCGCTCCTCGATCGCATTGACATCCACCTTTCGGTCCACCCCGTGCGCTTTTCCGAGCTCTTTGCCCAGGGGCGGGGGGAAAGCTCCCGGCAAGTTCGGGAGCGGGTGGTGGCCGCCCGCCAGGTGCAGGCGGCCCGTCTCGCCCCGACCGGACGCTCCACCAACGCCCAGCTCACCGCCGAAGAGGTCAAACGCTTTTGCACTCCCGATCCCCAGGGGCAAAAGCTCCTGGAGACGGCCATGGAGCGCCTGGGCCTTTCCGCCAGGGCCATCCACCGGGTCCTCAAGGTGGCCCGCACCATTGCCGACCTGGACGGGTCCGCGGGCGTGCGCGCCGTGCACGTAGCCGAGGCCCTAGCGTACAGGGAGCCCGCCGTGGCGACGTAGAATGGCTTCATGGATTACCCGGCCGCCACGGTGGAGCACGCCCTCCAGGCGCCGGAAGTGGTTGGGGTGTACCTTACCCCTGGCGATCGCGGGGGCGGGTGGCGGGCTTACTTTGGCGAAACAGCTGCGAGAGTGCCCGCTCCCTTTTGGCTTTACGGGGAAGACGAGCGCACCATCCTGACCCTAGGCTTCCCTTTCCAGGTAACCTCGGCGTGGGAGGGGTTCTGCCGGGAGCTTTCGCGGCTGGCCGAGCTGGAAGCCCGCTACCGGTTGGCCCAGGCTTCCAGGCAAGGCTTCGACAAGCACCCCCTCGTGGGCAAGCGCGAGGAGGTGGCCGCCGCGGCGCTGCCTCTTTTCGCCAACGCCTTTGAGCAGGACTTCGATCGCTTGTTTCCGGAAATCCTGTGGCTTGCCCTGTCGCGGGAAATTTCCGTGCGTTTTAGCGAGCTCCGGGCCGACCTCGTTTCCTGGGCTCCGGGAACCGAAAGGGCAGCCCTCGCTAAAATCCTTTACCTCGCGGCCCAACGGGTCATCGAGACCCTGGAGACAGCCGAGCACCAGGCTTGCCAGCAGGTCAAAGCTCGCGCCCCTTGGGTCAACCCCGAAGCCGGCCGCCGTTTCGCCCAGCTCCTGCGCCAGGACTTGGTTCCTTTCGTGAGCCTGCAGGCCACCCAAGGCCAGGAAGAGGTGGACCTCTACCTTGCCGGCAAACTCGGTCTCGAACCGCAAAAGTTTCGCCAGGTGCTGGCGGAGAAAACCGAGGGCCTGGACACCCTCCGCCAGAAAGATCCCGGCTTTGTGGAAACCCTCGCGCTTTTGGACCCCGAAGCCCCGTCCCTCCCCTCCCGGGACCTCCTCTTTCACCTTCCCACCTTGCGCCTCCTTTCCGTGTGGCGCCACCCCGCGACCCCAAGGTTCTCCGCCGAGCTCTTTGCCCTCCTGGAGGACCTGGGAGGGCGCTTCCGGCGCTTCGAGGTAGTGTCGGCGCTTTCGGCGCGAATCCTGCCTGTGGCGAGCCACGGCTCGCGCCTGGTGGCCAAAAGCGGCAGCCAGCTCGTGCGCCTTTCCCCCTCGGTACGGGCCATGGACTTCACTTCGCCCACGGTGGTGCCCTCGGCCGTTCGCCGCTACGGCCTGGTCTACGACCTGGTGGAGTTCACCCGCATCCTCGAGGAGCTCCGGCGTTTCGGTTTGCGGGCGGAGCTTTCGGGCTTGCGCTTCATGCTGCGGTTCCAGCACGCATGGGAGCAAATCCGCAGCGAGTACCGCTTGCGCCTGGAAAAGTTTCTGGGTGATGGGGCCTTCTATTCGTCCCGAAGTGCCAAGGCAGTGTTTCAAGCTGCGGTTCGCGGGAGGCTCGTGTACGAGAGCTTGCGCGAACAGGGGTGTCCCTTCGACCGCGGTTTGCGAATGGCGCTCAACGTGGGCACGTACCACCTCCTCCCCATGGTGGGGGGAGCGAAGGCGAGCTTCGAGTTTTTTGGCCAGGGGTTGGTGGAGCTTTCCCGGCTCACCACCGGCAAGAGCTCCAAGGAGGTGGAGGAAATCGCCGACTTTCTGGTAGCCCGGGGCTACGACCTCCACCAGGTCTTGGAGTTTCTCGAGCCGGTGCGGCACCGGACAAGCCCCGAACGCTTAAGGGAAAGCCGCCCCTACGGCGCCTACCTTTTGGAAAACGGGGAGCTTCAAAACCTGGGAACGGTGCTCACCGAGGCGTTCCTCCGGGAGCTGGAGCTGGAATGGACGAACCCCCGGGTGGGAGAGGTCGAAGCTTGGGGTCAAAAGTGGCTCGTGGTGATGACTCACCCCGACGGGGGTCCGTGGGCGGGTCTCCGTTTTTTGGGCGTCACCCACCTCAAGGGATTGGAGCCCTTCCCCCTCTACGAGATGGTGGCGTGGGAGGAAGCCCCGCCGGGACTCTCCATGCTTCCCCCGGGCACCCCCATCCTCAAGACCCTCCGTACCCTGGGCGCGCAGGTCGAAGGACTTGCGGCTACCGTCAGGGACGAACCGGACCCACGCCTTTGCGTGGCCTCGTGTTTGGAAGACGATGGCCGCCGCGCCTGGTACCTCGGGCTGTGGTACGAGGAAACCGACGCCCTTCACGGGGCATTTCGGGTGCCGCTTATGCCTCCCGGTCTCGAGGAAGGGGAGCCGTTCGAGGCCTGGCTTTTCCGCAACCGCGAAGAGTTGGCCAAGCTCTACCAAGCTCTGCGTCGCAAATCGGCAGGTGCCATGCTCCCCCTGGATCACCTCCGGCACCGCGACGGCTACCTGGCTTGCCTTTTGACCTCCCCCCAGCGCTCGCCGCGCTAACGCAACGTCCAGACCAGCTCACCCCTGGGCGAAACGAACCACAGCACCTCGTTGTGGAAGGAAACCAGATACCCACCGGAGAACTCGCCGCGGAAGGTGTTGACCTTTTCGTCTTTTTCGCCCAGCTTCACGGTCCAGAGGACCTCGCCGCTGGCCGGCTCGAGAAGGCTCAAGGTGCCGTCGTCGCAGCCCACCAGAAGCCCACCCTTGACCTTTTCGGCGAAGTTGACCTCCTCCCCGAAGCGGTGCTCCCAAACCACCTTGCCGGAGGTCACCTCGATCCCGTACAGCATTTGCTCCGGCTTCTTGACGCCTTTGCGCTCCAGTTGCAAGGCCACCACTTCCGCCCCCGCAGCAAGCGGCAACAAAAAGCTTGCCAGAAGCAGCGAAACCATCCAACGGGCCATGGGTACCCCCTTTCTCTGCTCCATGGTAGCATGAGGTTGTCCATGAAGCCCGTTGACGTGTACATCCCCGACACCTCCGCCCTGGTGGAAAACCCGGACTGTCTCGAGCGCCTCCTTTCCCCGGGCAACATGGTGATCCTCCTCCAGCAGGTGCTGCGGGAGTTGGCCCACCTGCAAGGAAGTCGCCACAAATCCGAGGGCGTGAAAGCGGCGGCCAGGGCCGCGGTACGCAAGATCTTGGCCTTGCGCAACGATTCCCGCATTCACCCCGACCCGACCCCGGTCCTTACCGGCAAGGTGCCTTTTTCCAGCTTGCCCACCACCCCCAGCGGCGGTGTGCTGGCGTGGGAGCCACCACCGGCCGCGGTTTCCGAAAACGGCAACGGCGACAGCGTCATCGTCGCCTCTGCCGAGCGCATTGCCCGACTCGCCGGCGGGGCCGGCACCTTCCGTGTGGTGCTCATTTCTGAGGATTCCAACATGCTGTTGACGTGTGATGCCCGGGGGATCCCCGCCGAGCCCTTGCGGTACGGGAAAGTTGCCCTCAAAAGCCCCGAAGACCTCTTTTGCGGGGTGGTGGAAGGGGAAGGCGACGCTGCCCTTTGGGAGGAGTTCCTGGCCAGCGGCCCGCCCCGGGAGCGCTCCTTGCCGGTGGCAGCCCTCCGTGACCTGGTTGCGGAGCCTCTTCCCAACCTCGGGGTGGTGCTGCACCTCCCCCAGGGAACCCTCACCCTGCGCCTGAACGAAAGCGGCGAAAAAGCCCAGGAGCTGCGCTTCGCCCAGTACTGGGACTCCCGCCGCAGCGAACTGGTCCCTCGCACGATCTTGGGGTTCACCCCTGCCGACCCCCGCCAGCTTTTGGCTTTGGAGTTCCTCCTCGACCCCGAAGTGCAGCTCGTGGTCCTGGACGGGCCAGCAGGTTCAGGGAAAACCCGGCTCATGGTGGTGGCCGCTTTGTACCTCCTCTTGGGCCAGCCCACCAATTTCCGGGTAAAAAGCCCCGGGGTCCTCCCGCCGCCCCTTTACCCCAACGGCCTCATCCTCCTGCGCCCGGAACACTCGGCGAGCCACTTCGAAATGGGGTACCTGCCGGGGGACCACGACACCAAGCTTTCGCCCTGGCTCGAGCCCTTCTTCCAGGCCATCCGCTCGGTCTCTGCAACCAACGGCCGCGATTTCCTCCAGGATTTGGAAGCCTCCGGGAGGCTGACCTTGCTTTCCACCTCGTTCCTCCGCGGCCTGGACATCGAGGACTCCCTGGTGCTGGTGGACGAGCTGCAAAACGGCGACCGGCATTTGGCGAAAACCCTCATGAGCCGTTTTGGTGCCAGCTCCAAGGTGGTCCTGGCCGGTTGCCTCGACCCGGTGCAAATTGACAACCCTTATGTGGACTGGCGCTCCAACGCCCTCACCCGCATCAAGGAAACCTACAAGGGTTTCGGACCCTACGTGGCGCAGGTGCGGCTTTCCCGCAACTACCGCGGGCCCATTTCCACCCGCGCCGATGCGTTGTGAAGGAGGCACCTATGTTTCTCAGCGTCTTTTTGCTGGCGGTGTTTGCCGGAAACGGCAAGGAGGTGAGCATGGTGGAAAAACTTCACTGGCTGGGACACGACTGCTTCCGCGTGGATGGCCCCCCGGTGGTGTACGTGGACCCCTTCAAGCTACGGGAGGGCCTCCCCAAGGCTGACCTCATCCTCATCACCCACGACCACTTCGACCACTGCTCCCCCGAAGACGTGGCCAAGATTCGCAAAAACGACACGGTCATCGTGGGCCCGGCGTCTGTGGCCAAGAAGCTTTCGGGGGTAGAGGTCATGGCGGCTGGCGAAAGCAAGACCTTTGCCGGGGTAACCGTAAAGGCCGTGCCCGCGTACAACTTGCAAAAGCCGTTCCACCCCAAGGCTTACGGCGGTTTGGGGTATCTCTTCACCGTCGGTGGCGTCACCTACTACCACGCGGGCGACACCGACTTCATCCCGGAAATGGCCAACCTCGCCCCCGACGTGGCACTGCTTCCGGTTTCCGGAACCTACGTCATGACCGCCAGCGAAGCCGCGGAAGCGGCCAGGAGCATCAAGCCCAAGGTGGCGGTTCCCATGCACTACGGCAGCATCGTCGGGGACGAGGTGGATGCCAAAAAGTTTGCCAAGCTCCTGGAAGGCTCGGGGATCCACGTGGTCGTCAAAGGCAAAGAGTGACGAGGCCCGCGGGACCCAAAACTTCTGTCCCCCGCCCCCCGAGCTGAGACGCTTCGGGAATAGGAAGAGGGCGAGAGCGCCGCGCAGGGCGACAGCTGCGAGGGAAGAGCGACGCCAGCGTGGGCCTAGCCTCAGCGAAACCCACCCTTTTTTGAGAAACGCGGGAGGAACTATGGAAAAAGCCGGACTGACCTGTTCGAGCTGTCAAAAACCTTATCCCAACACGCCCAGGAGCTGGATGGCTGGCTTTTATCCTTGCTGCGCCTTGAGCAAATCGCGAATTTCGGTCAACAGCTGTTCCTCCAGAGTGGGCTGCAGTGGACCGGCCGGCGGCGTGGCGCCACCTTCTTCCCCCTTCTCCCTTTGTCGCCGCCATGCGCTCACTGCTTTCACCACCAAAAACAGGGCGATGGTCACCAAAAGGAAATCCATCAGGTTCTGAAGGAAGGCACCATAGCGCCAAAGCACTGCTGGCCTGGCGCCGTTCGCTGCCCTGAGGGTGATGGCGAGGTCCGAAACGTTCGTCCCTCCTACCAGCAAGCCGATGGGCGGCATCAGGACATTTTCCACTAGCGACGAAACTATTTTTCCAAACGCGGCACCGAGAATGAAGCCGACGGCCATATCCACCATGTTCCCCTTGATGGCAAACTCGCGGAATTCCTTGAAAGCCTTCATGGACACCTCCTCAAGAAAAAAGCCCGGAGTCTTTCAGTCGCACCCAAGACAAAGTATGGGCCTCTGGCTATCGTATCAAAAGCAGGAACTCCTCCAGGTTGCCGGCGGGGCCGGGGAGAGGTGAGGGACAACGAGCCAGAAGGCGTAAGCCTTGCGCCGAGGCCGCGGCAATGACCGAAACGATGGCCCGTTCCCGGGCTTCTGGGTCCCGCACCACGCCGCCCTTGCCCACCTTTCCCCGGCCCACCTCGAACTGCGGCTTCACCAACGCCACGAGGTACCCCCCTGGCGACAGGAGAGGCACTAGGGCCCCAAGCACCAAGTGCAGGGAGATGAACGAAACGTCCACGGTGATGAGGTCGAAGGGCGGTCCGACCTGTTCCGGGCGCAAAAAGCGCGCGTTCACCCCCTCCACCACCCGCACTCGCGGATCCTGCCGCAACGGCCAGGAAAGCTGCCCGCGCCCCACGTCCACAGCCACCACCTCCCGGGCACCCCGGGCCAAGAGCACGTGGGTAAAGCCCCCCGTGGAGGCGCCTACATCCAGGCAGCGCAAGCCTTGCGGGGAAAGACCAAAGGCGTCGAGGGCGCCGGCGAGCTTGACCCCGCCCCGGGAAACCCAAGGGTGCTCCGGAGCCTCGACGCTCACCTCGGCATCCTCGGGGACCGCCTTTCCCGGCTTGTCCACCACCTGCCCCCCCACCCGTACCCGGCCGGCCAGGATGAGGCCTTGAGCCTTCTGCCGGGTGGGGGCAAGCCCCTTTTGCACCAAAAGCGCGTCGAGCCTTACCTTGGCCAAAGCTTAAGTCCCAAAAACACCGCCCTTTCACCCCCGCCGGCCACAGACAAACCCCACGAGCTCCCCTAAAAGCCCCTGCGGGTCAAGGCGGCGCGCCTCTGCCGCCAGCTCTGCCGCCAGCCGACCAAGGTGGGCACGGCTTTCCTCGAGGCCGAAGACCCGCGGGTACGTGAGCTTTTCCTGCGCGTGATCCTTTCCGGGGCTCTTTCCCAGCTCTTCCGGGGTGGCGGTGACGTCCAGGATGTCATCGGCAATTTGGAACGCCAGCCCCAGCCGCAGGCCAAAACGTTCCAACTCGGAAACGAAGGCTTCGGGCGCGTTGGCCAAAACCGCCCCGCAAGCCAAGCACGCGGCCAGAAAGCGCGCGGTTTTTGCTTCGTGAATGCGGGCCAAACGCTCGGGGTCGGGCGGCGCCCCAGAGGCGGCCAGGTCCTCCACCTGCCCCCCCGCCATACCAACCGAGCCCACGGCTTCGGCCACAACCCTGCAAACCTCGGCCCGCCGTGCCGCCCAGCCCTGCCCTTCCGGGTACGAGGCCAAGATCCGAAACCCCTCCGTGAGCAGCGTATCGCCGGCAAGGATGGCCAAAGCCTCGCCGAAGACCACGTGCACCGTGGGCTTGCCCCGGCGCAAGGTGTCGTTGTCCATAGCGGGAAGGTCGTCGTGAACGAGGGAGTAGGTGTGGATGAGCTCCACCCCACAGGAAGCTTCGAGCACGTCGTCAGCGTTGCCGCCTGCCAAGGCGTGGCCCAGCCGAAACAGGATGGGGCGCAGGCGCTTTCCCCCGGCCAGCACCGCGTAGCGCATGGCGCGGTGGAGGTCCTGGGGCCACGCGTCTTCCGGCGGCAAGAGGGTCGAAAGGGCCTGGTCAATGTGCCGCCGCTCCGCTTCCAAAAAAGCCTCAATCACCTTCCCCCTCCACCGCAAAGGGGGCCGTGGGCGGTTCCTCCCCCTCCTCCGCTTCCGCCAAAAGCTGCTCCACCCGCCGCTCCACGGCCGAAAGCTGGGCCTTGAGCTTACGGGCCAACTTGATTCCCCGCTCGAAGAGCTTGAGGGCTTCTTCCAGCGGCACGGTTTCGTCTTCCAACTTGGAAACGATGGTCTCGAGTTCCGAAAGGCTTTGCTCGAAGCTTTCCTTGCTCATGCCTCATCCTCCCCAGGGGAAAACAACGGCTCCTGCCGGCTCGTTTGGCGGCCAACCACCAGCGACCGCACTAAGCCTTCGGCTAGAACCGTCACGAGCCTTTCCCCGGCAGCAACCTCGGTCGCCCGTCGGAGGGGCCGGGGGTCCCCGTCGCGAGTGGTGATGGAGTAGCCCCGCTTCAGGACCGCTTTCGGCGACAACGCTTCGAGAGCCCGTAGCTTGCCCGAAAGCTCCAAGCGCCGGCGAAAGACCAGCGCCTTGAGCCTTTCCCGGAGCATGGCTTCCTGTCCTGCCACGAGTTGTCGGCGCCTTGCCGCCCCGAAGCGCACGGGCCAGGAAAAAAGGCGCGCGCCTGCGTGCTGGAGCTCCCGCTGGCGGCGCATGACCAAGCCACGGAGGAGCTGCGGCAACAGGCGCGCCCGCTCCACCGCTGCCCGGGCCTGGCGAAGGCGGGCTGGAAAAAGGGCCAAACCTCGACTTCCCGCCAAAAGGGCCAGGCGGTTTTGCCAGCGGACGAAGCTCCGTTGCCAGGCCAGGTGCAGATGGCGAAACGCCTCCTCCACCCGCCGCGCCTGGCGCTCCAGCTGCGCCACCACCAGCTCGGCGGCCTGGGTTGGGGTGGCCGCGCGAATGTCGGCGGCAAAATCGGCAATGGTGAAGTCCACCTCGTGGCCAACACCGGAAATCACCGGGATTGGCGAGGCGGCAATGGCTCGGGCCACCACCTCTTCGTTGAAGGCCCACAGGTCCTCGAGGGATCCCCCGCCCCGCACCACCAGGATCACGTCCAGGCGTCCGAGCTTCCCCAAATACCGGATGGCGCGGGCGATTTCCCCTTCCGCCCCTTTCCCCTGCACACGAACGGGGTAAAGGAGCACCGAAAGGTGCGGCCAGCGGGAAAGCACCTTGAGCACGTCCCGCACCGCTGCCCCATGAGGGGAGGTGACGAGCCCAATGCGCTGGGGAAGCTCCGGCATGGGGCGCTTGCGCTCCAAAGCAAAGAGCCCCTCCGCTTCCAGCTTGGCCTTGAGCTGCTGGAACGCCAGCTGCAGCTCTCCCAAACCCTCGGGCACCACCTCCTGAACGATGAGCTGGAGGCTGCCGCGCTGGGGGTAAACCTCGAGCGTCCCCCGCACCAGCACGGCAAGACCGTCGGTGAGCTTGAAGCGCAGCCGATCGGCGCGGGACGCCCACATGGCGCACGCGAGTTGCCCTTCGCCATCCTTCAAGGTGAAGTAACGATGCCCGGAAGCCGCAACCTTGACGCCGGAAAGCTCCCCCCGCACCCACACCTCGCCAAAAGCCGAAAGCTGACCGTTGATGGCGGCAATGAGCTCCGATACCTGAAAAACCTTCACGACCCCTCCGCGAACCCCACCGCGCCACCCATCACCACCAGGGTGAGGTACTGGATTTCCGCATCCCAAAAGTTGTACTCGAAAAGCCCGGCGAAGCTTACCGCCGCCACCGCCGAAAGGGACGCGGCCACCGCGGCCCGGGAAAGCCCTGAAAGCCGAGGAAGCGCCCGCCAGCAACGGGCGGCAAAGGCGGCTATGAGCCAGAGGTACGCCGCGAGGGCCACGACCCCGCGTTCAGCGGCAATTTGCAAGAGGTTGTTGTGAAGGTGCGGAACCCGGTAGCGAGGGGCATCGTCACGCCGGTAAAGGGGGTACATCTTGGGCACCATGTCCAGGCCCACGCCGGTAAGGGGGCGGTCGCGAACCATTTGCAGGCCGGAGTAAACCATGCACAGGCGATCGAAGTTCGCTGGCTGACGCAAATCCAGGGTGGATACGATCCGGTGGCGAACCTCGGAAGGGAAAAAAACCACCACCGCGACCAAGAGCACCGGGTACAGCCACAGGAGGCGCCGGCGCCAGCAGGCAGCGAGGACCAACACCCCCACCCCCAGGCCTACCCAAGAGTTCCGGGTGTAGGAAAGGAACAGAGCCACCAGCGCCAACGCCACTGGGACCAACCACAAGCGGTGGATCCGGTGCGGGGAAAGCAAACCCAAGCCCAGAAGCAGGCATGAAGCCACCAGGAGCCAGCCGGCGTAGGTCATGTAGTGGGAAAGGGGCCCGCGGATCCGCAGTGCCAGGGTGTCGTAACCGTGGGCGTACTGCCAAAAACCCCACAGAGCGAAAACCAGCGTCATGGCCCCTAAGCCCCACCCCAGCACCCGCCACGCCCGCTCGGTCATGAGGTTAGCAGCCAGAGGTACGAGCAAGAACACGAGCAGCCGCGGGAGCTGCCGCGCTGAGGTCACGGGGTCCACGGAAAAGAATGCCGAAAGCACCGAGGCGAGGCCAAAAATTCCCAGCGGGGCGGCAAGCGGCCAGCGCGGCTTTCCGAGTTGGCCGCGGCGAAACGCCAAGGAGGCGGCGACCGCTGCGGCCACCAACAGAGGGTTGGCCACCCCCAGCCGGGACGAGAAAGCCGCCCCCACCGAAAAGAGCACCGCCGCCCAATCCTTGGCCGTCACCGCTCAGCACGAGGCGGCGGGGAGGGCTTCCTCCACCAGCATCACGGGGATGTCGGACACCACCGGGTACGTCAGCCCACACCCGGTGCACCGCAGCCCTTGCTCCACCACTGGCTCTTCGTCCCGAAACTTCTCGCGGTAGCGCGCCACCAAAAGGGCGCACACGTCCGGTTCCAAAGCCACCACCTCCAGCTCCCCCTGGCAGGAGGGGCAAATGAGCAGCTCCAAAAGCTCCCGATCCAAAGCCATGGTCACCTCCGTGCCGATGCTAGCACCCGTTGTCGCTGAAAGGAGCATAGGGCATCATCTGCGGGTGCGCGTGATCCATGTCGTTGCCGCCGACCGCTGGACGGGCGCTGCCGCCACCGCCCTCCAAGCCGTGGAAGCCTTGCGGGAGGCTGGCCTTGAGGCTCACTTCGTCTTCCGGCCGGGCCGCAACCTCGAGCAGAGGCTCGCCGGTGTCCCCTGGGCCCACCCGATCCTGGAAAAGGAGCGCTCTTGGCCAGCCGTGCGCCGCGTCTTGCTTCGGCTTCGGGCGCTTCTGGACGGCGCCGACGTGGTCCACACCCATCTCCCCCACGACCACCTCCTCGCCTGGTGGGCGTGCCGCGGGTTTACCCGAAAGCCGCTTTTGGCCCGCTCCGTGCACCACCCCGGCCATCTGCGGCCGGACCCGTACCACCGCCTGCTCTTCCGGGCCGTCCGAGCCGTCGGGCTTGCCCACACGGAAATGGAAGCGGCTGCCAGGAAGCTTGCCCCTCGGGCCTGCATCCGCTGGCTGCCCCTGGCCCTGGAAAGCCGCTTCCAGCCTCTCGCCAACCGTGGCGCCCTGCGAGCCAAGCTCGGCATACCCGAGGAGGCTTTTGTGGCCGGAACCGTGGGCAAGCTGGACGCTGGCCGGGGGCAAGATCTCCTGCTTTTGGCTCTGAGCGCGGTCCCGAAAGCTTGGGGGATCATCGTGGGCAAGGGTCCGTACCTGCCCCGCTTGGAAAAGCTTGCCGGAAAGCTTGGCATTGCCAGCCGGGTGGTGTTTCCCGGTTACCACGAGGAAGGGCTCGAGCGCCTGTACAACGCCATGGACGTCTTCGTGTTTCCCGAGCCGGGCTCGGACTGGGCCCACCGCGCGGTGGCGGAAGCGGCCGGCTGCGGGGTCCCCTCCCTGGCCGTCGACGTTCCGGGGATCCGTGATCTCGTGGTGCCTGGCGAAACCGGGGAGCTTTGGCCCCGAGGGGATGCCGCCGCTCTCGCCAACCTCCTCCTCCGATGGCAACGACACCCCGAGCTTCGGCAAAAGGCGGCTCAAAAGGCTCGCCAGCGCACCGCCACCCTCACCCCCCAAACCCTGAGCAAAGAGCTCTTGGACCTGTACCGAAAGGCGGGTGCATAAAGGGCGGCCACAAGGGCCGGAAAAATGGGCGGCCACAAGGGCCGCCCCTACCTGGCATATTCCACGGCTCGGGTTTCGCGGATCACCGTCACCTTGATTTGCCCCGGGTAGGTAAGCTCCTTTTCGATGCGCTTGGCAATGTCCCGGGAAAGCCACACCGCTTCGTCGTCGGAAATGCGCTCGGCTTCCACGATGATGCGCAGCTCCCGCCCGGCCTGGATGGCGTAGGCCTTTTGCACCCCCGAAAACTCGCTCGCAATGGCTTCCAGCTGCGCCAGCCGCTTGAGGTAGTTCTCCAGAATCTCGCGACGAGCCCCGGGGCGGGCGGCGGAAATGGCGTCGGCAGCGGTGACGATGATGGCCTCCAGCGTTCGCGGATCCACATCACCGTGGTGGCACTCCATGGCGTGGATGACCTCCTCGCTTTCCCCGTACTGGCGCAAGAGGTCCCGGCCAATGGTGAGGTGCGTGCCCTCCATTTCCCGATCCACGGCCTTGCCAATGTCGTGGAGAAGCGCCGCGCGCTTGGCCACCTTGACGTTGGCGCCCAGCTCCTCCGCCAAATGGGCGGCGATGCGGGCCACCTCCTTGGAGTGGGCCAGGATGTTTTGACCGTAGGAGGTGCGGTACTGGAGGCGCCCCAAAAGCTTCATGAGTTCCGGGTGAAGGTCCGGGAACCCCATTTCCATGGCCGCTGCTTCCCCGTCTCGAAAGATCTTTTCCTCCAGCTCCCCTTGGACCTTGGCCACCACCTCCTCGATGCGCGCCGGGTGGATGCGGCCGTCGGCCATGAGGCGCTCGAGGGCCAAGCGGGCCACCTCCCGGCGCAGGGGATCGAAGCACGAAATGGTCACGGCACCTGGGGTGTCGTCCACGATGAGGTCCACGCCAGTGGCGGCCTCCAAAGCCCGGATGTTGCGCCCTTCCCGACCGATGATGCGCCCCTTCATCTCGTCGTTGGGCAAGTCCACTACCGCCACCGTGCTTTCGGCCACGTACTCCGCCGCCAGCCGCTGGATGGCGGTGGCGATGACCTTGCGGGCCCGGTTGTTGGCTTCCTGCTGGGCTTCCTCGTCGATGCGGCGGATGAGTTTGGCGGCTTCCATCCGCGCCTCGTTTTCCATGGTCTTCATGAGCTCCTGCTTGGCCTGTTCGGAGGTTAGTCCCGCAACCCGCTCCAGCTGGCTACGGGCTTCGGCGACCATGGCCGCTACCGAATCCTCCTGGAGGGAAATTTGGGTTTCGCGAGTAGCCAGCTGCTCCTCCCGGGCTGCCAGCTCGGCTTCCTTCCCCTCCAAAAGCCGGGCCTTTTCCTCGAGCTCCCGCTTTTTTTCCGAAAGGCGCCGTTCGAGCCCCGCCAGGTCGTCGCGAACGAAGCGGGTCTCGCGTTCAAACTCGGCGCGGGCCGCCAGGAGCTTTTCCCGGGCCTTGATGTGCGCGTCACGTATCTTTTGCTCGGCCTCGTGCTCCGCAGCCGCCAGCACTTTGCGCGCCAGCTCCTCGGCCTCCCGCTCCCTCGCCTCGGCCTTTTTCCTGAGCCGGAGGGCCACCGACAGCACCACCACGCCGGCAACGATCAGGATCCCCCCCAAAGCCAGGATCACCGTGGAAGCCATAATGCCCCCCTTTCAAGGATCGATAGGCACGCGGGGGGACGCGCGAGGGCAGGCTTAGCGCAAATTTGGCCCCCGCAACGGCCGTGTGAGCAATCCTATTTGAACCTGTACGCCACAGGTTGGGCGCCTACCCGCCATCCGTCACTCGCCGCATGGCTCGATCGGGGTGGTGGGACCCGGCACCCCGCAAATAGGTGTTGGTCCAAGGATAGTTTCGCTCATCACTTGCCGCGCAGGGGCCTCCATCTTTGCCGCCGGGGGCTTCATGCTCCCTCCAAAGCAGCCTCGATCTTCGCGATCAACCCTTCCACACGCTCCCGAACCTTCTCGGTCCGCGTACCAGGATCCGTTTCTTGTTCGCGGAAGAGCTCTTCCGCGATGTTCAAAGCTGCCAAGACGGCCAGCTTCCCCGCATCCACCTGCGGGAGAAGTTGGGCCAGCTGCCGCATGCGCCGGTCCACGAAGGCAGCGAGCTTCTCCACGTCGCTGCCTTCGTGGGTGGAGCGCAGGCGGTAGCGCCGCCCAAAGATCTCCACTTCGGCGGACGCTTCGGCGGCCATCCTCGCACCTCCGCTCACCAGTATACACCCACCTCAAGGGTCGGAGGCAACAGGCAAGTTATCGTGAATTCAAGACTTGGGGCGTGGCGGCGGCGGTGCCGGCTTGGACTCCATGTGTACCTGGCCTTCCAGATGGGCGCCCTCGACCACGTGGAGGGAGGTGGTGTGCAGATCCCCCTTGACCGAAGCCGAGGCTTGGAGCTCCACCAGTTGGAGGGCTCTCACGTTCCCCACAACTTCCCCGGCAATCCTCACCGTGCGGCCTTGAATTTCGCCGTGGACTTTGGCGCCCTCGGCAACCTCCACTGGTCCGTCCACGGTGATGTTGCCCTCCAGCGCGCCTTCGATCCTCACCCCGGCCGTACCTGTGAGCTCGCCTTTGAGGCGCGACTCCCGGGCCACCACGGTCACGGAGCTGGGGGTTTTTTCATGGGCATGCTCGCGAGCGAGGCCGGCCACGCAAACCTCCGAAGCTGGAGCGGGCAACGGGATTCGAACCCGCGACTTTCAGCTTGGGAAGCTGACACTCTACCAGCTGAGTTATGCCCGCTCGCCGGTGGCTTCCCACCGCCGAAAAATCTAAAACAGGGCCCCGGAGCTGTCAAGCACGGCTAGAAAACCGCGCACCACAGGGCCTTGAGATGGCGGGCCTCGGGACAGGGGAGCGGCACCGGGTGGTCCGGGCCCGCGCCCCGACGCTCGAGGACCCGCACCTCCCGCCCGGCGTCCAAGGCAGCCGAGAGGAGCGCCCCTTCCAACTGCTCCACACTCACCCGGGCCGAGCAGGAGCAGGTGAGGAGGAACCCCCCTTCCCGCACCAGCTTCAAAGCTTGGAGGTTGATGTCGCGGTACCCGCCAAGGCCCCGTTCCTGATGAGCTGGGGATTTCACAAAGGCTGGTGGGTCCACCACCACCCAGTCGAACTTCTCGCCCCGGCGCACGAGGCTGCGGGCAACCTCGAAAGCGTCCCCCTGCACGAACTCCGACTCTTCCGGGGCCAGGCCGTTGGCCTCGTAGGTCCGCCGGGCCAGAGCCAGGGCTTTGCCCGAGCTTTCCACGTTGACCACCTGGCGAGCGCCTCCGCGACGGGCAGCCACGGCAAACCCTCCGGAGTACGCGAAGAGGTTCAGGACCCGGGCAGCACCCGCGTGCTGGAAGACAAGCCAACGGTTTTCTCGCTGATCCAAGAAAAGCCCGGTTTTCTGGCCCGTTTCCAAATCCGCCACGAGCCACCAGTTGTGCTCCCGCACCGCCACGGGTCCGCGCGGTGCCGCGCCCCTGCGAACCTCCACCCCTTTTTGCCACACCCGCCGAACCAGCACCGACTGCGCCCCTGAAAGCCTGGCCCCTTCGGCCACCAGGAAATCCAGATACGCCTCCCATGCCGGCTCGTAAAGCTCGAAAACCAGGTAAGAACCGTAAAGGTCGGCGACGAGGCCCGGGACGCCGTCACCTTCGGCGTTGAGGAGGCGGTAGGCTTCGGCGTGCTGGCGAACGAACGCCCGCAGCTCCCACGCCCGCACCAGTCGCCGGCGTAAAACCGGGGCGCTCCATGGCTCAGGGTCAAACGCCACCACCCGCAGCGCCAAAGACCCTCCGGAGGCGGCCGGGAGGGCGATCCCAAGAGGATCTCCCGCCGCTGAAAGGACCGCCACCGGACGGTACCCGGGGGGAAGGGGCGAAGCCAGGGCGCCGCGGTAAATCCATGGGTGGCGCCGGCGGCATGGCTCCTCTTTGCCCGGCTTGAGCTTCACCTCCCCCGAAAGGGAAAAAGGGTTCACGCCTCGGCTCCCGCGGCGGCGAACGCCAAGGCCTCCACCAGGTGCCGAGCCACGGGAATGCCCGTGGCCCGGGCAAAGAACTTCCACCCCGGGGTGGGATTGACCTCGCCCACCACCAGGATCTCCCCGTCCCGCCACAGGTCCACACCACAAAAGGAAAGACCACAGGCAGCCGCCGCCGCCACGGCGAGGCGCGTAAGCTCCGGGTCCTCGGCAAAAGGCTCCACCACCCCACCCCGGGCAGCGTTGGTGCGAAACTCCCCCGCCTTGGCCACGTGCCGGGTGACACCCAAAACCCGCCCACCCAGCACCAAGACCCGGAAGCTTTCCCCGCCCGGGGGGCAAAAGCGCTGGAGCACCACCTCCTCGCCCAGGCGGAACAGCACGTCCAGCACCGCCTCCAGCTCGGCCAAGGACGCGCAGCGAATGACCCCCACGCCTTGGCGGGAGCGACGGCTTTTGACCACCACCGGAAACCCCAACTCGTGGGCTGCCCGCGAAAGCCACTCAGGGTCGCTTCCAGTCACGGTGACGGGGTGAGGGATGCCAGCGCAGGCAAGGCGCTCGATGGTGCGGAAATGGTCCCGAGCCAAGCGGATGGCTTCTGGTCGGTTGAAGGGCACGCACCCGAGGCGCTCCAAGCCCACCACCAGGGAAAGGGTGGATTCCGGGCGGAAGTTCCCCACCCGCGGCAGAAACACCGGAACGCTAGTCACGGGGAGCGGCTCACCCTCCAGGAACACACCACCGGGCAGACGCGCCACCATGCGCATGGCATCCCACAGGTGCACCGTCACGCCGAGCTTGTCGCCCTCGCGGACGAGCTCCTGGTAAATGGGCAAGTGAGGGGTTGCCGAAAGGACCGCCACCTCAATCATGACCCCCACCCCCGAGGAGATGGCGCAGGAGCGCGACGAGATCGTCCTCGTCGAAAGGCTTGGAAACGTAAGCATCGGCGCCCGAGGCCAGAGCGCGGGCCCGGTCCGCCGCTTGCCCCATGGCCGTGAGGATCACGACCCTGGTGCCGGCCGTTTCCGGGTCACCCTTGATTTCCTCGCACACGTGAAAACCGTCCTTCTTGGGCATCATGACGTCCAAAAGCACCACCTTGGGGCGGGTTTCCCGTACCTTAGCGAGGGCCTCCTCACCGTCGGCCGCCGCGTCTACGGAAAACCCCTCCATTTCCAGGATGAACGAGAGGGTCTCCCGGATTGCCGGCTCGTCGTCTACCACCAGAATGTCCGCCACTTTAACCCACCGCCACCCGCAGGCTCACCGTAGTTCCCTGGCCCGAAACCGAGGAAATCTCCAAATCGCCGCCGTGCAGCTCGGCAACTTTCTTGGCCACCAAAAGTCCTAAACCCAAGCCTCTGGGTTTCCCCGTCAACAGCTCGCCGCCTTGGAAGAACGGCTCGGTGACGTGGGGAAGCGCCTCAGCGGCAATGCCGATCCCCGTGTCCTCCACCTTGAACTCCACGAAGCTCCGCCCACCTTTGCGAACGGGGAAAACGGTCACGGCAACGCTCCCCTGGGGTTTGTTGAACTCCACGGCGTTTTTCAAAAGCGCCGTGAGGGCCGCCACCAAGGCCTCGGGAAAACACTCCAAGCTTTCGAGGCCTGCCGCCACTTTCACCGTGGCTTTGATTTGCCGGTCGGCCATTTCGCCCTTGACGGGTGCTAGGGCCTGCTTGAGAAGGTCGGCAACCGGGACCCGCGTCTTGGTACCCAGCTCTTCCGGCAAGCCCAAAGCGGCGGCCTGCAACGCCGAGGCAATGAGCTCGGCCAGGCGTGCCGACTCGTCCATAACGACGTTGACGAAATTGCCAAGCTTTTCCCTGGGGACCTGGTCCCAGCGGCTGAGGATGCGGGCCGCGGTTTGGATGGCGGTGACCGGGGTGTTGAGCTCGTGGGCCACCCGCCGGAGGAGCTCGCCTTTGAGGCGGTCCAGCTCCGAAAGCTTGCGGTTGGCTTCGGCCAAAGCCTCGTTTTTCGCCGCTAGCTCCTTAGCCAAGCTTTCAGCTTTAGCCAAGGCCTGCTGGAGCTCCGCCGTCCGCGCCGCCACCAGCGACTCCAGGTTCCGGTTGACTTGCTCTAGGGCCTGCCACGCCCGGGCGTTGGCAATGGCTACGGCACCCACCGCCCCCATGATGGCGGCCAGCTCCAGGTCCTCGTCCTGGAAGGCGCCGCGGCTCGCTTCGCCGAAGGCGGTGACCAAACCCCAAGCACGGTCCTGGGAAACCAAAGGCACAGCCAGGAAGTGCTCGAACCCGAGCCCCTTCGCCTCGTCAATCCAGGGTTCGTGGAACTGGCCGGGCGCCAAATCGGAAAGCTCCAGGCGGTAGACCTGCCGCCCGTTCAAAAGGGCCCTGGCCGGGAGCTCCCCCTCCGGGGTCTTGCGCATGAGGGGCTCCCCGGCCAGCCCCCGCCGCAACACCTCCACCAGCTCCCCTTTGGGGTTTTCCAGGATGAGGCTGCCGGCAGTAACGCGCATGTCCACCAGAAAACGCTCGAAAAAGGCGGTGGTGGCTTCGCTGGGTTCCCGCACCTGGGTGAGAAGCTGGGAAAAGCTCAAGAGCGCCTGAAGCTCCTGGACGCGGCGGGAAAGCTGGGTGGAGAGGTGGTCCAAGCGGGCCGAAAGGTCGGCCATGGCGGCGTTGGCCCGCACCGCTTCGGCCATGAGCTCCTCCTGGCCCAACTGCCCTTCGACTGCCGTGCGGATCACCACCGGAGCTTCCACCTCGGGCGGCTTGGAGGGGATGAGGGGCGCCATGGCAGCTCGCACGTTGGCCACCAAGCGAGTGAGGGCATCGGCTTGGGCCGTGATCCCCAGGCGATCGGCCACCGAGAGCACGGTGGCCTCGCAAATGGCGGCAAACGCTTCCAGCACCCCTTGGCCCGTGGTGGCCACAGTTTCGAACACCGGGTAACCTTTGGGGTTGAGGAGGCGGTCGAGCTCCACCCGGGGCAAGACGTTGGGTAAATCCCTTTTGTTGTACTGGAACACCAGGGGGATGGTTTCGGGATCCAGACCGTTGGCCCGCAGGTTTTCGTGAAGGTTTTTCAGGGACTCCACGTTGGCCTGGGCTTGACTGGCCTGGGAGTCGGCGACGAAAACCACCCCGTCCGCCCCCGAAAGCACCGCCCGCCGGGTGGTGTTGTACTGGACCTGGCCGGGCACCGTGAAGAGCTGCAGTGTCAAGCGATAGCCGCGGATACGCCCCAAATCCAGGCCCAAAAGGTCGAAAAACAACGTGCGGTCCGAGGCGGTGTTGAGGGTGTAGAGCTTGGTGCGCCGTTGGGGGTCCGTGACCCGGTGGATGTACTGCAGGCAGGTGGTCTTCCCCCCCAGGGCCGGGCCATAATACACGACCTTCAGCTTGACCTGGCGGTACTGGTTATCGAACTGGACCATGCTCGCCTGACCCCTCGGCCGCCGCTGGTAGCTCAACGACGAAGCGTGCCCCTCCCAGGGGCGACCGCTCCACCCAAATCCGCCCCCCAAATCGAGTGACGATTTCCTTGCAAATGGCAAGACCCAGCCCCGTTCCTGCCTTTTCGTCGGTAAGGTCGAGCTGGCGGAAGCGCTCGAAGATCGCTTCCTCCATGCCCTCGGGCACCCCGGGACCCTGGTCTTCCACGGCAATGCGCACGCGGGTGTACGCCTCTTCCACCGCCAGGCGCACCGTTCCGCCTTCGGGAGAATGCTTGATGGCGTTGGAAAGCAAGTTGGTCATCACTTGCGTCAAGCGGTCGGGGTCTGCCCTTACGGTCCTTTCCCGGCACGGCAGAAGCTCCAACCGCAACGAGCGGTCGGCACACAGGGCACCGAAAACCTCGCGCACCTTTTCCAGAAGGTGGCACAGCTGAACTTCCTGAATGTGCCACTCCACCTCCCCGGCGTCAATTTTTGCCAAATCCAAAAGGTTGTTGATGAGTCGGGTGAGCCTCTGGCCTTCCCGGTAAATGACCTCGGCAAACCGTTCCACCTCTTCGGGCTTGCGCTTGCCGTAGCGCCTGAGAACGTGCGCCGCCGACATGAGGGCCGAAAGGGGCGTGCGGATGTCGTGGGACACCCAGGACAGAAACTCGCTGGCCCGCGCGTACTTGGCTTCCAGCTCCTTGGCCCGCTCCGCCAGCTGGCGATGGCGGCTTGCGCGGGTGAGCGCTGCCCGCACTCGCGCTACCAGCTCTTCGCCGCGGATGGGCTTGAGCAAGCAATCGTCGGCGCCGTTATCCAAAAACGAAAAAAACTGCTCTGGGGAAATGACCCCGGTGACCAGGATGACCGCCGTGGCGGCCAGGGCGTCGTGGCTGCGGATGCGCTGCAAAAGCTCGGTGGCATCCATTCCTGGCAGCGCCACATCGGAAAGCACCACATCGGCCCCCTCCCTTTGCAGGTGCTCCCAGGCCGAAAGGCCATCATAGACGGCCGTGACCTGGGCATCGGGAAGTCCCTGCCGCAAAAGCTCCACCTCAGCCGCTGCCAGCGAGGCGTCATCTTCGACCACGAGCACCCGAGCCGATGCCGGCATGGGGGGATTCTACCAACCCCCCCCTTTTTTCTGGTGCTCACCGCGGCAAACGGAAGCTTGGCGCTGGCAGGCGCGGCGGGAAGCGCAACCCGGAAGCCAAAGCACGCACGGCCATCCCCTGGGACGAGACCCCAACGGTGGTCATGTGGGCTTCGATGTAGGCCGGGTCTCCGGTTTTTTGCTGCACCACCGAAGCGTAGGGGAACACCATGGCGTCCTGGGGGCCAGATTTGAGGTAAAAGACCACGCTGCCACCGGTCACGGAAGTCGGCAGCGACCACTGGGCGTGGCTAAAGGGGGCGATGAACGTGCTGTCGCGCTTGAGAATTCGGCCGTCGGGAGCTTGCACGTCGTAACCCACTTCCACAAAGGCGTTGGTGAGGCTTGCCACCCCCACGTTGGTCCGGAAGTCGGCATCGTGGGAAACCTGGGGGAGGTAGGCCAGCACCGACCAATCCATCCCCCAGGAAGCGGGAAACCCGGGAAGGGCTTGGCCAAACTCCCCCGGCAGCGGGCCAACGGTGTAGGTGCGGGAAAAAACCACGAAATCGCAGCGGGGCGACTGGGACGGGCAGGAAACCTTGTCGCTGTCGGCAGCGACCAGCAGGGCGCCGGTGCTTCCCCGGGCGGCAAAACCCTTGGGCCCGAGAACGTCCCAAAGGTTCAGCGTTTCGTAAGGGTAAAGGTCGAAGGTCACGGTCGGCACCCCTTGGCTGTTGTCCCTCCCGGTGGGCAAAAACTGCAACACGATAGGAAGGGTGAAGTCGTGAGGGTTCACCAGGGTGAGGTCCGTGTGCCAGTCGGTCCCGTTGCGGCCCAACGTGTTGGCGGCAGCAGGCACGACGTACACCGAGGTCAGCTCGCGGGCACTTCCAGTGACCGCCAAAAGCCCCAAGAAAAACGCCAGTCGCTTCATGAGCCACCTCCCATCTGCGCTTTTTGCACGCTTCGTGCCATCTTGAAGCTAGGCCCTCATCTTGCACAGATCCCGGATTCGTCCCGTCCAGAGGACACCTCAGGGGTGTAGGCTTGAAGGGTGGAGGGAGTCATGGCGCGAGCGTTTTCCCTTTTGGCCCTGGTGGTAGCTCTGGGTGTGGCCCTCTGGCTTTACACCCGTCAGGCCCAGCGGCAGCTCCAGCCGGTTTCCCGCTGGAGCATGGAAACCGCGACCTCGGTAACCCCACAACCGTTGGACTGGAAGGAGGCCCAGCGGGCGGTGATGCGCCTCGCCCAGCTCCTTTCGGAGCCGTCCCCCTCCGCTGGGGAGCTGGAGGAGACAACGCGCCTGGCCGCCCAGTGGGTTGCCGGAAGCCAGCCGGGAACCCCCGAGTACCGCCTGGCGGTGGCCCTCCGCGCCGCCTGCTTCGCCCTCGCCCAGGCCGGACCCGAAGCTTCCGACCCCCAGCGCCAAAGGGCACGCCGGGAACTGGCCACCGCGCGCTCGGTGCTTTCCGGGGAAAGCCCGGGCTCCGTGACCCAAGGGATCCAGGACCACCTCAAAAACCTCCAGGTGGAGCGTGGCGAGGAGGTCAAGCACGCTTTGGAGGAGCCCTGAAACGCCAACCTTAGGGTAAACTCACCGCCAACACCGCGCCTCGCGGCCCCAAGCCCCACCGCACCCGCCCCAAGCCCAGGGCCGAGTCTCCCAGGCGGTGGCCAACCCACCACCCGAGGCCTGCCGAAAAGGCCACGTCGGCGAAAAAGTGCTTGCGGTCCGAAACCCGCGAAAGGGCTACGGCCGAGGCCAAAAGCGGAAAACTCCAGCGAAAGCGAAACTCGGGAAAAGCCGTGTAGGCCACACCGGCAGCTGCAAAGGCGTGGGCGGCGTGAGCCGAGGGAAAGGACGTGCCGCCCCTTCCGAACTGCCCGGCGTGGGGGTAGCCGGGGCGCTGGCGCCCCGCGAGCTTCTGGATTCCCGAAACGGCCAAGGAACTGAAGAGGTTGGCCTCCACAAACGCCACCCCAGCACTGGCAAGGCGGGGGTTCGAGGCCCCCACCCCCCACGCGAAGAGGCCAAGCCCCAACACGTTGCCCACCTGGTAGCGGCCGAGGGGTTCGAAGCGCCCCAGCTCCGAAGGCGCGTGGTCGGCAAACCATGAGGACGGCTTGCGGTCGGTGCGGGTGAGAACGAAAACCCCGGCGGCAAACGCCGCCATTTTCGGAATCTCCTGGTGCCGGGGCAAAAGCGCCCTGGCATCGGCCAGGAAGCGCTCCTTAGCCAGATACGGCGGGGGAGCCAGAAGCATCAAAGCCAAGACCCCGGCAACCACGGCTCACCCCCTTTCGGCGGAGACCGCCCCACCAGCCAGGGAACCCAAAAGCTCCGGTTTCAAGTTGGTGGTCACCAGCCCGCCGGCACCGAAAGCCAAAAGCTCGCGGGCTACGAGCGCCACCAACGCCTTGACGGCTTCGGTACGCTCGACCCGCACCACGTCCCAAAGGTGGACAGCTGTGCCTTCCTGCCGGTAGGAAACCAGCACCACCGGGTGCAGGGGCCGGCCAAATTCCACCACCACCGCTTCCAAAAGCAGCTCCCGCTGGGAGGAGCTCATAAAGCGCCCCTCGATTCGCGCCACGGCGTTTCCCAGGCGAAAGGGGCCTGAGGGGAACTCCTGCCACGCTTTGGCCAGGTCCGCGAACCCGGAGAGAATGACGTGGGGCATGGGCTAAAACTTGAGGACCAATAACCCCGAAGCGGTGAGAAGCTGTGGCTGGCCCCGGTGGTTGGTGCGGTGGTACGCCACCTCGGCGGCAAAGGTAAGGCGTCTGGTGACGGAAAACCACTCCCCAACCTTGAGGTACCACCCAAAGCGCGTGTCCTCCAGCCCCTCGGGTGGGGTGCGAGCGGCCAGATCTAGGCGATACGCCCCCAAACCCCCAGCGACCAGCGCTTTTCCCCACACCCCGGGCAAGAAGTAGTCGATCCCAGCCGTCCAGCCAGCGAGTCGTGCCTCCCACCTTCCCCCTCCCCAACGCACATCTCGGGGAAGGTCAACCCTTTCCACGCGAAACGCTGTTCCCTCCTCCACCGGCAGTGCCAAAAACGCGCTTTCGCCGGTCCTGTCGCTGTGGAACCATTCTTTCCCCGGGGCCACCGGTGCGTGGCGCTCCCATACCGCTCCCACGCCAGCCCCCAGGTACACGGTTTGACCCCAGGCGCTCGCCGCCAGCAACGCAAGCCCAAAAGCAAGCCGCCCCCTCGCCATGGTTGCCTCCGGGGCGCAAGTATACGCGAAGGTGCAAAACCCGACAGGCAAGCTGCTACACTTGCCCGGCATGGGGTACGCGGCCGAAACCCTGGTTCAGGCCTTGCTCCCCGCCCGCTGCCGCCTCTGCCGGGCCAGTCTTCCCGTAGCTTCCAAGGCCGGCGTTTGCCCGCGTTGCTGGGCCACTCTGCCAAAAATCGGCGGTCCCACCTGTGCCTGGTGCGGGGAGCTTTCGCAACTTTCCCCCTGCCTTTCGTGCCAAGCATCCCCGCCCCCATGGCGGCGCCTCTGCGCGGTTTTTTCTTACGAAGGCGCCGCCCGAGAGCTGGTGCTGGCCCTCAAAAACGGCGGGGACGAGTTGGCCCGTCCTTTCGCCTCTTACCTCTGGCAAGGGGCCCAAAACGCGGGTTTTCCGGAAAACGCCACGGTGACCTTCGTGCCCATGCACCCCTTCCGCCGCCTCCTGCGCGGCTACAACCAAGCCGAGCTCTTGGCACGGGAGCTGGCGCGGCTGGCGCCTTGGCCCAGGAAAAACCTCCTGCGGCGCGTGGCGTGGGGGACCCAAAAGGGAAAGGGCCGCAAATCCCGCCAGGAGCGGGTTGCCCAAGCCTTCCGGCCGCGGGCGAAGGTTCCCGAGCGGGTGGTCCTGGTGGACGACGTGGTGACGACGGGAGCCACCGCCGCCGCCTGTACCCGGGCCCTGCGCCACGGGGGCGCCCAGGAGGTTTGGGTCCTGGCCGTTGCCAAAAGCCTCAAGAGGTGAGCCATGAGCGTCGTCAACAACCTTTTGAAAACCACCTTACCGCTGACCCCCAAGTTCGTTGTGCGTTTTTTCGCAAAACGGTACGTGGCCGGGGACACCTTGGAAGAGGCCGTGGCCACTGTCCAACGCTTGGTTCGGGAAGGGTGCTGCGCCACCGTGGACGTGCTGGGAGAAGCCGTCACCAACCCCGAGCTGGCGGCCCAAGCGGTGGCGGCTTACCGGGAGGTGCTGGCCACCATTGTCGCCCAAAACCTCGACGCCAACATTTCTGTAAAACCCACGCAAATGGGCCTCAAGATCTCCGAAGAGCTAGCCCTGGCCAACCTCAGGGAGGTGGTGGCGGAAGCGGCCCGTCACGGAACCTTCGTGCGCATTGACATGGAAGACGCCACCACCACCGACGCCACCTTGCGCATGTACCGGAGCCTCCGCAAGGAGCTTGCCAACGTGGGCGTGGTGCTCCAGGCAAGGCTGCGCCGCACCCTCGAGGATGCCGTGGCCCTCGCCCGCGAAGGCACCAACGTCCGGCTGTGCAAGGGCATTTATCTGGAACCCAGGGCCATTGCCTACGAGGAGCCGGAAATCATTCGCTGGGCTTTCGTCCACGCCTTGGAGGCGTTGTTTGCGGGGAATGGGTACGTGGCCGTGGCCACCCACGACGAATGGCTCATCGAGCAGACCCTGGCGCTGGCGGCGCGTATGGGGGTTCCCAAGGAGCGCTTCGAGTTTCAGATGCTGCTGGGTGTGGACCCCGCCCTCCGCCGGATCATCGTGAAAAGCGGGCACAAGCTGCGGGTCTACGTGCCCTTCGGCTCCCACTGGTACCCTTACTCGGTGCGGCGCCTGCGGGAGAACCCCCACATCATCCGCGCCGGCCTGGAAGCGTTCCTGCGCCGACGCCTCGAGTCCTAGTTCTTGTTTACCAAAAATTTGGCCTCGGCCGTAGTGGTTCCGGCGCGGGCCGTCACGACCAGGATCGCCGTTCCCCTGTCGAGCGCTGGCAACGCCCCTTGGGCCCGGAACAGGCCTTGGGGATCGGTTTCGCCGCTGGCGAGAACCAAAGGCTTGGTAGCCGTGGAAACGAAGCGCACTTCCACGGCGGCGGGGATGCCGGTACCGTCTTCCTGGTTTACGGCCCGTACGGTAATCGCGAAGGGCTGCCCCGCCAGAAGCTTTTCCGTCCCCCCTACCTCGAGTTTCAAAGCCATACCGCGGCGCTGCTCTTCCAGCCACTGGGCAATGACCTCATCGAGGGAGCGGGAAGGCTCGGCCTTGCGCACGGCAGCGGCCAGGGGAGAGCGGCGAACCACCGTCGTGTCCCCCTCGTCGCTGGCCGCCGGCTGCGTGAGGAGGTCCAAGCGACCCATGCGGATAGCTTCCACGATGGCGCGGTGCTGGCGCTCCATGAGCATGCGGATGGCGTTCTCGTCGGCCCCCGCTTCCAGGAGGTTTCGGTACTCGGTGCGCCGGCTGGCCAGAATCTCCCCTCCCACATAAATGAGCGACTCGATAAGGGGGTTTTTCCCGCCCCGGTCTTCCGTTTGCACGTGGTACGTGGTGCCCTCGTACTCGATGTCGGTGTTGAAACCGGTAAGCAAGGCCCAACCTCCTGGCGTAATGCTACGAGCACCAGGCGGAAGCTGTCAAACGCTGGTCACCGGCAAAGGGCTGCCGGCGGTGCCGTCGGGGCCCGTGGCGGGTACACTTGGTCCGTGCGGGTGCTGGTGCTTTTCGACATTGACGGAACCTTGATTTCCACAAAGGGACAGGCGTTCGCGGCTTTGCTTTCGGCATGCCGCCAGTACCTCGGATTCGATCCGCCCACCTCGGGTTACTCCCCCGCCGGCCGCACGGACCCCCAAATCGTGGCCGAGCTTTTGGCCAGGGCCCCCGGAGACGGTCTCCCGGACGAGGCTGTCGGGCCCATCCTCGCCCGTTACCGGCAAACCCTCCGGGAAACCCTCCTTCCATCCCACGTTCGCCTCTTGCCGGGAGTTCGTGAGCTCTTGCCGGTTTTGGCGAGCAACGGTTGCCTCGTGACGGGGCTTTTGACCGGAAACATCGAGGAGGGCGCCCGCTACAAGCTGGAGCTTGCGGGCATTGCGAATTTCTTTACCCTGGGCGCCTACGGCTCCGACCATGCCGACCGCAACCAGCTTCTCCCCGTGGCTTGGGAGCGGGCCCGGGAAGCGCTCGGGGAAAGCTTCCCGCCGGAGCGGACGGTCGTCGTCGGGGACACCCCTGCCGATGTGGAGTGCGCCAAGGTTTGGGGGGCGAGGGCCATTGCCGTGGCCGGACACACCCACCCGCCTACCCGCTTGGTGGTCGCCGGACCCGATGCCGTGCTCCCGTCCCTCCACCCGGGGCTTTTCCTGCCCGTGCTGTTTGCGGTGGTGGGCGAAGGCGGAAGGCTCTAGTCTTCTCCCGCCGCCAAATCGAAGGCCTTTTGGGTCTTGAGGTACATGCCCTCGATGATGTCGCGGTAGCGCTCGGCTACCACCCGGCGCCGGACCTTCATGGTGGGGGTGAGCTCGCCCGCCTCCAGAGAAAACTCCCGGGAAAGCAAGGCAAAGCGCCGAATGCGCTCGTGGGAGGCCAGCTCGAGGTTCACGTTCTTGACCGCTTCCGCCACCAGTTTCTCGGTGTCGGGATGCGCGGCCATTTCCTCGCGGGAGAGCCCCTTGATCCCCTTTTCCGCAAAGTAGGTTTCGAGGTTTTCGAAGTTGGGAACGATGAGGGCCGTGAGGTACGGGTAGCGGTCGCCAATGACCACCGCCTGAGCAACGTAAGCGGTGGCCCCGAGCTTGCCTTCGATAGGTTGCGGAGCCACGTTCTTGCCCCCGGAGGTCACGATGAGGTCCTTCTTGCGATCGGTAATGAACAGGTAGCCGTCGCTGTCGATGTAGCCGACGTCGCCGGTGTGCAGGAAACCTTCCTTGTCAATGGCTTCGGCGGTGGCCTCGGGCTTGTTCCAGTAGCCCTTCATGATGTTCGGCCCCCGAGCCAGGATTTCACCGTCCTCGGCGATCCTCACCTCCACGCCGGGGAGGGGCTGACCAGCGGAGCCAATGCGGTTAGCGTCCAAGCGGTTAACGGAGATCACCGGCGAGCTCTCGGTAAGGCCGTAGCCCTGGAGGATGGGCAAGCCGATGATGTCGAAAAACTCGCCCACCTCCCGGGAAAGGGGAGCGCCGCCGGAAACCGTGAAGCGCAAGCGGCCCCCAAGACGCTCCAGCACCTTGGAAAAAATCCTGGCCTTGGCCACCGCGTACTGGCCGCGGGCAAAGGCCGAAGCCTTTTCCCCCCGCCACTCCGCTTCCTTGACCTTGCGGCCAACGGCCAAGGCCCAGTGGAACAAGCGGCGCTTGGCCCCACCTTCCTGCTGAATTTTGGAAAGGATCTTGAGGTAGGAGCGCTCGTAAAGCCTCGGCACCGAAACCATGATCGTGGGGCGAATTTCCGTCAGCTGCATGGGGACCTTTTCAATGGACTCCACGTAGTTGATTTGCACGCCGTACTGGAGGAACACGTAGTCCACCGTGCGCTCATAGGAGTGGGAAAGGGGGAGAAACGACATGGAAACGTCCCTGTCGGTGATGGGAAACAGGGGCCGCACGGCCACCACCTGGGACATGAGGTTTCGGTGGGTGAGCATGACACCCTTGGGCTCGCCAGTTGTGCCCGAGGTGTAAATGAGCGTTGCCAGGTCCTCTTCCCCCATCACCGGAAGCTCCCGCTGCTTGCGCTTGGAGGGCAGGGGCAGGTCTGCAAGGGAAGGGAGGCCCGGCGCCAAGTCCGGATCCACCCCCACGACCTTAACGTCGAGCCCCGAGGCTGCTTCCAGGGCTGTCTTGGCCCGTTCTTTCCCGGAAACGATGAGCATCCTCGCCCCAGAATCCTGGAGGATGTAGCGTACGTGGGGGGCCGGGAGCGTGGCGTAAAGGGGAACGTCAACGGCCCCAGCAAGCTGGCACGCAAAGTCCACCATGTGCCATTCGGGGCGGTTTTCGGAAAAGAGAGCCACCCGATCCCCGGGGCGAATGCCGAAGGCCAAAAGCCTTTGAGCCAAATCCCGCACCGCCTTCTCGAAATCCTTGACCGTAAGCTCCCGCCACCCCCGCCCCTCGCGAATGCGAAGCAACACCTTTCGAGGCGGAAAGGTTGCCACGATGTAAAAAAAGAGGTCCTGGAGTGTCTTCATCGCCTCCTCCCCAACTGACCCGCATTGTACCGAAACCCCATGAGCCGTTCCTGCACCCCATAATAGCGCCATGGGGCGGCTACGCTTGACCCTAGCCTACTTGGGCACCCACTTTGCCGGGTGGCAGAAACAGAAAAACGCCCGCACCGTCCAAGGAGAGCTTGAAGCTGCCTTGACCCGCCTTTACCGGCAACCGGTGGTCACGGTGGGTGCCGGCCGCACCGACGCCGGCGTTCACGCCGCCGCTCAGGTGGCTCACCTCGATGCCCCTCTCCCCATCCCTGCCACCGGGGTAACGGCCGCCGTCAACGCCTTCCTGCCACGGGACGTGCGGGTGTTGCGGGTGGAGGACGCCCCCCCTTCCTTCCACGCCCGCCGCTCGGCGGTTGGCAAGCGGTACCGCTACCGCCTGGCCTGGGGGCCTCTCTTACCACCGTGGGAGGGAGAAAGACGCCTGTGGCTGCCCCACCCTCCCGACCCCGGAAGGCTCGCCGAAGCCGTTGGGCTTTTGGCCGGTGAGCACGATTTCGCCCGCTTTTCCCTCGCTGGCCATGGGGGACACGGGAAGCGAGGTACGGTGCGCACGATTTACGTGGCCACCGTGCGCTTTCGGAGCACAAGAGCCGACGTGATCCTGGAAGGGGATGGCTTTTTGCGAGGCATGGTGCGCCGTCTCGTGGGGGCGGCCTTGGAAGTAGCCTGGGGCCGTCAGGAGATCCGCTGGCTTTCCAGCCTTCTCGCCGGTGAAGGGGTCAAGCCCCCGGCCCCCACCGCCCCTGCCGGGGGTCTAACCCTGGAATGGGTCTTTTACCGCCGCCCCCGGCGGTGGTGCCGGGTTAGCTGAAGGCCGGCGCCGGCGGGCGGAGCGTGTTAGACTGCCCCGGTCCATGAAGCACGTGGATCCCATTGCCCCGCCTGGGAGTGAGGAGCGCAAGCTCTTGGAAAGCATCCCCCCGGACCGCTTCCCGAAACACGTAGCCATCATCATGGACGGCAACGGGAGGTGGGCCAAGAAAAGGGGCCTCCCCAGGGTGGAAGGGCACCGAGCCGGGATCGAGGCCGTTCGCAGTACGGTGGAGGCAGCGGCGCGGCTGGAAATTCCGGTCCTCACGCTCTACGCCTTTTCCACTGAGAACTGGCGGCGACCCCGCTGGGAAGTCGTGACGCTTATGGCGCTGCTTAAGGAGTACCTGCACAAAGAGCTTTCGACACTCATGAAAAACAACATCCGTTTCCGGCCGGTAGGGCGCATCCACGAGCTGGAGGGCGAAATTCAGGCCGGGCTTGCCCGTGCCGTAGAAGCCACGGCCGGCAACACTGGGCTTTTTTTTCAAATTGCCCTCAACTACTCGGGCCGGGCCGAGCTTACCGACACGGTGCGAGAAGCGGTGCGCCTGGCGCGCGCCGGTGCCCTCCGCGAGGAGGAGGTGGACGAGGCCTGGATTGCCCATCACCTGGCCACGGCCGGCACCCCGGACCCCGACCTCCTCATCCGCACTTCCGGGGAAATGCGCATCTCCAACTTTCTCCTCTGGCAAATTGCCTACACCGAGCTTTACGTCACGCCGGTCCTGTGGCCCGATTTTCGCGCCTCCCACCTCATTGGCGCGCTCGCGGATTACGCCAGAAGGGAGCGCCGTTTCGGCGGCGTGCCCGAAGAAACGGAGGAAAGCTAGGTGGGGGCCCGGGAAACCACGGCTTTTCTGCTCCTCCCCGTCATCCTGGCGGCCATCGTGTGGCTGCCCCCTTGGGTTTACCTGGCGGCGGTTGGGGTGGTGGGGCTTTTGGCGGCTTGGGAGTTGGTGGCTCTCTTCCAAGCCAAAGGGCACCCCGTGCCTTTGCGGCCCACGCTTGCTGCGACCACCGCGGGGATCCTGGTGGCTTGGCGCCAGGACCCCACGCTTTGGGCGACGTTTACCGCCGCGGTCGTCCTCCTTCTCCCCGCCTGGTACCTGCTCACCCGGGGGCCGGTAGCGGGGGCCAGCGCCGCCATGGCGGGCTCCCTGTTCACGGTGGCGTACTTCGCCGTGACCGCCGGGGCCATGGGGCTGTTGCGCCTTTCCTTTGGGCCCGAGCTGGGGTGGAAGGTCGTGCTCTTGCACTGTCTGACCATTTGGGGGGGAGATTCCGGTGCCTACTACGTCGGGGTCCGCTGGGGAAAGCACAAGCTGGCCCCAAGGGTGAGCCCCAAGAAGTCCTGGGAGGGCATTGCCGGCGGTACCGCGGTGACCTTTTTCGGTGTTTGGGTTTGCCGAACGGTGTTTTTCCCCGAGCTGCCCTGGTCCGTGGCGTGGGCCGAAGGTGCCATGCTGTCGCTTTTGGCTCCCATCGGCGACCTGGTGGAGTCCCTTTTCAAGCGCGACGCCGGGGTCAAAGATTCCTCGGATATCATCCCCGGGCATGGGGGGTTTTTGGACCGCACCGACTCGCTCTTCTTTGCCGCCCCCTTCACCTGGGCCCTTTTGATGGTGTTCCTTCCGCGGTGAAGACCTTAAGCGTGCTCGGCTCCACCGGTTCCATTGGCACCGCCACCCTGGACGTGGTGCGGCACTTCCCGGACCGGTTCCGGGTGGTGGCCCTCGCTGCTGGCCGCAACCTGGAGCTTTTGGCAGCGCAAGTTCGCGAGTTCCGGCCGCAGTTGGTGGCGGTGGCCGACAGCGAGAAAGCTCGGGAGCTTTCCCAGCGCTTCCCCGACCTCGCGGTCCTCGCCGGAAACGAAGGGAGAATTGCCGCTGCCACCCACCCCGAGGCCACCACCGTAGTGGCGGCGTTCGTGGGGGCTTTGGGACTACCCGCCGTCCATGCCGCCGTGAGAGCGGGGAAGGAGCTGCTTCTGGCCAACAAGGAAACCCTGGTTGTGGCCGGGGAGCTCGTTACCGCTGAGGCGAGGCGCAGCGGCAGCCGCATCATCCCTGTGGACTCCGAGCACAACGGCCTCTTCCAAGCCCTCCAGGTGGGGCCGCCGGGGACCGCCCGCCGCCTCATCCTCACCGCTTCCGGGGGCCCCTTCCGCACCACGCCCCTCGAAGACCTGGCTCGGGTCAAACCCGAGGACGCCTTGGCCCACCCCACCTGGCGCATGGGCGCCAAGATCTCCGTGGACTCCGCCACGATGATGAACAAGGGGCTGGAAATCATCGAGGCCCACCACCTCTTCGGCTTTCCGCCGGACGCCATTGACGTGGTGGTGCACCCGGAAAGCCGCGTTCACGCTCTCGTGGAGTACGTGGACGGCACGCTCATGGCCCAGCTTTCCATCAACGACATGCGTTTTGCCATCCTCTACGCCCTCGCCTACCCCGAACGTCTTCCCACGCCTTTTGGTAGGCTTGACCTGGTGGCTTTAGGGGCCCTGCACTTCGAGGCACCCGACGAGCGGCGTTTCCCGTGCCTGGCTTTGGCCCGCCACGCTCTCGCCGCCTCCGGGACGGCGCCAGCGGCCCTCAATGCCGCCAACGAGGTGGCGGTGGAGCTTTTCCTCGCCGGGAGGCTGCCGTTTTTGGGAATTGCGGAGCTGGTGGGGCGGGTCTTGGAGGAAGAGTTGGGCCGGGTTGCCCCCGTTGCCTGCCTAGAGGACGCTCTGGCTGCCGATGCCCGGGCGCGGGCGCGGGCGCGGGAGATCGCGAGGCACCTGGCCAGCTAAAGAAGGGAAGCCCATGCTTTTGAATGTCTTGAGTTTGATCGTGGTCATTGGGGTTTTGGTGCTCCTCCACGAGGGGGGCCATTTCCTGGCGGCGCGGCTGGTGGGAGCCCCGGTAGCGGTGTTCTCGGTGGGTTTTGGCAAGAGGCTTTTCGGTTTCCGCTGGGGGGAAACGGACTTCAGGTGGAGCCTCATCCCGCTGGGGGGCTACGTGCGGGTTTTGGGGCTGGGGCCGGACGAATCGGACCTGGTGCGGCCGGGGCACGAGCCCCCCGAGCTGCTCCCGCGGTGGAAAAGAGCCGTGATCCTTCTGGCGGGACCCGCCGCTAACGTCCTGGGTGCGGTGGCCTTTCTCGCTCTGGCTTTCAACGTGGGGGTGGAAGTGCCGGCCTGGCAGGACCAGCCGCCGGTGGTGGGGTGGGTCGAGCCGGCCTCACCCGCGGCTGAGGCCGGCGTCAAGCCGGGAGACCTGGTCCTTTCGGTAGACGGGAAAGCTATGAAGCGGTGGCGGGACCTGGAAATGGCCACGATTTCCTCCCCAAACCGCCTGCTCGCCCTCAAGCTTCGCCGGCAAGACCAAGAAATCGTCGTGAGCGTCAGGCCGAAGAGCGTGAGCCGCTACGCCCTGGGTTGGGCCGGGCTGGCGCCACCCATCCCGCCGGAGGTCCAGAAGGTCCTTCCGGGCTCCCCCGCGGAAGCGGCCGGGCTGCGGTCGGGAGACCGCATCGTGGCGGTGGACGGTAACCCGGTCGGTCACTTCTTCGACCTCGTGCGGCTCATTGGCGAGCGTGCGGAGCGCGAGGTGACCTTGCAGGTGCTCCGCGACGGGCAACTCCTCACCCTCAAAGCAACCCCCCGAAAGGAGGGGGACCAAGGCAAGTTGGGCATCCCTGTTCCGTCTTGGCATGCCGTTCGCAAGCTCCCGTTCCCCCAAGCGCTGAGGGAAGCCGGAAGCGAGTGCCGGCGCATGACCGCCGAAACCCTGTGGGTGCTCTCCCGCATGGTTACAGGCCGCGCTTCCATCCGCCAAATGTCGGGACCCATTGACATTGCCAAGTTTTCCGGGGAGGCGGCACGCTCGGGGCTCGTATCTCTGATTTGGCTTTTGGGCGTGATTTCCCTTCAGTTGGCCATTTTCAACTTGTTGCCCATCCCGGTTCTCGACGGGGGGCACCTAGCCATCGTGGCGGTGGAAGGGGTACGGCGGCGGGATTTTTCTTTCAAGACCAAAGAGCGCATCATGAGCGTGGGTTTTTGGCTCATCATGGCGCTCGTGGTTTTCGTGCTCGCCAATGACATCGCCAAAAACCTTCCGGCCCTTTGGCCTAAAGGCCGGCCCTAGGTTGCTGCCAGCTTCGCACGCGGGACAATGCCTCTTCCACCTTCCGGTTGTGCGGGCCAGGCGGGATTTCCATGACGCACGGCACGTTTCCGAGGCGGGAATCGGTCAAGAGGTTCGCAAAGAAACGCTGCCCCAAAACCCCTTCCCCGGGGGGAGCGTGGCGGTCCCGGCCGCTTCCTAAAGCTTCCGGGGTGTCGTTGATGTGGAGGACCATCAAAGCCGATGTCAGCTCTGCCTGGTCCAGCTCGTCCCACACGTCCTCCCAACCGCCCCCCAGGAGGTCGTAACCCGCCGCCCAGAGGTGGGCGGTGTCCAGGCAAACCCCCAACCGGCGGTCCCGCCACCAGGACGGCTCGCCGAGGTCCCGAAGCTCGCGGATGCGAGCGGCGAGAAGGCCGCCAGCCCCGGCCGTGTTTTCCAGGATGAGGGGAACGTCGGAAGGAGCCCTTGCCAGAACCTCTTCCAGGCGCGCCCGCGCGCGGGCTGCAGCGTCCCGCCGGAAACCACGACCTCCTGACCCCGGGTGAACCACCACACCAGCCAAGCCCAACTCCCGAGCCAAGGCTAGCTCTTCCACCAGAAGCAGAACCGAGCGCGAGGCCAAACCCGGATCGGCGGAAGCCAGGTTCACGAGGTAGGGGGCGTGGGCAAAGACCGCGCCGGCCACGGGCGAGCTGGCCAAGGCTGCGCGAAAGGCTTCGACCTGGCTCGAAGCTCGAGCCGGAAGCTCCCACCGCCCCGGAGGGCGAAGGAAAAGCTGCACGCTCTCGCAACCCAACTGGGCCGCAGCTTCCACGGCGCGGTGCCAACCGCCCGCGGCGGAAAGGTGGGCTCCCAGGCGCGGCACCCCCCTATGCTAACCTCTCGCCGTCATGAAGGGAGGCACGCTCCTGGCCGCAACCGCGGCGGCGTTGGGTTTGCTTGCCGGCGCCCTGGCAGCGGTGTGGGTGGTTTTGTGGTTAAGCCTTCAGGCCTCGGCGGTGCGGGTTCCGGCGGTGGAAGGGCAACCGCCCGAGGCTGCCGCGAGGGCGCTGCAAGCGGTTGGACTGGTGCCCCGAATTCAGGACCCGGTCCCCGACGCCAACCACCCCGCCGGAACTGTGGCCCGCCAGCGCCCGGTAGCCGGCTTCCAGCTTAAAAGGGGGTCTACGGTGCTGCTCTACCCCTCCCTGGGAGCGGCGGGTATCCGCCTGCCCGATTTCTCGGGCTTGCCCCCCGTCGCCGCCGCAAGCGAGCTGGAGCAGCTTGGCCTCGGCGAAGGGAACCACGGGGAGGTTCGGGGGCAAGCCTCCGGCGTGGTGGTGATTGCCCAATCCCCGCCGGCTGGAAGCATGGTGGCGCCCGGTACGCGGGTGGCTTTTTTGGTGAACCGCCAGCCTCCCGAACACCAGGTGGTTATGCCCGACGTGGTGGGCGAGCCTGCGGAAAATGCTTCGGTTTTTCTTGCCCGCTGGGGGTTCAGGGTGGATGCGGTGCACCCCGTACCGTACCCGGGCCTTCCGTCCGGGACCGTGGTCAAGCAGGTGCCCGCGGCCGGGGGGCCAGCACCGCGGGGGGCAGGGGTGGTTCTTTGGGCGAGCCGGTGAGAGCCGTCAAGGTTGCCCCTTCCCTGCTGTCCGCGGATTTCTCCCGCCTCGGGGAGGAGGTCCGCGAGGTGGAACGGGCCGGGGCGGATTTCCTCCACCTGGATGTCATGGATGGGGTCTTCGTCCCTAACTTAAGCTTCGGACCGGTGGTATGCGAGGCGGTTCGCCGGGTGTCCAGCCTCCCCCTGGACGTCCACCTCATGGTCACGAAGCCGGAGGTCCTCATCGGGCCCTTTGCCGAAGCTGGGGCGTCGCGCCTTTCGGTGCATGTGGAAGCCGTCACCCATCTTCACCGGGTGCTGGGGGAGATTCGCAGAGCGGGTTTGGTTCCCGGTGTGGCGCTCAACCCCTTGACCCCGGTGACCGCCCTGGACGAGGCGTGGCCCTTCGTAGGGTTTGTGCTGGTCATGACCGTGAACCCGGGTTTTGGCGGCCAAAGCCTGATCCCGGAAACCATTGGCAAGCTGGCGAGGCTTGCCAGGATCCGCGACCGCGTGGCGCCGGCGGTGGAGCTGGTCGTGGATGGTGGGGTCACGGTCGCCAATGCACCTGGGCTGCGGCGCGCAGGTGCCGATGTTCTCGTTGCTGGGACGGCGGTTTTTTCCGCTTCCGACAAGCAAAAAGCCATTGTGCAGCTGAAAGGGGGCCA
>JBAMMG010000024.1:0-10384 GCA_039793905.1 Thermoanaerobaculum sp. | reverse complement strand
CCGAAAAGTCGGTCCTGCTGGTGTCAAACAAATCGAACCGGCCGCTGAGGACGTCGCGCCAGTTGATGCGGTGCACGTCGTAACCGGAAAGCACCGCGTCGAAGTCAAATTTGGGGCTGGACAGGATGTCCCACACCGTGTAATGGACGATGATGGCGGCACTCGACGTATTGACGATATCGGTGATGGTGGTCACACCGTTGGAGTCAGGGTCATCGCGTATAGGGTCGTGGCCCGGGGCGACAGCCACGTAGGGGAAAAGAAGGGTGGCTGCCGGGACCACGTCCCGAGCGCAGAAGTTGGCGTAGCCCACGGAAGCCGCCAGGGCCAACGCCGCAAAAACCACAACAACTTTCTTCATTGTTCCTTCCTCCTTTCGTTTCTTGGCACTCACAGATATGGAACCTTAAACCCGTTGTCTTTTCCTTGCCACCTCGTTCCGCTTCGTCATCACCTCCCCTTCCGAGCGTTTCGCGGGTTTCCCCGCGTATGCTGCATCAGCATTCAGTATAGGCGAGGTCTGGGGGCTTGTCAACCCCCCTGGGGAAGCCCAAGCCTTGGGGAAAGAAAACGCGCAGAACCTGGTGGTTGCCTCGGGCTGCCGAAACCGTCAGAAACGAAAGCGGGGCTACCTCGTTCCTCGCCGCTGACCCTGAACCCGCCACACACCCACGGCGCCGCGGGCGTCGCCGTTGTCTGAGAAGTTGGCCACCACCAGCCGCTCCTTGCCGGTGTTCACGATGGCCACTGAGCTGGGCGATGCGCCCGGGATTCCCAAACGCTGCTTCTCCAGCGCAAAACCGCCATCGGCCATTTGCAGGAAAACCATGAGCTCGCCGGAGGCCCGGAGGGCCGCCAGGTCTTGCCTCCCATCCCCGTCCACGTCGCCCACGGCCACGTCCCGAAAGGAGTTGATGGGTTCGTCTTTGTCCACGTAAATTTCCGTGCGGCGAGGCTTCGGAAGCAGTTTTCCTGGTTGATCAGCGAGGCGGTAGGCAAGAATGGCGTGGGCAAAGTGATGTTCCCCTTCCCGGGGCCGCACGCTTTGATAGATCGCCAGGACCACCTGGTCCGGCTTTTTCCCATCGAGGCTCCCCGCCGCTACACCGAGAACGAAGGATTGAATGGGGAAGGCATCGGAAACGTAGGGCTTGAAGGACTGGCCTTTTTGCTCGTTCAAAAAGACGAAAAAGGGGTTTCCGGCCTTGTGGGAGGCGGTGAGGATATCGGGGTAACCATCACCATCAAAGTCGCCCACGGCTATTTGGTCCCCGTAAATCCCCCTGGGAAAGCTCGCGGGTGAGACTTTCCACCCCTCTTTGAGGTTGAGGACCACGTTCACCAAACCGGAGGTAATGGCCTGGTTGGTTCCTAAATCCAAATCCAGCTCAGCAAGGGTTACGATATCCGGACGGCCGTCGCGGTTGAAGTCGGCCACGGCCAAAGCCCGGGAGGTGACCGCCTGGTTCCCGCGGGGAAGCTCGACCCATCGCGAAAACCCACCGCGGCCGTCGCCGTAAAGTACGTAACTGGGCTTGAAATGACAGGCAATGGCGAGATCCAGGGCGCCGTCGCCATCGAAGTCAGCCACCGCCACATCGCCGTAGTCGTAGGCGGGCCCCTGCGGCCACGGGATCTCTGCCGCTTGCCAGGAGTCGCCGCGGCGCTGGAAGACCCAGGGGTGAGGCTCGCCCTTGCGGGCAGGGGGAAGGACAAGGTCAAGCTGACCATCGCCGTTCCAGTCCGCCAAGGCAAACCCCATCTGCCAAAGACCACTCGTGGGCAGTCCTACGGCCATGGGCTCGAAACGGAGACGCTCGATGAAGCGGGGCGGCACCACCGCCTCATCGCCAATGATGTATTTCCCGGCGTAGAACTCCGCCCTTTCAAGCTCCTGGATTTCCCGTCCCTGCCGGAGCAGCCAGGCCTGGTGGCCGGAAGAGCGGGGATCCTCCAGAGGCAAGTTACGCAAATACACGTACTGGTCGTCCTCGCCAACGATTTCCATGACAGCGTTGATCCGTGGGTGCGGACGCGCCAAATTGCCGCCCAGGCGCATTTCCGTTCCTTTGGGAACCGCTATAACCTTGTAGTAGTGCTCGACCCACGCCTCCCAATCCCAAGGGTCCTTGGTTGGAGCTGCCGGCGTAGGCGATGGAAGCGGTTTCTGCTGTGCCTGCACCAGCCCCACCAACGCCGCCAAGGCGAAGGTTTGAGCCAACAACGCGCGAATGATGAGCTTTTCTCCCATCCGTTCCTCCCTGGCGCGAGCATGCCCGCCATCGCCGGATAGGGTTTGCAACACGCGTGCCAACGCCGCCGCGGTTCGTTGACAAGAGGCGTATGCGGACTTAGCATAGGTTCGGAGGGGCGAGGCGCCATGGCGACCGAAAAGAAGGGTTTGGCCAACGCACGGGTGGGAGACCTCATCCGCCGTTACCGGACCCATCGCCACCTCACCCAGACGGACCTCGCCCGCCAAATTGGCATTTCCCAGTCGGATCTGTCGCGCATGGAAAAGGGGGAGTACCGGGTCCCCCTGGACGTGCTCTTCCGCATCCTCCAGGTCTTCGAGATGAGCTTGGGGGAGTTCTTTGGTGAGCTGAGTCACCAAAGCTTGACACGGGAGGAGCAAGAGCTGCTAGAATTCTTTCGAAAGCTTTCCCGCGAAGCCCGGCAGGAGGTGCTGGACTTTGCGGCCTTCAAGCTTTCCCGGGAGGGGCGGTAATGGCCACCACCGAACGCTACTTGCGGCTCACCGCTTTGGGGCAAAAGGCCTTCAGCCGGGGTCAGCTGGAGCGCGCCTTGCGGCTCTTTTCGGCGGCCGAAGAGGAGGCCAAGAAGAGCGGCGACCGGGAGCTGGCGGACCGCGCCTTTTGCAACCGCTGCGTGGTGCTTTTGGAGCTCGACCGCCTGGACGCTTCCGTGGGCGAGCTCAAGCACGTGCTCATGCGCTCCCGGGACCCCTTTACCTCCTGGATGGCGGCGTACTACACCGCCCAGGTTTACGAGGCCGAGGGCAACCTCCAACGCGCCCTCGCGTACGCGCGGCGGGCGCGCGAGCTTTCGGAAGCGTGCGGTGACCTCCGCACCCGCTTCCACTCCGCCAACCAGCACGGGGTCCTGGCCCTTCGCCAGTCCCGCTTCCCCGAAGCGGCCGAATCCTTTTCCTTGGCGTTGGCGTTGGCCCCCCAGGTGGGTGTGGACGAGCTGTCCGTGGCCATCGCCCGCGACAACCTGGGTTACTGCCTCATGTGCACCGGTCAAAACGAGGAGGGCCTGGCCCTCTGCCAGGATGCCGCGGCCACCGTGGAAAAGCTGGGGACGCGCCAGTACTTGGCCGAGATGTATCAAGACCTCTGTTACGGCTACCTGCAGCTGGGCGAGTTTGCCACGGCTCGAGCCTACGGCGAAAAGGCCTTGGCCCTCGCTCGCGAGTACGGCTACGAGGACATCGAGCGCAACGTGCTCATGCTTCTGGCCGACGCTGCCCTGGAAGCCGGAAACGACGAGCTGGCCGACGGCTTCCTCCACCAGCTCGCCAAGCACTACCCCGACTTCCGGGGCATGCAGCAGTTCCTGCGGGCGTTCAACGTCCGCGAGGTCATCAACCTGAAAGCGTGAGGGGACCATGAAACGCCTCGTTTGTCTCGCATCGTTTTTGGCTCTCGCGGCATCCGCCTTTGCCGCCGAGCCCTACACCCTGGACCGCAGCGGCGTCTTTTGGAAGGTGGAGGCGAGCACCAGCGGCGCCGTGCTCGTGGGCGTCAAAAACGGAGAAGAAGTCGTCCGCTCTCTCGTCTCCTTCCCCCTGGGCATTGCCGGGCAAAACGACAGCAATCTCCAACTGGTGGCCGACGAGCTCACCGGCAAGGTGGTGCTTGCCTGGCAGCGCAACTGGAGCGAGGCCTACAGCGACGTCGTGCTGGCCGTGTGGAACCAAGGGCAGTGGGAGCGGGTGAGCTACCTGGGAGGCAACGCATCCCTCCGTCCGCGAAACCCAGTCCTCAAGCTGGCCCAAGCGACCAGCACCTACCCCGACCCCGAGGACCCGGAAAAAACGGTCACCGTCAGCGAATCCTTTGCCCTGCTCACCTGGTGGCAGGGCGATGGGGATCAGCAGGGGGCGCGCCTGGCAATCCTGCGCCTTGCCGCTTCTCCCGATGAAGACGATGCCTTGAGCGTGCGCGAGGTCGTTTCCTCACCGGGAATCGGATTCAACTGCCCCCAGCCCCTCAGTTCCGAAGCCGTCGAGCGCCCCACCTTTGCTGCTGAACCTCCTGGACCCGTGAGCCATCTCCTCGTGGCCAGCCCGAGCACCTGCCTGCTGTTCGTCCATGAAATTCGCCTCGAGCTCGATAACCCCCAAACCGAGGAGGGCGGGCTCGGGGTCGTGGCCATGCGCCGCCGCCATACGCCGATCTTCGGCGTGCGCCGGGTGCTCCCCGTGCCCCAGGGGCTGGCCGCCGAGGGCACCCGGGTCGTTCTCGGCCCCGATGCCCAGCCGGTGCTGTACCGCGTGCTCCCCGACCGCGTGAGCTACACCGTGGCTACGCCCCAGGGCTGGTCGGAAGCCCGGACCCTTCAGGTCGGACCCGAGCTGCCACTGGACAAGGCCATCGCCCTGGTGGAAAACCTGGCGCGGTAAGCCGGAAACCCTTGGCCCGAAAAAGGGGCAATGCATGCGCCGCCCCTCCAGGCAACGACCCATGATTCTACACAAGGTCGCGCACGGCCGACTGACGTTGGCGAAACAGCACGAGCCCCGCGTAAACGAGAGCTGCCGCGCCGGCAAGGTTTAGGTAGGCGCCAGAAAGCTCTGCGTCCAGACCCAGACCACGGCGGAAAAGCGTCACAACGCCGGCCAACGGGTTCAAAACCAGTAACGGGCGGACGGAGGCGGGGACGAGCTTTTCGGGGTAAAGGATGGGGGTGAGGTAAAGGGCAAACCCCATGAGGGTGGAGGTGACCGGCGCGACGTCCGGAAGGTAGGTTCCAGCCACCGCCAAAAGCAGGCTCCCCCCGAGGAGAAACGCCAGCGTCACCGCCAGCGCCGCCGCAAGGATGGGGAGCGTCGTCAGGCGCATGGGGCCGGAAAAGCCTGCCACCGCCACGAGCAAGGTCAGGATGACGGCATGACGCGCCAAAACGGCGGCAAGCTCGGAGGCCAGGATGACCGAAAGGGGTACCGGCACATGCTTGACGAGCCCGGCGTGGCTCCGGAAAACCCCCGCCGCCCGCACCCAACCCTCCTGGAGCAGCAGAAACGGCGAAAGCCCTGCCAAAAGCCAAAGGGAAAAGCTCAAGCCGCCGCCCGCCAGCCCCCTCAGGCCCAGGAAGACCCCGAAGACCAGAAGGTACAACGCAAACTGCAACAGCGGCTCGAGGATCGCCCACGCCAACCCTAAAACCGAGCCCGCATAGCGAGCCTTGATGGCTCGGGCCGCCATGGTGGTTACCAGTTGCCGGTGCTGCCAAACCTCGCGGAAAAAGCCCACGCCCGCCCCTTTCTCACCCCGAAAGCCTAGCGCAACTTTGGCCGCACCGGCGAAGCCCTAGCTCCCTTCGAGGCGAAGAGGCAAACCTGCCCGGGGGTTTTCGCTGTAGAGCTCCGCCACCCGCTGGGCAATTTCCCTCCCCGCCGGCGACACCACCTTGGGGACCACGACCTGCACGGTGTAGTAATGATCGCCGTAGACGCCCGTGCGGACGTTGCGCACGCCCTTGCCGCGTAACCGGAAGCGCTGCCCCGAGGAGGTCCCAGGAGGGATGCGGGTGCGGACGGGGCCATGAATGGTGCCAATTTCGATTTCGGCGCCCAGGTAGGCCTCGGGAAAGGTCACCGGAACGGTGGTGTAAATGTCGTCCCCTTTGCGCTCGAAGAAGGGGTGCGGGGCGACCTTGACGACCACGGTGACCTCTCGGCCATCGGGGGTGCGGGTGCGCACCCGGTCGCCGTCGCCAATGCCGGGGGGGATCCGCACCCGAATGCGATCGGTGTGGACTAAAAGCCCGCTTCCCCGGCAGCGGAAACACACGGCCCCAACCGTCATGCCGCTGCCGCCGCACTGGCTGCACGGCACCTCCCGGCGCACGGGAACAACCACCGCTGCGCCCTTGACGGCTTGTTCGAAGGAAAGCTCCACCGCCGCTTCCACCGGCTCCGGGGCCGGCCGCGCCTGGGCTCGAACCCGCCCGAAGAGGTCCGAAAACAGGTCTCCCAAGTCCTCGAACCCCCCAAAGGCAACCCGAAACCCGCCAAAGGGGCTGCCGGTGCCGGCCCGGGCCCTCGCCTGGGCAGCAGCCCTCGCGGCCATTTCCGCTTCGTCCACCGTGCCAAACCGGTCGTACTGGGCCCGCTTGGCCGGATCCGAAAGCACCTGGTAGGCTTGCTGGATTTCCTTGAACTTTTGCTCGGCTTCGGGGTTGCCCGGGTTGACGTCAGGGTGGTACTTCCGCGCCAGCTTGCGGTAGGCTTTTTTGATTTCCTCCGGGCTGGCGTCCCGGCTTACCCCGAGCACCGCGTAAAGGTCTTTCATTTAACCCCCCCAACGTGGGGCCCTGAGGCCCGTAACGAAATATGAGCGATTTTTTGTCAACTTTCAAGACCCGGTCCCCGCACCCGCGCTCCGCTACAATGGCGGCGTGCACCTTGGGTTTTTCCCCGTGCTCTTCGTTTCCGGGCGAAGGCAAGCGGCTGGGGTAGCCGCCGTGGTGCTGCTCCTCTGGCTTCACGCCTTTTGGTGGGCCCCCCTCGCCAACGTGCCTTTGCTCGAGCCGCTCCTGCCGCCCACTTCACCGTGGTTCCAGGTACCTGCCCACCTGCTAGCCCTGCTGCTCCTTTTGGCTTTCTTGGGCCTCTTTTCCCCCCGTCCCGGGTCACCGAAGGACTTGGCCCTCCGCGCCCAGCGCCGTGGCGATTTTCTCGCCGCCGGAGAGTTTTACCTTCAGGCCGGCAAGCCTCGCCGCGCCCTCCGATGCTTCGTGAAGGCCCGAGCGTGGCAGCGAGCGGGGGATACGGCGCGGGCTGCGGGCAAGCTTCGCAAGGCCGCCGCTTTTTACGAGCGGCAAGGGGGTGCGGGGCTTGCCGCCGCCGCCCAGCTCTACCAGCGGGTGGGCGACCAAGGGAAAGCTCAAGCCCTCTGGCAGCGCTTGGGGCAGGACCTGGCGGGCAGAGGGCAACCGGAAGAGGCCATGGAGCCCTTCCTCCGTGCCGGCGACTGGAAGCGGGCCGCCGCCGCCTGCCAGTTGGCCTTGGACCAACGCAAGCTGCGACCGGAGCTGGCGGACGTGGCGCTGGAGGCCTGTCGCCGGGCCCAGCAGCTTGCCCTGGGCGCCGAGGTGGCAAGCTTTTTGGGGCGGCATCTGGAGGCCGGGGAGCTTTTCCTCGCCGCCTCCGACCCCGCTCGGGCCGCGGCAGCCTTCGAAAAGGCCGGTGACCCCACCCGCGCGGCCGAGGCGTGGCGCCTGGCCGGGGATGCCGAAAAAGCGGCCCGCCTCAGGGCCAAGAGCTTGGCCGCCACAGGCTTGCTTTCCGAGGCCGCCGAGGAGTTAGCTGCCGCCGGGTTACACCACGAGGCAGCGCAGCTTTTGGAGCGCATGGGCCGCCACCGAGAGGCCTTCCATCGCTTGCTCTTGGCTGGCCTACGGCGGGAAGCCGCCGAGCTGGCCCTCAACCATCTGGACCCGGCGGAAGCTGCCCGCCTGTTCGAGGAGCTGGAGGACTGGGAGCATGCGGGAGCGGCCTGGGAAAAAGCCGGGGAGCTGCGCAACGCCGCCCGGTGCTTCGAGCGGGCCGGAGACCTCCAGCGGGCCTTGGACGTTTACGGCCTTTTGGGCCTGGTGGGGGAACAAGCGCGCATTTTGGCGCTTTTGGGCCACATCGAGGAAGCTTTTTTGGTCCTCTACCGGGCCGGGGACCTGCAGGGCGCTTGGGAGCTCCTCTCCCGCTACGGTGGGGTTTACCCTTCCTTGGCCGAACAGCTGGTGGAGGTGGCCACCTACCTCAAGACCCGCGGGCTCAAGGAAGAGGCGGTTTCGGCTCTGCAGCGGGCCACCGCTGGCGTGCCCGTGAGCTCCGAGCTGTTGCCTGCCCTGTACCTCCAGGGCGAGCTCTTGGAGGTCCTCGGCGACTTGCGGGGAGCCGAGGATGCCTTCCAGCGCATCGTGACGTTCCAGTACGCCTTTCGCGACGCCGCCGCCCGCCTGCAAAAGGTGCGACAGGCTCGCCAGGAACGGGACCGAAGCCGTACCGGCCCGCCGACCCCGCCCCCTCAAGATGCGGCCTTGCGCTACGTCCTGGAGCAAGAGCTGGGGCGTGGCGGCATGGGGATCGTGTACCGAGCCCGCGACACCCGCCTGGGGCGCACGGTGGCCATCAAGATCCTCCACCCCCGCCAGCACACCCCCGAAGCCCTCCGCCGCTTCGAGCGGGAGGCCCGCGCCGCTGCTGCCCTTTCCCACCCCGGCATCGTGCACATTTACGACTTCGGCCAGGGGTTCGGCTCGTCGTTTTTGGTCATGGAGTACGTGGCCGGGCCCACCCTCCACCAGCTCATCAAAGACGAGCCCGCCTTCATCCGCGCCAACCTCCTGGCCCTCATGTTGCAAGCGGCGGAGGCCGTGGGGTATGCCCACAGCCACCACGTGATCCACCGCGACCTCAAGCCCGCCAACTTCATCCTCGCCGATCGCAAGCAGCTCAAGATTCTGGACTTCGGCATTGCCCGCCGGCTCGACGAGCTGGACTTGGGGCAGTCAGGCGTGACGGGTACGCCCTACTACATGGCGCCGGAACAAATCCTCAACGAGCAACCCGACGAGCGCTCGGACGTGTACTCCCTGGGCGTGACGTTCTTCCAGATGGCCACCGGCACCTTGCCCTTCGCCACCGGCAACGTCATCAAAGCTCACTTGGAGCAGTTGCCCCCCGATCCCCAAGCCCTCAACCCCAGCCTGGAGCCAGCCATTGCCCACCTGATCCTGCGGTGCATGGAGAAGGACCCGTCTCGCCGCCCCAAGGACGGCAACGCCCTGGCCGCCGCCATCCGCGTCCTCATGGAGGAGCACAAGCGGTGAAGGTGGCGCTCATTGGCACCCACGGTGTGGGGAAGACCACCCTGTGCTACGAGCTGGCGGCCCGCCTCAAGAGGGCCGACGTGGACGTGGAGCTGGTCCGAGAGGTGGCCCGCCACTGCCCCCTCCCCATCAACCGCCAAACCAACGAAAAGGCCCAGTCCTGGATCCTCCACACCCAAATGGCCTGGGAGCTGGAGGCGGAGAGCCACCATTTTTTGGTGCTCTGCGACCGCTCGGTGCTGGACAACTACTGCTACCTCCTTTACGCCGAGGGCCCCCAGCCCCACTGGGAGCCGCTCCTTTCCCGCTGGCTCGCCACCTACGACCTCTTGGTCAAGGTGCCCCTGTGGACGCGCCCCCGGTGGGACGGCGTCCGCGACACCGACGAGAGCTTCCAGCGGGCCATTGACGAGCTTTTGGAGGGGGAGCTGGCCCGGCGCAAGCTCACGGTTTTGCACCTGGCCATGGAGGACCGGGAGCGGTGGGGGGACGTGGTCATGGAAGCCCTCAAGCCCCTGGTCGCCCCCATCCCCAGCCTTTTCCCCGAGGACGAGGGCCCCTAGCTGTGGAGCTTCTCCTGGGCCTCGGGGGCAACCTGGGGGATGTGGCCGCCACGTTTTCCTGGGTGGCGAGGGAAATGGGCCGCCATGCCCGCATCGTCGCCGCCTCGAGCCTGTACCTCACCGAGCCCGTGGGGCCCCCGCAGGCTCCTTTCCTCAACGCCGCGCTGCTCCTAGAGCTGGCCGAAAACCCCTTTTGGTTTTTCGCCCGCTGCCAGGAATGGGAGCGCCAGGCGGGGCGAGACCGCCGGGAGGAAAAGCGCTGGGGCCCTCGCCCCCTCGACCTGGACCTCCTCATGGTGCCGGGAGTGGCGGTGGTTTCCCCGCGCCTCGTGCTTCCCCACCCCCGCCTGGCCGAGCGGCGCTTCGCCCTCCTCCCGGCCGCCGAGCTCGCCCCAAGTTGGGTGCACCCGCGTCTCGGGCAAACCCTCGCTGAGCTCTCGGCGGCGCTTCCTGCCCAAGGGCAGGGGTGCCAACGTCTGGGGCCTTTTCCCGGCCTTTAAACGTCAACCCCGCTCCAGGCGGATGCGCACATCCACGGCCACCACGCCGTGGGGGAAAGCCAAAAGCGGGTTGATGTCGCACTCGGCAAGCTCCGGGACCCCCGCCGCCAGCGCCGAAAGGCGCACGATGGCCGCCACCAGTGCTTCGCGGTCCACCGGCGGTTGGCCGCGGAAGGGCCCCAGGAGGCTTTTGCCCTTGAGCTCCTCCACCATGGCTCGGGCATCCTCGGGCGAGCACGGCGC
>JBAMMG010000023.1:0-58118 GCA_039793905.1 Thermoanaerobaculum sp. | reverse complement strand
GAATGGCGAGCGGCAGGGATTTGTGGCGCGTGCCATTCTCTTCCCCCCGAAGAGCTTTTATCCCTCCAGTACCTCTGGCACAAGCCGCCAGCGCCGCAAGCTCGCCACCCCCTTCTCGCAGCTTCTGCCGCCGCCGAGAAAGCGTTCGCCGGCAAACCCACTTTTCCCAAAAGGCCAGAAGCTGCGCTCGCCTCTCCGCCGTAGGTCCGTGCATAGCCCAAGTTTGCCCCAAACTCATCCACCGCCAAAAGCCCCGAATGACCCCGTGCGACGGCTGGAGGAACTTATGTAACTTGGGTCCAAAGCGTCGAGGTGTTGGATGTCCTGAAAACCCCATGAAGTTTCGGGGCGCCGGTATCATGGGCGCTGGGAGGGCATGGCGGTGCGGTGGACCATGGAAACGAGCCATGGGGACGTGGCCCTGGTGGTGCGGGAAGGGGTGCTTGGCGATGCGGCGGCGCTTTTGAGGAACGAGCTGGCGGGTGGCCGGGCGTTCGTCGTGAGCGATGAAAACGTGGCCCCCCTTTACGGCGAAGAGGTCGCGCGCACCCTCGAAGCCCCGATCCTGGCCCTCCCTTCGGGGGAAAACGCCAAGACCTGGGCCAGCGCCGAAGCGATCCTGAGGTTTCTGGTAGGCCACGGCGGTGAGCGAAACGACCTTCTGGTCGCCGTGGGCGGGGGTGTGGTCACGGACGTGGCGGGGTTTGCCGCGTCGGTGTACCTGCGGGGAATCCGGTGGGTCGCCTGCCCCACGACCCTGGTGGGGATGGTGGACGCGGCGGTGGGGGGCAAGACCGGAATTGACCTTCCCGAAGGGAAAAACCTGGTGGGGACGTTTTGGCAACCGCGAATGGTGCTGGCCGACCCCTTGGCCTTGGCAACCTTGCCGCCGCGGGAGCTCAGGGCGGGGCTTGCCGAGGTCATCAAGGCGGCCATGATCGCCCCTTCCACCCTCGAGCATCTGGTGGAAGACGTCGTGCCGCGGCTTCTCGGCGGCGATTTTCTGGCGGCCACGCCGCTTTTGGCTGCTGCCATCAAAGTGAAAGCCGAGGTCGTGGAGTTGGACGAGCGTGACCACGGGGCCCGGGCCTCCCTCAACCTCGGGCACACCTTGGCTCACGCCTTGGAGGCCGCCACCGGGTACGCTCACTTCCTTCACGGCGAGGCCGTGGCCTGGGGTTTGCTCTTGGCCTTGGTTCTGGCTCAGCGGCGGGGGCTTCTGGCGTCGGTGGAAGCGGCTCGCTGGGCGGGACGGCTGGAGCGGCTTGCACCCCTGCCCCCGATTCCGGTGGGTTTCGAGGACCTGGCGCCGTTCTTGGGCCGGGACAAGAAGCGCGTGCGAGGGTCCCTGCGTTGGGTTCTACCGCGGTTGGGGGGCGTGGTGCTGGGGGTGGAGGTTCCTGCCGAGGACGTGCGGGCAGCCTTCGAGGAGGTGACGGCGTTGCCCCCCTCCGGGCCCTTTGCCCAGCTTTTCCTCTGAAGGGGCGCGTTCCCAGTGCTAGACTTTCTTTTCACCTGGCGAGGAGGTGCCAGTTGCGAGAAACGCTTCCGACCCGCTTTGAGCCCTCACAGTTCGAAGGCAAGTGGTACGCCGCGTGGGAAGCCTCCGGGGCCTTTACTCCCGAGTTGCCGTCGTCCAAGCCGCCGTTTGTCATCCTCATCCCGCCCCCCAACGTCACGGGCAAGCTGCACATCGGCCACGCCCTGCAGTTCACGCTCCAGGACATCATGATCCGCTTCAAGCGCATGGACGGGTTCAACGCCCTATGGCTGCCCGGTACGGACCATGCGGGGATTGCGACCCAGGTCATGGTAGAGCGGGAGCTGGCCAAGGAGGGGCTCAGCCGCCATGCTCTGGGGCGGGAAAAGTTCCTCGAGCGCATGTGGGCGTGGAAAAACCAGTACGCCACCAACATTTCCAGCCAAGCCAAGGCCCTCGGAGCCTCGTGCGATTGGACTCGCGAACGCTTCACCCTCGACCCCATGCTTTCCCGTGCCGTGATTCACGCCTTCGTGCGCCTTTACGGCGAGGGTCTCATTTACCGGGCCCACCGCCTGATCAACTGGTGTCCCCGCTGCCTCACGGCCCTTTCCGACTTGGAGGTGGTTCACAAGGACATCAACGGCGGGCTGTGGGACTTCGCCTATCCCGTGGAGGGGGGTGGGGAAATCGTGGTTTCCACTACCCGTCCCGAAACCATGCTGGGGGATACGGCGGTGGCGGTGCACCCGGAGGATCCACGCTACAGAAACCTCATCGGCCGCTTCATCCGCCACCCCTTCGTGGATCGGCGCATCCCCATCATTGCCGATGCCGAGTTGGTGGATCCCTCCTTCGGGACCGGGGCGGTCAAGGTCACCCCTGCCCACGACCCCAACGACTTTGCCACCGCTGAGCGCCACAACTTGCCCAAGGTCAACATCCTCAACCCCGACGGCACGATCAACGAGGCGGGGGGCCGTTTTGCGGGGATGGACCGGTTTGCCGCGCGCAAGGCGGTGCTGGAGGCGCTCGCCGAGCTGGGTTTGCGGCGGGGCGAAAAAGCCCACCGCCACGCCGTGGGCCACTGCCAGCGGTGCGACACGATCCTGGAGCCGTACCTCTCCGACCAGTGGTTCGTGAGGACCAAGCCCTTGGCGGAGGTGGCTCTCGAGGCGGTGCGCAAGGGTGAGGTTCGCCTCCACCCAGAGTTTTGGGTGGCGACCTACGAGAACTGGCTCACCAACATCCTGGATTGGTGCATTTCCCGCCAGCTTTGGTGGGGGCACCGCATCCCCGCCTACTACTGCCCGGAAGGGCACATCACGGTGGCCGAGCAGGCGCCGGCCGCTTGTGAGACCTGCGGCGCGGCCGTGGAGCAAGATCCGGACGTGTTGGATACCTGGTTTTCGTCGGCTCTTTGGCCGCTTTCCACCCTTGGCTGGCCCGAGGAAACCGAGGACCTCAAGGCCTTTTACCCCACCCAGCTTTTGATCACCGGTTTCGACATCCTGTTCTTTTGGGTGGCGCGCATGATCATGATGGGTTACCACTTCCGGGGCAAGCCGCCGTTTTTGCAGGTTCACCTCACGGGGCTGGTGCGGGACGCCCAGGGGCAGAAGATGTCCAAAACCAAAGGCAACGTCATGGACCCCCTGGATCTGGTCCGCACCTACGGTGCTGACGCCGTGCGCTTTACCTTGGCCGCTCTGGCCTCCCCGGGACGGGATTTGCCTCTCGACGTGCGGCGCATGGAGGGGTACCGTGCCTTTGCCACCAAGCTTTGGAACGCCGCCCGATTCGTGCAAATGCACCTTGCCGGGGACGAGGCGGAGCTCGAGAGCTTGCATCTCCAAAACCTTTCGCTTCCCGAACGCTGGCTCCTGTCCGAGCTTACGGAAGCCACCGCGGCGGTGCGGGAAGCCCTGGAGGGTTTCCGCTTTGACGAGGCCTGCCGCATTCTTTACCAGTTCGTGTGGAACGACTTCTGCGACTGGTACGTGGAGTTGGCGAAGCCGGTGCTGACCGGGGTTTCGGCTGCTCGCTCGCCCCAGGTGGTTCGCTCCACAGCCCGCGGGGTCTTGCTGGAGGCGCTGAAGCTCCTCCATCCCATCATGCCGTTCATTACCGAGGAAATCGCCTCGCATTTGGGATTTTCCGGAATGCTCATCACCGCGCCCTACCCCAAGGTCCGGGAGGCGTGGCGTTTCCCCGAGGAGCGGGCGCTGTTCCGTAGCGTCCAGGGGGTGGTGCAGGCGGTGCGTTCCTACCGCCACCTGGTGGGGCTTCCCCCCACCGCGCCCCTTTCGGTTGTCCTCGAGAATCCACCGGCAGGGGTCGCCCAAGCTTTTGCCGAGCTGCGGGACGAAGTGGTCCGCCTGGCGGCCCTTTCGAAGCTTGCCACGGAAGGTGCCGTGCCTGCCGGGGCGGTACGCGACGCTGTGGGTGAGCTCCGCTTTGCCATCGTGCTGCCCGAAGGCGCTTTCGGCGCCAAGGAGCGTGAAAAACTGGCCAAGGAGCTTTCCGCAACCCAGGAGGAGCTGGCCCGCCTCCGCGCTCGCCTTGCCGATGCCAGCTTCGTGACACGGGCGCCCGAGGAGGTGGTCGCCCAATCTCGGGCCCGCGAACGGGAGCTCGCCCACCGTGCCGAGCTCCTGGGGGAGACCCTCGGGGGAGGGGCGTGAGGGGCTGGCCCGGGGTGAACTGGGTGTGGGTGCCCGAGGTGGACTCCACCAACGCCTTGGCCGAGCGCCTCATGGACGCATGGCTTGCGGATACCGATGCTGCACTTCCTCCCACCCTCATTTGCGCCGATGTCCAGTGGGCGGGAAGGGGGCGGGGGGGCCGCACCTGGCAGTCCCCCCGGGGCGGCGTTTACGCGTCGTTCCTGCTTTGGGTGGGGGTCGAGGCTTTGCCTTGGGTTCCCCTGGCCGCCGGAGTGGCCCTCGTTTCCGGGGTGCGGGCCCTCGTGCCCTGGGTGGAGCGGGCCCTCAAGTGGCCCAACGATTTGGAGGTGGATCGCCGCAAGTTGGGGGGGATCCTCTGCGGGAGCCGCGTGCAGGGAGAAAGGGCGTGGACGGTGACGGGTTTCGGCGTCAACGTGGCCGCCACGCCGCTTTTGCCCGGTGAAGGTCGGCAGGCGGTAAGCCTTTCGGAGCTGGGGTACGCCGGCAGCTTCGAGGCTGCCCGCGAGGCCCTTGTTGACACCTTCGTGACGACGTTCCCCAAGCTTCTGGCGTCCCCCGAGGAGGTGCGGCGCCGCTGGCTTTCGGAAAGCGTTCACGCTCGCGGCGAGCGGCTTTCCGTGCGCACCGGCAGCGGCGTGGTGCAGGGGGAGTTCGTGGATCTTTCGCCTGAGGGGCTTTTGCTGTTGCAAACGGGTTCGCGGACGCTGCGTCTGGCTGCCGGTGAGATTTGCTAGAGGAGGTGGGCATGGTTCTCCTGGCCATGGATGTGGGCAACACCAACACCACCATTGGCGTGTTCCGGGAGGGGGAGCTCGTTTCCAGCTTCCGCCTCACCACCGCTCCCAACCGTACGGTGGACGAGCTGGGCTTGTGGCTCCGCCAGCTCCTCCACTGGGCACGCATTAGCTTGGACGACCTGGAAGGGGTCATCGTGGGCTCGGTGGTGCCGCCCATGGACCCGGCCCTGGGCCAAGCCATCGGCCGCTACCTGCACGTCAAGCCGCTGTTCGTGGAGCCGGGGATCAAGTCCGGCATGCCCTTGCGCGTGGAAACCCCGCACGAACTGGGGGCGGACCGCCTGTGCAACGCCGTTGCGGCCTACGCCGAATACGGCGGTCCGGTGGTGGTGGTGGACTTTGGGACCGCCACCACCTGGGACGTGGTTTCGGCCAAAGGGGAGTTTTTAGGCGGGATCATCGCGCCGGGTCTGGAGATTTCTGCGGAAGCTCTCTTCTCCCGTGCCTCCAAGTTGCCGCGGGTGGAACTGGAAGCCCCCAAGTACGTCATTGGCAAGGCGACGGTGGATTCCATGCAAATTGGTTTGCTTTACGGCTACGCGGCCCTGGTGGAGGGGCTCACCCACCGGGTCCTAGCCGAGCTTGGGGGCGGCAAGGTCGTGGCCACCGGTGGCCTGGCCCCCCTTCTCGCCAAACATACCAAGATCTTCTCGGCGGTGGACGGCACCCTCACCCTCAAAGGCCTTCGCCTCCTGTGGGAAAAGAACCGCCCGAGCCGCCCGTGAGCGACGAGGAGCTCGCCTACTACCGGGCGGTGGAGGACCACTTCTGCCGCTTGCGGGGCACGCCGTTCCTCTTTTCACCCAAGGATTTCGCGTACTTGCGCCGGTGGTGGCAGGAGGGCGTGCCTCTTTCGGCGGTGCTCATGGCTTTGAGCGAGGTTTTCGCCAAGCGGCGGGAGCGGGGGGAAGACCCGGTTTCTTCCCTCGCCTACTGCCGCCACGCCGTGGCCCGCCAGGCCCGGCGCATGGCCCAAGCGCGGGTGGGTGGGGGTGAGGAGGTGGCGTGGGACGTGGGGGCATCCCTTGACGCCCTCTACCGGCAGGTGGAGGCGGTGCGGGCGACCCTCCCAGGACCGCGCGTGAAGGAGGTTCTTGAAGCTTTGGCCGCCACCCTTCGTTCCCTGCCCAGGGACCTTCCCCCCGCCACCGTGGAAGCCATGCTGGCGGAGCTCGAAGCCCAAACATTGGCGGCGGTCTGGGAAGCCCTCGCGCCGGGGGAAAGGGAGCAGCTTCAAACCCAGCTTCGGGAAAGCTTTCCCGAAGGTGCCGAGCTTTCCGGACGGGCGTGGGAGGTGGCGCTGTGGCGCGCCGTGCGGGAGCATTTGGGCTTGCCCCGCCTGGAGCTGGCCCCCCGTGGAGCTTGAAGTTCAGTCGCTGGCCTTTGGGGGACGGGGCGTCGCCCGCGCGGGCAGAGAGGTGTGGTTCGTGGCCGGGGCGTTGCCGGGGGAGCGCGTGGAGGTGGTGGAGGAACGCCGGCGGCGGGGGATCGTGGAGGCGAAGGTGGTGCGGGTTGTGACGGCCTCGCCGTGGCGCGAGCCGTCGCCGTGCCCGAAAGCCGGGCGCCAGTGCGGCGGGTGCGACCTTGCCCACGTGGCGTCGGCCTTCCGCGAGCACGCGGCCAAGGCCTCCCTTGCCGGGGCGTTGCGGGGAGCACCGGAGGAGCTTGCCCGCGCTGTGGCCGATGCGCCATTTTTCCCCTCGCCGTGGCACTACCGCTTGCGGGGGCGCCTCCATTGGGCCCCGGAGTCTCGGACTTTGGGGTTTTACGCCCCCGCGTCCCACCGCGTCGCGGCCCTGGAGGGATGCCGTGTCCTTTCCCCGGATCTCGTGGAGCTGCTGCCGGTGTGGGCCGAAATGCTTGCGAAAGCGGGTTTGCCGGCGGGCGAGTTGGAGTTCCTCGAGGATTTGCCCGGCACCACGAGGCTTCTGCTTTTCCGTGGCGTTTTTTCCGGTACCTTGCCGGGGTTGCCGGGGGTCCAAGGGTTTTGGGGGTTGCGGGGGAGAGGCTGGGGGCAAAAAGCGGTGAGCTTGGCGTTGCCGCGGCCTTTGCGCGTGCCGCTGGGGTGCTTCGTCCAAGGCAACCGGTTTCTGCTGGCTGCCCTTTGGGACTTGGTGGAACGCTCGGTGCGTGAGGGCGGTTTCAAGCGGGTCGTGGATCTTTACGGGGGGGTGGGCTTTTTTGCGGTTGCTGCTGCCGCCGGTGGCGCCGAGGAAACGGCAGTGGTGGAGATCTCGCGCCGCGCTGCGGCGGCGGCGCGGGCCAACGTGCCTCAGGCGCAGGTATGGGGGATGCCGGCGTCGAGCGCGGTAGCTGCCGGGGTGCTTCGGGGAGCGGAGCTGGTGATCCTGGATCCGCCCAGGGGCGGGCTGGAGCCGGCGGTTCGGGAAGCTGTGGCCGCCTCGAAGGTGCGGGCGGTGCTCTACGTTTCCTGCGATCCGGCGTGCTTGGCCCGGGATTCCCGCTGGCTTTTGAGCGCTGGGTTTACGGTGCGCTGGGCCAGGCTTTTCGATCTCTTTGCCGGGACCCACCATGTGGAGCTATCGCTTTTCCTCGAGCGCACCTGAGGTGGGCGAGGAGCTTTGCCTGTGGGGAGCTGGGGCGATCCTGGCGGGTTTTGGCTTTGGTGTCCTCCCGAGTTTTCCCGTCTGGGCCCCGTGGGCGTTGGTCTTTGCCAGTACCGCGAGCTTGGTGGTGGCTCTCCGCCCGCCACGCCGGCGCTGGCCGTGGCTGGCGTTGGGCTTTTGCGCAGCGGGAGCGGTGGCGGCGGCTTCGGGCCCCCTGGCGGTTGGGGAAGGGCGTGTGCCCGTGCGGTTTTCTGGGTTTGTGCGGGAAGGGTGGCGGCAGGGGGAAAGTGGCTGGAGCACCAGGCTGCGCCTCGAGTCGTGGGAAGCCTCCGGCCTTCCCTTCAAGCCGCGGCGGGAGCTGGTTCTTAGCGTCGGCGGCTCTGCCAACCCCGAAAACCTGCCTGCACCCGGAATGCGGGTAGAGGGAGCCGGGGAGCTGGTGCAGCGCAGCGACGGGCCGCAGGTGCTCTGGGTGAAGACGCCACTGCTTTTGGCGGCCCAGGGATGCGCTGGGGGCGCCGATGGCCTTCGCCAAAAGGCGGCGGTAAAGCTCGCCGAAGCAGCCGGTTTTTCCCTGGCGCGGCAGCGGGCGGCAGGGGTGGCTGCCGCCCTGGTGCTGGGCCGGAGGGAGGGCCTTGCCGCCGACGAAACCCAAAGCCTGCGACAGGCCGGCCTCGGCCACCTTTTGGCGGTTTCCGGGCTCCACGTCGGGATCGTGGCTAGTTTGTTCTGGTTGGTGTTTCTCCTCGCAGGCCTGCGCCCGGCAGTGCGGCGCTGGCTTCTTCTGCCCATCGTGGTGGGTTTTGCTTTGCTTTCAGGGGGTGCAGCCCCGGTGCGGCGGGCTGCATCGGCGACGGTGCTCGTCCTTTTGGCGCGGCAGGTGGGTCGCCCTCTGGAGCTTTTGCCGGTTTTTTGGGCGGTGGTGGGTCTTTTGGTGCTCGCCGAGCCGGCGGTGGTTTGGGAGCCTGGCTTCCAGCTTTCGGCGGGGGTTGCCCTAGCCTTGGTGCGGTGGGTGCCGGTGCTGGCGTCGAGGTGGGGCAAGGGGCGCCTCGCCACCGCTGGGTTCGTGGCCTTGCTGGCGCAGCTGGCCTCAGCTCCCCTGGTGGGCGTGCACTTTGGGGTACTTCCCCCCTTGGGCATGGTTTGCAACTTCCTAGCCTCTCCCGTGGCCTTTTTCCTCGTGGCGTGCTCCCTGGGGGCCCTGGGAGCAGCCTGGGTCTGGCCGCTGCTGGCAGGCGCTTTCTTGGACGGGGTCGGGGTCGGCTGGCTCGTCCTCCAGCGTTTAGCTGCTTTGGGTGATGCTTGGGTTTGGGCGTTTCCTCCGCTTCCCCCAACGCTCGGGGCGGTGCTGGCTTTCCTTTACGTGGCGGCGCTCTTGCCCTGGCGGCGGGGCTTTGCTTTCGGCCTTGGGGTTTTGGGTCTTGCCGCCGCCGCTGTGGTGGCGGCCTACGTGCCGCGGTCGAGGGCGCCGCAACTGGCCATGCTCCCCGTGCGCCAGGGGATGGCGTTGTGGGTGGCCGGGAGGCAGGGAAGCCTGTTGGTGGATGCGGGGCGGGGCCAGCGGGAGGCGCTGGCGGGCCTGGCTGCCCTGGGCGGGGGGAGACTTTCCGCTCTCGCCCTCACCCACCCCGATGCCGACCACATCGGCGGTGCGGAGCTGGTTCTTGCGGCCCTGCGCCCCAAGCTGCTCCTTTTGCCGGAAGCTTTCCTTTCCCGCCCGGAACTTGTGCCTGTGCGCTGGGAGGCGCTCAAAAGGGGGGTGCGGGTGGTGCCCCTTGCCCCCGGCCAGCGGGTGGCGCTGGGGGACGTGGTTTGCGACGTGTTGTGGCCACCGGCTGAGGGGCCGCTCGGCGACAACGACGCTTCGTTGGTGTTGCGCTGCCAACTTGCCGGCTTTCACGTGCTGGTGGTGGGAGATCTGGAGGTCCGCGGTGAACGGAAGCTCATGGCCACGGGTCAGCCGCTGGCGGCCGAAATCCTCCAGGTGGGCCACCACGGCTCCCGAACCTCCACCAGCCAAGAGTTTCTGCACGCGGTGAAGCCGCGGGTAGCGGTGGTGCCTACGGGGACCTCGCCGCACCTCCCCTTTCCCCACAAAGCCACCGTTCTTCGCTTGCGCCAAGCGCACGCTGTCCCGTTCATTCAAAACCAGGGGGCAAGGCTTCTGGCCTGGGGCGGCGAGCGGTTGGAGCTGAGGTTGGATCCCCCGGTTTTCGTGGGGGGGCGCCGTGAATGAGGGTCCTGTGCTGGTGGTGGCCGGGCCTACCGCCGCCGGCAAGACCTGGCTCGGGGCGCACCTGGCCCTGCGCTTGGGCGGGGAAGTGATCTCCGCCGACGCCTTTGCCGTGTACCGGGGCATGGACATCGGCACCGCCAAACCCGAGCCCGAGCTGCGGGCGCTTGTTCCCCATCACCTGTTGGACCTGGTACCTCCTACCCAGCGCTACTCCGCCGGGCAGTTCCTGCGGGATGCCAGCGAGGTCATTGCCGAAGTTTCCAGCCGGGGCCGCCTGCCGGTGGTGGTTGGCGGCACGCTCTTTTACGTGCGTGCCCTCCTTTACGGCCTTTTCCCCGAGCCTCCGAAGGATTGGACACTACGGGCCGAACTGGAAGCTGCCTGGGAGCGGGACCCCGAGGCCCTGCGGCGCGAGCTGGCCCAGCGCGACCCGGTGCTCGCGGCCAGGCTTTCCCCCAACGACCGCCAGCGCATCCTGCGGGCTTTGGAGGTTTGCCGCCTGACCGGACGCCCCATGTCCGAGCTGTGGGCGGCGCATCCGGCGCATAAACCACGCTACCGCTTTTGCCTTCTGGCCCTGTCTCCGCCCCGGGAGGCCCTCCGTGCTAGGATTGCCACGAGGGTGGAGACAATGTTCCAGCGGGGCCTGGTGGCGGAAACCAGGGAGCTTTTGCAATCGGGGGTGGCGCCGGGTGCCCACGCCCTCAAGGCCATCGGCTACCGGGAGGCGGTGCGGGTGGTTCTTGGGGAGTGGTCCGAAGCTGAAGCTGTGACGGCGACCATCGTGGCGACCCGCCAACTGGCCAAGAGGCAGCTTTCGTGGCTGCGGGGCGAGCACGGCGTGCGATGGCTTCCCGGGTTCGGGGAAGAGGTGCTCGAGCAAGCGCTTGTCCAATGGGAGGTGTTTCGTGCCGAACTCGGAACACAAGACCAACATTGACGTGCAGGACGGCTTCCTCGCCCAGTTGCGGCGGGAAGGTAAGATGGTGTTCGTGTACCTCCTTACCGGCAAGCGCTTGACCGGCACCGTAAAGCGCTTCGACCGTTACTGCTTGGTGGTAGAAAGCCACGGCCAGGAGCATTTGGTCTTCAAGCACGCCGTGGCCTCCATTTGCCTGGCGCGGGGGGAGGGGGAGGGTGGTTCGTAAAGGGTTGGCTCTCGCGGCGGTCGTCGCGCTGGCCGCCTGCGCCACCACCCCCAGGGGCCGGGTTTTTTTGCCGGAGCTGGCGTTGGACCGAGCTCCGGGCCGTCTTTCGACCAAGCAAAAGAAAGCTGCGCAGCAGGTTTTGGCCCTGGCCGCCGCCGGGGAAACGAAGCGGGCGCGGGACAAGCTGTCTTCGTTGCCGTCGGATCACCCGGTGCGTCGCTTCTTGGAGCTGGAGGTTGCCTTTGCCGAAGGCACCCAGCCGCTTTTGGGTCAAGTGCTGGCCTTTGCCCAGGCGTATCCCAACTACCCGCCGGCCTGGGAGCTAGCGGTTCTCGCTGGAGAAAGGGAAGGGGAGCTCCTCGAGGCAGCCGATGCTGCCGGGCAACTGGCGGCGCTCACCGCCGACAGCCGCTGGGAGCGGCGCCGGAAGGAGCTGGAGGAGCGGGCGTTGACCCAGGCGATCGCCCAGCTGCAGCAAAGGTGGGCAGGGGGTGACCCGGTGGGAGCGCTTTCGGGGGCGCGGCAGCTTCTGGAGCGCTTCCCCCATAACCGCCCCTTGCGGGAGCTGGGGGTGGGTGCCGCCCTTGCCACCGGCAAGCTCGCCGAGGCCAAGCTTCTCGTCTTACCGCTGCCCGAGGACGCCGCTGGCCTGGAGCTCAAGGCCCAGGTGGCGGCGGCCGAGGGGGCGTGGGAGGTGGCCGCGGAGCTGTACCGGCGGCTTCCGGCCTCGGTTCCCGGCCGTTGCCCCAAAGTTCGGGAAGCGGAGGAGAAGGCGCGCTGGCAAAGGGCCCCCGAACGGATCGCCAAGGCCGCCAAGGCGGCGCGGCTGTCGAGGGGGGAGCTCGCTGCTCTGGTGGTCTTTTACTTCCCCCAGCTGGCGGAAAAGGCTGCCGGTCCTGCCCCTCTTTTCGAAGACTTGGTCGGCTATCCGTACCAAACCGAAGTGCTGGTGCTGGTACGGGCCGGGGTCATGACCGGTGACCCCTTGGCCCGGCGCTTCAGCCCGTCCCGTCCCGTTTCCCCCCGGGAACTCGAGAGGGTTTTGCAGCGGCTGGTGGAGGTTTTGGGGCTTCCCGGAGCGGTGGTTTGCCGAGGGGAGGCTTCGGCCGGCGGATGTCTTGGGGCGGAGGAAAGCGGCAACACGGTTTCGGGTGAAGGGGCGGTTCGCCTCCTTTCCGGGATTTGGGGGAAGCTGCCATGCTAACGGTGGAAGAGCTTTTGGCTTCCTCGCCCTTGTTTTCCGGTTTGGGCCAGGGGGAAATTGCGGCCTTGGCCCGCACCGCTCAGAGGCTGGAGTACGACCCGGACGAGGTCATCTTTCCCATGAACTCCGTGGGGGATGGGCTTTACCTCTTGGCTTCGGGGCGGGTCAAGGTGGTGGTGCCGTCGCCGGAAGGGAAAGAAATCATCCTCGCGACGCTGGGCCCAGGGGCTTTTTTTGGAGAAATGTCGCTCATTGATGACGAGCCGCGCTCGGCATCGGTGGTGGCGCAGCTTCCGTCGGTGGTGTACCGGGTGCACCGCCAGGATTTCGCGCGTCTCCTCGACAGCTCACCGAGCATCGCCCGCGCCCTCTTGCGGGAGCTTTCCCGGCGCCTGCGGCGGGCCAACGCCCACATGGAAAGCTTGGCGGGCATGGATGTCTTGGGCCGCTTGGCCCGCTACCTGGTGGAGCTGGCCCAGGAGCACGGCGAGGTTTTGGGAAACGGCTGGGTGGCGGTACGTCGCCCCACCCACCACGATATTGCCGCCGCCATTGGCACGACGCGGGAAACCGTGACCCGCCTCATGGGCGAGCTGGAAGCACGGGGTTTGCTCATGGCCGAAGGGAAGATGGCGTACATTCGCGAGGAAACGCTGCGCCGGGAGGGGGCATGAGGGAGCCAAGCGGCCAGGGCAAGCTCGGGGGGATGGCCCAGCGAGCCGCCCAGGAGGTGCGCGTAGCCTTGCGTCCCTACACCATCCCCAACGGCATCACGCTTTTGCGCCTGGTTCTGGTCCCGCTCTTTGCCCTCGCGGTGGTGGGGCGCAACTACCGCTGGGCTTTCGCGGTGTTCATCCTGGCGGGCCTTTCGGATGCCCTGGACGGGGCGCTGGCGCGCTGGCTTGCCGCCCGGTCGCTCTTGGGCACCTACCTGGACCCCATAGCCGACAAGGCCCTCCTCGTCACGGCCTACATCGTCTTGACCTGGCCGGCACCAGGGGTGGTGAGCATTCCCTTGTGGCTCACGGTGCTGGCCCTTTCTCGGGACGTGCTCATCGTCCTTGTGGCCCTCTTGCTGTACCTCGGGGCGGGTATCCGCGAGTTTAAGCCTTCGTTTTTGGGCAAGGCCACCACCGTCGTGCACATCGTCACCGTGGCGGCGGTGGTGGTGGCGAACCTCCAGCCGTTGCCGGAGGTTTGGCTTTCGGCCCTGTTTTACGCGGCCTTTGCCCTCACCCTCCTTTCCGGCCTCGATTACCTGCGGCGGGCGGCGTTGCAGGTGGAGAAGCTCCACGATGCCCGGGGACAGTAAGCGCACCTTGCGGCTCCTCCTGGTGGTGGGCGCGGTGGCCCTGGTGGCCGGACTCGTGTTTGCCTGGTCGAAGCCGTTATTCCCGCTCCTCGCCGGGTTTTTCCTGGCCTACGTGGCCCACCCCCTGGCGTCCTGGTTTGGCCGCCACCACCTTCCCCGCATCTTGGGCTTTGTCGTGCTGCTCCTGGTTCTTCTGGGCCTCGCGGTTCTCGTGCTTCTGGTGTTTCTCCCGGCGGTGGTCCACGAGCTTTCGGCGGCCGCAGCCAAGCTTCCCACCTGGCAGGAGGTGCTCCACGAGCGGCTGGAGCCGCTGTTGGCCGACGCCAGGGCCCGGTACCCGGAAGCTTTTGCTGCTTTCGAACCCAAAGTTGCTGCCTATTTCCAGGAAAAGCTGCCGCAGCTGGCGCCCAAGCTTGCGGGGTGGCTGGGGCACGTCGTTACCTCCTCGCTTTCGGTGGTTTCGGCCGTTCTTGGTTTCATCGTGGCGCTGGTGATCGGCGCCTAGCTGACCACGGACTTTCCGGCGTTTTTGACGACCGTTCGGAGCCTGGTTCCGAGACAGGTCTTGCCCGCGGTGGAAGCGGTGGCCCTCGAGATCCACCAGGTTCTGGTGGCTTTTTTCCGCGGCCAGCTCCTCGTGGCGTTAGCCCTGGCGCTCATGTACACCCTCGGCCTGGCCCTGGTGGGTGCGCCTCTGTGGCTGGTGGTAGGACCGCTTTCGGGGCTTTTGTCCCTTGTGCCCTACCTGGGGTTAGTGGTGGGGGCGGGACTTGCGGTCCTCCTCACGCTTCTGGAGCACCAGGACGTCCTCCACCCCCTTTTGGCGCTGATGGTCTTCGTGGTGGCGCAAAACGTCGAGGGGTGGGTGCTCACCCCCAAGCTGGTAGGAAAAGGTGTGGGCCTCCACCCGGTCTGGGTGCTGGTGGCCTTGCTCCTGGGGGGCGAGCTTTTCGGGATTACCGGCGTGGTGGTGGCGGTTCCCGTAGCGGCGGCGCTGCGGGTGGTCTTTTCGCGAGCGGTGCGCGCGTACCGGGCCAGCAGCCTCTACCAGGGGGAGCCAGTGCCGGCGATCCTCTACACCCGTCCCGGGTGCCGTTTGTGCGAGGAGCTGGCCCAAAGCCTGGCCCCTCTGGCCGAGCTGTACGGCCTGGCGGTGCGGGAGGTGGACGTGGAAAACGACCCCCAGCTTTCGGCGCGGTACGGAGAGCGGGTACCGGTGCTGGTGGTGGAGGGGCGGGAGGTGGTGGCGGGGAAGGTTGGGGCCGCAGAGCTCGAGACGGAGCTGCGGGAAGCGTTAGGAGGTGGCCGTGATTGACCAGCGCGTCTTGCAAGGCGGGCACTATGCGGCCGCGGTCGAAGGCCCCGAAGTGTATCGGGCGCGGCGGCGCAAAGTGGCGGAAGCCATCGGCGAAAACGGCGTGGCTGTGCTCCTGGGTGCAACCGACACCCGATCCTACGGGGACGTGGGAACCTTCCGCCAGGATCCCAGCTTCTTTTACCTTACCGGCGTTGAGATCCCCAATGCCGCGGTGCTCATCGCCCGCGACCGGGATGAGCTTTACCTTCCGGCCCGCAAACCAGCTCTGGAGGCGTGGCTCGGGCCCAGGTACGGCCCGGACGAAGCCGCCGCCCGGGAGTTAGGGTTCGAGACGGTGCGAGATGTCCACGGCACGGAGGTGGTCGTGGAAGCCCGACGCCGGCCGGTTCCCGGTTTCGAAGCTGCCGTTGCCGAGCTTGCGGCTTCCGGCAAGGCCCTTTGGCTTCGGCTGCCGCCCTTTTCTCCCAGTACACCCCTCACCCCCGAGCAGCAGTTGATCGCCCGCTTGCGGGAGCGCCTGGCAAGCTTCGAAGTTCGAGACCTTGCCCAGGTTCTGACCGAGCTCCGGCTTCGTAAGGAGCCAGGGGAGTTGGCGCTTTTGGAGAAAGCCGTGGCTGTCACTGCCTCGGCCCTCAAAGCGGTGGCCAAAGCCCTGCGCCCCGGTGTCAGCGAAGGCAGCCTCGAGGGGGTGGCCTTTGCCACCTTGCGGGAAAAGGGTGCGGAAGGGTGGGCGTTTCCCCCCATCGTGGGTTCGGGCTTTGCCGGCTGCGTCTTGCACTACGACCAAAACGCTGGGGTGTGTGGGGAGGGGGAGCTGGTGGTGGTGGACATGGGTGCCCGCTACGGGTATTACTGCGGCGACCTCACCCGCACCTTCCCCGTTTCTGGTCGCTTTTCCCCCCGCCAGGCTGAGCTTTACGACGCCGTCCTGGCTGCCTACGAGGCGGCTGTGGCCGCCATCCGCCCGGGAGCGCGCCTGGGCGACCTCCGCCACCACGCCTACGAGGCGCTCAAGGCCAGCGGGCTTACCAGCGTTTCCGGGGTTTCGATGAGCGAGTTTTTCCTCCACGGCATTGGCCATTTCCTGGGGCTCGAAACCCACGACGTGGGCGGCGAAAGCACCCCCTTGGAGGCGGGGATGGTCATCACCGTGGAGCCCGGGGTTTACATCCCCGAAGAGGGTATCGGCATCCGCATCGAGGACGATTACCTGGTTACGGAAGGCGGGAGCCGCTGCCTCACGCCCCCCTGGCTTCCCCGCCAGCGCCGGGAGGTGGAAGCCCTTTTGGCGTCGGCGTCCGGAGCGCTAGACTAGCCCCGGGGGGGGGATGAGTGTACCGGAGGTTTTGGCGGAGCCCCAGGAGCTGGCGGTGGAAATTCGGCGCCTGGTGCGAGAGCGGGGGGCGCTGCTTTTAGCCCACTACTACCAGCAACCGGAAATTCAGGACCTGGCCGACTTCGTGGGGGATTCTCTGGAGCTGGCGCGCTTTGCCCAAAAGGCGCGAGCCCGCACCATCGTTTTTTGCGGTGTGCGCTTCATGGCCGAGACGGCCAAGATCCTCAATCCCGATGCCGAGGTGCTCATCCCCGACCTGGAAGCCGGGTGCTCCCTGGAGGAATCCTGCCCTCCCGACGCCTTTGCTGCCTGGCGGGCTCAGTATCCGGATGCCATTGCCGTCACCTACATCAACTGCTCGGCGGCGGTCAAAGCCCTTTCCGACGTCATCGTGACTTCGTCCTCGGCGGAAACCATCCTGGCCAAGCTCCCCAAGGACAAGCCCATCCTCTTTGCTCCCGATCGCCACCTGGGGCGCTGGCTCATGCAGAAGACGGGGCGGGAGCTCATCCTTTGGCCCGGCACCTGCGTGGTCCACGAGCAGTTTTCCCTCGAAGCTCTCGTGCGCCTCAAGGTCCAGCACCCCAAGGCCCTGGTGGCGGCCCACCCCGAGTGTCCGGAGGCTATCCTGGCCCTCGCCGACCACGTGGGCTCCACATCCTCGATTTTGCGCTTCGTGGCGAGCTCGCCAGCGGAAGAGTTCATTGTTGCCACCGAGCCCGGGATCATCCACCAAATGGAAAAGCTGGCACCGGGGAAGCACTTCATTGCCTTGCCGGGTCAGGATGGGGAGTGCGGTTGCAATACGTGCCCGTACATGAAGCGCAACACCCTGGAAAACCTTTACGCCTGCTTGCTTTCCGGCGCGCCCCGCATCGAGCTTCCGGAAGACCTGCGCGTGAAAGCCTCAAAACCGCTCCAGCGCATGCTGGAGCTAGCCGCCCCGGTTCCCGCCCCATCGGGGGACTAGCCTTGCGGCTTGCTACTTGGTAGCCGCCAGCAGCGGCTGCTTGCGGGTGGCCAAAAGCTTGCGCCCCACTTCCCAGGCCATGAGCAGGCCAAGCACGATGAGGACCAGGGCGGTGGCGCCCAAAACCCAGTTCCCCTTGGGGAGGTAGTCGAACGCCAACTGGTACACCAGCGCTCCCTCGGTGGTGGCGAGCATGAAGGCCGCGCCACCCAAGGTGTAAACCTTGGGCTTGCCGAGAGCCACCAGGAACGCCGTGGTCACGAGCAAGGCCAGTGCGCCCACGAGCTGGTTGGCGGCGCCAAAGGCGGGCCAAATCTTTTGCCAGGTGTTGCCAGTGGCCATGAAGGCCCCGAGGGCAAGCCCAGCACCAGCGGCCAAAAAGCGGTTTTTGGCCAGAGGAAAGCGCTGGCCTAAGGTTTCGGTCACGATGTAGCGGGCAATGCGGGTGGAGGTGTCCAGGGTGGTGAGGATGAAGGCGTTGAGCATGAGGATGCCGAAAGCCACGCCGTAGGGAAGGGGGACGCCCAGAGCCTCCACCGCCCGCCCGAACCCCGTTCCGAAGGCAATGTTGGCCGAGCCCTTGAGGAGATCCTGAAACACAAAGCTGGAGGCTTGCGCGGGCGCCTTACCCCAGTACAGCGCCCCCGCCATGAGCATGATCACCAACAGCGCCAGCGCCCCTTCGGCCAGCATCCCGCCGTAGGCGATGAGCCTGCCTTCGCTCTCCCGGCGCAGCTGCTTGGCGGTGGTGCCGGAAGCCACCAGGGAATGAAAGCCGGAAAAAGCCCCACAAGCCACGGTGATGAACAGCACGGGCCACAAGGGGCCCTGGGCCGAAACGACTCCCGTGAGGGCGGGGCCGTTGAGGGCGGGCCGCAGGACGAAAAGCCCCAGGTATCCCAAAACCATCCCCGCCACCAGGATGTACATGGAAAGGTAATCCCGGGGCTGAAGCAGCATCCAAACGGGGAGCGTGGCGGCCAAAAAAGAGTAGGCGAAGGCGGCAGCGAGCCAAAAGCCGTAGGACGCGCGCACGGGGTAAAGGTCGCCAGCGACCACCAGGCCCGCGAGCCCCACCAGGGCAAGGGTTGTCGCCAGCCACACACTGGCCCGCAAGCGGTACACGGCAAAGCCAAAAAGCGTGGCCAGGAAAAGCAAACCCACCGTCGGGATGACGATTTCAGGCTTTTCTGCCAGGGTACGGGCCGTGAGCACGGCGAAAACCGCTTGCACCAGCACCAGGGCAATCCAGGCAAAGGCGGCAAAGAGCATTTTTGCGAGGGGGGAAACGGCGCGCTCGGCAATTTCCGTAATGGAAACTCCGCGGTTGCGGAGGGAGGTCATGAGCGCCCCGTAATCGTGGACACCCCCCAAAAACACCGCTCCCAAAAGCACCCATAGCAGCGCGGGGAGCCACCCGAAGAGCGCGTAGGCGAGGATCGGGCCGACGATGGGCCCGGCACCGGCAATGGACGAGAAGTGGTGGCCGAAGAGCACCGCCGGGTGGGTGGGGACGAAGTCCTTCCCGTCGTTGACCTCCACCGCTGGCGTTGGCCGCCGGTCGTCGGGGGCGATGAGCTTGCGGTCCAGCACCCCCCCGTACCAGCGGTAGAGCACCAAAAACCACACAAGGCCGACTCCGGCAACGAGCGCCGCGTTCATGGGTTCGATTTTACCCCCCACGGGGCGCGCGTGGGCAAGGGCCGAACCCAAGCGGTGGGTGCCGACGTGTTCCCAGGTGCTATGCTGCCGCGGGTGCGGCGGTATGGTGGTCGTTGACGGGAAAAGCTTGACCCTGGAGCAGGTGGAGGCGGTAGCCCGGCGCGGTGAGGCTGCGGCTCTGGCGCCGGAGGCCGAGGAATTGCTGGCTTCCCGGCGGCGGGGGATCGAGGAACGGCTGGCGGCGGGTGAGGTCATTTACGGTGTCAACACCGGCTTTGGGCGCATGGCCGATGTGGTGATCCCTCGTGAACGCCTCGTGGAGCTCCAGCGCAACCTCCTGCGGTCGCACGCCTGTGGCGTCGGCGCGCCGTTTCCCCGGGACGTGGTGCGCGCCATGCTGCTCCTTCGGGCCAACGTCCTGGCTTCGGGGTACGCCGGTGTGCGGCCGATTTTGGTGGCGAGGCTTTTGGAGCTTCTCAATGCCGGGGTTCACCCGGTGGTGCCGTCCCAGGGCTCGGTAGGGGCTTCGGGGGATCTGGCGCCTCTGGCTCACCTGGCCCTGGTGCTCGTGGGGGAAGGCTTTGCCGAGTACGAGGGCGAGGTGCTTCCGGGGGGCGAGGCCTTGCGTCGCGCCGGCCTGGCACCCCTGGAGCTCGCCCCCAAGGAGGGGCTCGCCCTCATCAACGGCACCCAGGCCATGGCCGCGGTGGGGGTGTTGGCTCTCTGCGATGCTGAGAGGCTCTGCGCCGCCGCCGACGTGGTGGCGGCCATGTCTGTGGATGCCCTGGAAGGCACGGACGTGGCGTTCTTGCCGGAAATTCACGACGCCCGCCCCCACCCCGGGCAAAAAGTTTCGGCCCGCAACCTCTTTAACCTGCTCCAGGGCTCGGAAATCCGGGAGTCCCACCGTACCTGCTCCCGGGTCCAGGACGCCTACGCCCTCCGCTGCACACCCCAAGTGCACGGCGCCTGCCGGGATGCCCTGGCCCATCTCCGGGAAAAACTGGCCATTGAAATCAACAGCGCCACCGACAACCCCATGGTCCTCGCCGACGGGCGGGTGGTTTCCGGGGGGAACTTCCACGGTGCGGCTCTTGCCGCCGCTTTCGACTACGCCGCCATCGCCCTCACCGATCTGGCCTCGATTTCCGAGCGGCGCGCGGCGCGCCTGGTGACCCCCGAACAGTCCGGGTTGCCGGCATTTTTGGTGCCGGATCCAGGGCTCAACTCCGGCTTCATGATGGCCCAGGTCACGGCGGCAGCCCTGGTTTCCGAATGCAAAACCCTGGCTCACCCGGCGGCGGTAGACTCCATCCCCACCTCGGCGGGACGGGAGGACCACGTTTCCATGGGGACCTGGGCGGCCCGGAAGCTCGCCGCCATCGTGGACAACGTGCGAATCGTTCTCGCCATCGAGCTTTTGGAAGCAGCCCAAGGGATCGCGCTCCGGCGTCCCCTGCGCTCCTCGCCTCCACTGGAGCGGGCCGTGGCCAAGCTCCGCGCCCGCGTGCCGTTCCTGGCCACCGACCGCTTCCTCCATGGGGATATACTGGAAGCCGCCGCGGTTTTGGGGGAGTTGCATCCCGACGAGCTTTTGGCCGCGAAAGCGTAGGGAGGTTTGGGGTGTCGTGGCTTTCGGAGTTCGAGGCCCTCATTGCTGAGGGCCGGTGGGACCGTATCGAGGAATTCTGGCTCGCCAAGCTGGAGGCGGGGGTGGAGGACCCGGACCCGTTTCTCGCCGCCAACCTGGCGCTGCGCCGGGCTGGCAAGAAGAAGGACGCCCACGTCCTCCTGGAGCTGGCCTGGGAGCAAGCCCGGGGTCAGGGAGCCTGGCGGGCCGTGCGGGCCTTTGCCGAAGAATGCCTGCGGCTAGGTGTGGGCGATGGGCCGAAGCTGCGCGCTGACCTTGAGGAGTCGTTCCGGAAGCTTTGGTCCGGCCGCCCGTCGCTTTCGGCGTTCCTTGCCCACTTCGACCTCCGCCACCACAAAAACCCTGTGGAAGCTGCGGAGGAGCTGGAAACCTGGCTCCGCCACGACGTGGGGGAGGTCTTTGCCATGGCGGGGCGTGGCCCCGGCCGGGTGGTGGAAGCCAACCCTAAGCTCGGCGTCCTGCGCCTGGATTTCGAGAAAGAAAAGAAGGTCCCGGTGCCCATTGGCGCCGCCTCCCGCCACCTGACCCCTCTGCCCCCGGGTCACTTCCTGCGCCGTCGCCTGGAGGAACCTGAAACCCTGCGCCAGGAGCTTTTGGCCGATCCCCAGAGCAGTCTTGCGGCGCTCCTTCGCTCCTTTCCCCAGCCCCTTTCGGTAGCGGAAATTCGCGATGCTGTGGGGCCGCTGTTGGCCGACGGGGAGTGGGCCCCGTGGTGGAACAAGGCCAAACAAGCCAAGGACGTGTTGGCGGAGGGGAAGGGGAGCGCCGTTCGCTACCGGGCAGTAGCGGCCGGGAAAGCTGAGGAGGAGCTGGCCCAGCGCTTCGAAACGGCTCCCCTTGCGGAAAAGATCGAGCTGGCCCGCCGCGCCAAGCGGGGCACCCCGGCGGCGCAACACATGGCGGCCAAGCTCCTGGCCGAGGCTTGCGAGGCGCCAGCGGCGGAGGCCTTTGCGGCTCTGACCGCGGCTCGGCGCCTGGGGGCGGAAGCAACGGCTCTCGAAGCCGCCTGGCGTGCCCTTCGCTCGCGGGTGCCGCCGCTTGAGCTGCTTTCAGCTCTCAGCGAGGCTGGTGAGCGGGAGGAGGTGGTGCACGAGCTGGTCGCTGAGGGGGACTGGGAGAGCCTCGCGGCGTGGCTTGCTCGCGAAACCAACCCCCGGCTTCTTCGCCTGGTAGCCGAGGCGCTTTTGGCGGCTGGGCAGGAGGAAACGCTCCAGCGCTTCTTTTCCCAGGTTTTCCTCCACCCCGCCCGTTTCGCCGCTGCATGGGTCTGGGCTCTGGAGCTTGCCGAGGGGCCCGTCGCCGAGCTCGTAGCTGCCAAGAAGAACGCCGCGTCGCTGCTCCGCCTGGTGGATGCCGGGGAGCGGAAGGAGTTCTCGCCGTACCGCGCCCGCATTCGGGCTCTCCTCAACCCCACGAGCTGGGTTGGGCGGGTACTGCGCGAGGAGCTCAACGAAGAGCTGGGCCGGAGGCTCTACCACCTCCTTGCCAGCCCCGGTGTGTTGCGGGAGGAGCGGGCGTGGCTCAAACGGGTGGTGCTGGCGCGTTTCCCGCAACTGGGAGGCCAACCGGTACCTTCGGAAACCGTTCCCGCCCTGGCCAAAACCAAGGCTTGGCTCGAAGCCCAGCTTGCCCACCTGCTCTACAAAGAAATACCGGCGACGCTTAAGGCCATTCAAACGGCGAGGGAGGAGGGGGATTTGCGGGAAAACTTCGAGTACCACGCCCAGCGTCAGCGGCAGGAGCAACTTTCGGCCCGGGCGGCCAAGATTCAGGCCGATCTTGCCAAATTGCAAGTTGTTGATCCATCGAAGGTTGATTCTAGTCAGGTGCGGGTGGGTTGCCAGGTGGAGCTTGCCGGGGAGGACGGAAGCTCCCGCCGCGTCATCATTCTTGGCCCCTACGAGGCCGACCCCGAGGCTGGGATCTACTCCCACGCCTCGGAGGTGGGCCAGGGTCTCATGGGCAAGAAGGTTGGGGACGAGGCGGTGGTGGACGGCAAGACCTACCGCGTCAGAGCCATCGCGCCGGTGGACGAAGCGACGGTTCCGAACCGGGAGGTATCATGAGTGCCCTTCTCACGCCCCACCGCTCCATCCGCCGCTTCAAGCCGGACCCGGTCCCGGAAGAAACTCTCCGTGCGATCCTCCGTGAGGCCCGGCGCGCCCCCACCGACGCCACGGCCCAGATGTACTCGCTCCTGCGCGTGAGCGACCGCACCTTGCGGCTCGCCATTTCCCAGGCCTGTGGCGGCGTACCGCCCATGGAGGAGGCGCCGGAGTTTTTTCTGGTGTGCGCCGATCTTTACCGCCTGCAAGAACTCTTGGCGCTGGAGGGCCGGCCCATGGGGTCCTTTCCCCGCATTGGCTTGCATTTCGCCACCGTGGACGCGACCCTCGTGGCCCAACGCCTCATGGACGCGGCGGAAGCGGCGGGGCTTGGCGTGTGCCCCATTGGTGCCATTGCCAACGGCATTGACCGCCTCCCCGAGTTGTGCCAGCTCCCGCCCCTCGTCATGCCGCTCTTTGGCTTGTGCCTGGGCTATCCCGCCGAAGATCCCCCCATGCGGCCGCGCTTACCCCTTTCCTTGGTGGTTCACGAGAACACGTACCGTAGGCCAAACCGGGAGGAGCTTTCCGCCGCTGCTGCGGTCATGAACCCCATCACCCGCACCGGCCACTGGCAGGCAGTTTTGGCCAAGTACTTCGTGGCCAGCGGCACTATGGAAGAGCGGGAAGTCGCCTTTCGGGCGACGTTGAAGCGGCAGGACCTGCTTTCGGATTGAAGGCAGACCGCTATACTGGCGCTGTGGTTCGCATCCTCGTAAGCAACGACGACGGGTACCACTCCGAGGGCATTCACGTTTTGGCCGATGCCCTGGAGGCCCTGGGAGAGGTGTGGGTTGTGGCTCCCGACCGGGAAAACTCCGCGGTTTCCCACGCTTTGACCCTTTCCCGGCCTTTGCGCCTCACCCGCTTGGCCGAGCGCCGCTACGCCGTGGACGGTACCCCCACCGACTGCGTGACCTTAGGGATCTGCACGGTCATGAAGGAGCACCCCCCGAACCTCGTGGTTTCGGGGATCAACTTTGGTGCCAACATGGGCGACGACGTCCACTATTCGGGCACGGTGTCGGCAGCTTTCGAGGCCGCCATCATGGGGATCCCCGCCATTGCCGTTTCCCAGGTCTTGGGCGAGCACTTTTCGTTTCTCCCCGCCGCCCGGATAGCCCGCCACTTGGCCGAAAGGGTCCTGGAGCGGGGCTTGCCGCCGGGGACCCTCCTCAACGTCAACGTGCCCCCCACGCCGCCCAAGGGCTTGCGCTTCACCCGTCTCGGCAAGCGGCGGTACACCGAAGGCGTGGTGGAGGACACGGACCCCAGGGGCCGGGTGTGCTACTGGATCGGCGGAGGAGACCCAGTTTGGGAGCGGCTTCCCGGCACCGATTTCATGGCCGTGGCCGAAGGGTACGCCTCGGTGACCCCCCTGCAGCTGGACATGACCCACGAGGGGCTTTTGGCCTCGTTGCAAGAGGAGGCCGGGGCGTGGGAGCTAGGCCCGTGAACGTCGCGGCCCTGCCACTCCCGCTCATGCAACTCCTGGCACGCTTGCGGGCCCAAGGTGTGGCCGAGAGTCGGGTCCTGGAGGCTATCGCCGCCACCCCCCGGGAGCTCTTCCTCCCCGAGGCGCTGCGCCTGCGGGCGTGGGAGGATTTTGCTTTCGAAATTGGCTACGGCCAGACCATTTCCCAGCCGTCAGTGGTGGCCCGCATGACCACCTTGGCGGAGGTTCGGGGAACCGACCGGGTCCTGGAAATTGGCACCGGCTCGGGGTTCCAGGCAGCGGTTCTGGCGAGGTTGGCGCGCTTCGTGTTTACGGTCGAACGGATCCCCGAACTTGCCGCCCAGGCCCGGCAGCGCCTGGCTGCTTTGGGCCTCGCGAATGTCACGGTGCAGGTCATGGATGGAAGCCTCGGCTGGCGCGCCCATGCGCCTTACGACGTCGTCATGGTCACGGCCGCAGCTCCTGCCATCCCCCAGCCGCTCTTGGAGCAGCTCGGCCCCGGTGGTCGCCTCGTGGCCCCGGTGGGAGACCTCCAGCACCAGGAGCTCGTTCGCGTCACGCGCAACGGCGACGGTTTCATCACCGAGCGCTACGGCCCCGCTCGGTTCGTCCCTCTCGTCGGCAAGGAGGGGTTTGCCAGCGCCTGAGGGCGGCCCGCCAGGCCCCCGCTCGTGGCTTGCGGTTTTTCCCGAGCGGGAAAAGAAATGAAGGGCAAGGGTACCAAAACAACCTTTGGTGGTCTGAGTCTTCCCGTGGCGCGGTTCCTGACCGACCGACGTCCGCGGCCGCCCGGAAGGGAGCTTCCCGTCAGAAAAGGCCGACGCCCCAGAGGTCGTGGAGGTGGAGGACGCCCAGGACCTTCCTTTCCTCGTCGGTGACGATGAGGGAGGTGATGCGGCGGGTTTCCAAAAGACGCAGGGCCTCCGTAGCCAAATGGTTCGGGGGGATCGTGACACCCCCCGGGTGCATGGCTTCCCCGGCCGTAAGCGCGAGAGGTGCTGGATGGCGCTCCATGAGGCGCCGGAGGTCGCCGTCGGTAATGACCCCGAGAAGCCTTCCGTTTTCGTCCTGGACCGTGGTGATCCCAAGCCCCTTGCGGGACATCTCGTAAATAACGTCTTTCATTGGGGTTTCAGGCCCGACGCGGGGGATTCGGTCGCCTTTGTGCATGAGCTCGCCAACGGTGAGGAGGCGCTTGCCGAGCCGGCCGCCCGGGTGGAGGCGGGCGAAGTCCTCGGGGGAGAACCCCTTGCGCACCGAGACAGCCATGGCCAGTGCATCCCCGAGGGCCAGGGCTGCCGTGGTGGAGGCCGTGGGAGCCAGGTTGTGGGGGCACGCTTCCCGGTCCACCCACAGGCAGAGGTGCACGTCGGCGTGGCGGGCGAGGGTGGAAGCGGGGTTGGAAGAAATCCCGATGAGCTTGGTGTCGAGCCGCTTCAAGAGCTCCACCAGGCGCACGATTTCTTCCGTTTCTCCGGAGTTGGAAACGGCCACCACCAGGTCTTCAGGGGTCACCATCCCCAGATCTCCGTGGATGGCTTCGGCGGGGTGGAGGAAGAGCGCCGGGGTGCCGGTGGACGCCATGGTGGCGGCCAGCTTGCGGCAGATGATCCCGGATTTACCCATGCCGGTCCACACCACTCGGCCCCGGCACGAGGTGACAAGCTCGACCGCGGCAAGAAAACTTTCGTCGAGGCGATCGCGAACGCGTAGGATCGCTTCCGCTTCGGTGGTGAGAACCTCTTTCGCCAGTTCCAGCGACACACCCCCTCCGCCGGGATTGTACCGCCGGGCCCGAAACATCGGGAGGAAAAACAGGCCGCCGGCCCCCATGGGCGAGCCTTGCCACAAGCCTGCCACTGCCTGCAAGCCCAAGACCGAGCCTTGAAACCCCGGCGGCAGGGAGGGAGCGGGTTGGCCAGATGGGCAAAAGGCTGGTAAGCTTGCGCTGCCCCGCGGCGCGGGGCGCTATGACGGCCCACGAGACGGTACTCATTTTGGATTTTGGCTCTCAGTACACCCAGCTCATTGCCCGCCGGGTGCGGGAGCTTGCCGTCAAAAGCGAAATCCTCCCACCGACGACGCCCGTTACGGAAATCCTTGCCCGCAAGCCCATTGGCCTCATCCTTTCCGGCGGACCAGCATCGGTTTACGAGCAGGGAGCGGCGCATCCCGACCCGGAGATCTTTGCGCTGGGAGTCCCGGTGCTGGGGGTTTGCTACGGCCAGCAGGTCATGGCGCAAATCCTTGGGGGGAAGGTGAGCTCGGCCCCGCGGCGGGAGTACGGAGCCGCAGAGCTGGAGCTTTCAGCATCCTGCCCGCTTTTTGCGGGTTTACCCCGCCGACAGCGGGTTTGGATGTCCCACGGCGACGAGGTTACGGAGCTTCCGCCAGGTTTTGTGGTCGTAGGCAGAACAGCCAACGCCCCCCACGCTGTTATGGCGTGCGAACCCCGCAAGCTTTACGGGCTCCAGTTCCATCCTGAAGTCAAGCACACGGAGCTTGGCACCCGCATCTTGGACAACTTCCTCACCCTTTGCGGGGCGAAGCGGGACTGGACCCCCGCAAGTTTGCGCCGGGAAGCGGTAGAAGGCATCCGCTCCCACGTTCGCGAGGGTCAGGTCATCGTGGCCCTTTCAGGCGGCGTGGATTCCACCGTCACCGCGCTTTTGTGCCGGGAGGCGGTGGGGGAGCGAACGGTTCCGATTTTTGTGGATACCGGGCTCTTGCGCCTTGGGGAAGGCGACAAGGTCATGGAGCGCTTCGCGAGCTACGGGCTCGCCGTGCACCGGGTGAACGCCGCCGAGCGTTTCTTTACCGTTCTTGCCGGTGTTGAAGATCCGGAGGAAAAGCGCCGCCGCGTAGGCCACCAGTTCATTGCGGTTTTTCGCGAAAAGGCCCGGGAGTTCCCGAAAGCTCGCTTTTTGGCGCAAGGGACCCTGTACCCCGACGTCATTGAATCCACGTCGGTGAGAGGGCCTTCCGCCACCATCAAGACCCACCACAACGTGGGGGGCTTGCCAGCGGAGCTGGGGTTCGAGCTGGTGGAACCCCTGCGCTTTTTGTTCAAGGACGAGGTGCGGCGCCTGGGGTTGGAGCTGGGTTTGCCCGAAGAGTTCGTGTACCGCCAGCCGTTTCCGGGGCCTGGTCTTGCGGTTCGCATTTTGGGGGAGGTCACCCCCGAACGGGTGGCACTGCTGCAAAAGGCCGACGCGATTTTCATGGAAGAGATCCGCCGAGCAGGGTTGTACCGGGAGATTGCCCAGGCGCTGGCGGTTCTTTTGCCGGTACGATCGGTGGGGGTCATGGGGGACTCGCGAACCTACGAGCACGTGGTGGCCTTGCGCGCGGTTACGACCGAGGACTTCATGACCGCCGATTGGTACCGCTTTGCCCCGGAGTTCTTGGACCAGGTAGCCCGGCGCATCGTCAACGAGGTGCGGGGCATCAACCGGGTGGTTTACGACGTCACCTCCAAACCCCCGGGGACCATCGAGTGGGAGTGACAAGGCGCGGCGGCCAAGGCCGCGCTCGAAGGAGGAAGGTATGGCCAAACGGAAAGTCATCATCATGGGTGCTGCCGGCCGGGACTTTCACAACTTCAACTGCCTTTTCCGTAACAACCCCGAGGTGGAGGTGGTGGCCTTTACGGCCACGCAAATCCCCAACATCGAGGGGCGGGTTTACCCGCCAGTGCTCGCCGGGCCCCTTTACCCCCAAGGGATTCCCATCTTCCCCGAGGACGAGCTGGAGCGGCTCATCAAGCAACACGACGTGGACGAGGTCTGGTTTTCCTATTCGGACGTTTCCCACCAGTACGTGATGGACAAGGGCTCCCACGTGGTGGCCTGGGGCGCCCACTTTGGCATTTGCTCGGCCCGGGACACCATGCTTTCCTCGTCCAAACCAGTCATTGCCATCACCGCCGTGCGCACGGGGGTCGGGAAGTCGCAAACGACCCGCTACGTTTCCCGGATCTTGAAGAAGCTCGGCAAGAAAGTCGTGGCTGTCCGCCACCCCATGCCCTACGGCGATTTGGCCCAGCAGGTGTGCCAGCGCTTCGAGACCTACGAGGACCTGGACCGGCACGACTGCACCATCGAGGAGCGGGAGGAGTACGAGCCCCACATTGACAACGGGTTCGTGGTGTACGCGGGGGTGGATTACGAGGTGATCCTGCGGGAGGCGGAAAAGGAAGCGGACGTGATCCTTTGGGACGGGGGCAACAACGACACGCCGTTTTTCAGGCCCAACCTCCACATCACGCTGGTGGATCCTCACCGGCCAGGGCACGAGCTCACCTACTACCCCGGCGAGACCAACTTTCTCATGGCCGACCTTTTGATCATCAACAAGGTGCAAACTGCTGACCCCGTCAAGGTCCAAGAGGTCTACGACAACTGCCGGAAGTACAACCCCAAAGCCAAGGTCGTGAAGTGTGCGTCGGTGATTGCCGTGGACAAGCCCGAGCTCATCACGGGTAAAAAGGTCCTGGTGGTTGAGGACGGGCCCACCCTCACCCACGGCGGCATGAGTTACGGCGCCGGGTGGTTTGCGGCCAAAAACCATGGGGCGGCGGAAATCGTGGATCCGCGACCCTACGCGGTGGGCACTATTGCCGAAACCTACCGCAAGTACCCCAACGCCGGTACCATCCTCCCAGCCATGGGCTACTCGGACCAGCAAATGGCCGATCTGGAAGCTACCATCAACGCTACCCCTTGCGATGTCGTGGTGGAGGGGACGCCTATCGACCTCACCCGCATCCTCAAGGTGAACAAGCCCATTGCCGAAGTGACCTACGAGCTCCAGGAGCTGGATGGCAACGTCATCGAGGAGATGGTGCGGCAGGTGGTGGGCTAAGAGAGGAGCGTTGAAAAGAAAGGCACAGCGAAACCCCCGAACTCCGGGGGTTTCGGCCTGGCGGAAGACCGCCCGGGTCTTCGCAGGCTTTGACGCGGTTGCAAGACCCGTTGAACGCCCGCGGCCAGCTGGCACTTTTAATCTGGGGCCCGGTTGGCGAGCTGTCAAGATCCCTGGATGGCCTCGACGATGGCGCGGGCGGCGGCAAGGGCGGTGAGGCCCTCATCGCCGGAAACGAAGGGGCCGTCCTCACCCCGCAGGCGTGCGGCAAAGGCTTCGTGTTCCTTGGCGAGAGGCTCGGCCTTAGCGACCTCCACCGGCACGGGCACGATTTCCGGCTCCGGCCCGCTCCGCTCCAAGCGCAGGGCCGTCACGCTTTGATCGGCGTAATCCACCGAGTAGTACGCGTCGGGTTCGAAAAGCCGCAGCTTGCGGACCCTGTCCCCCGAAACCCGGCTGGCGGTGAGGTTGGCCACGCACCCGTTGCCAAAAGCCAGGCGCACGTTGGCCAGGTCCACCTGGGGGGAAAGCACGGGAACCCCTACCGCTCGGATTTCAGTAACGGATACCCCGGGGTTGAGGGCTTGGGCAATGTGAAGGTCGTGAATCATGAGGTCCAGGACCACATCCACATCCAGGGACCGGCGGGTGAAAGGCGAAAGACGCTGGGCCTCCAAGAAACGGGGGCAGGGGCGACGCGCCAAAAGGGCCTGCACCGCTGGGTTGTAAAACTCCACGTGACCCACGCCCAAAATGGCGCCCCTCCGTCGGGCCAGATCCACCAGCTCCTGGCCTTCCCGGACGCTCGAAGCCAAGGGTTTTTCCACCAGCACGTGCTTGCCGGCCTCCAGAAAGCGCCCAGCCACCTCGCGATGAGTCACCGTAGGGGTAGCCACGATGGCCGCCTCGCACGCTTCCGCGGCTTCTTCGAGACCGCGCAACGCCGGCACCCCATACTCCCGACACAGGGTTTCGAGCTTGCTGCGGTCCGTATCGAACGCCCCCACGCACTGCCAGAAGGGGAGCGAGGCAGCCAAGCGCAGGTGGTGCCTCCCGAGATGTCCCACGCCCACAACGACCACCGACGTGCGTTCACCCATGGGCTCATGGTGCCCGAGCTTTTCGTCTCGCGCAAGCGCTAAGCTTTGGCAGGAGGGGAACGATGACCGATTCGCACGTGCACCTTGCCATGTTCAGCGAGGAGGAGCGGCGGCAGGTGCTGCTGGAAGCGCGAGAAGCCGGTGTTTCTCGAGTTTTGGTGCCAGCTACGGGAAAAGAGGACCTGGAAGAGGTGGCGCATCTTCCCGAGGACCTGGGGGAAAGCGTTTTCGTGGCTTTGGGTTTCCACCCGCATATGGCGAGCGATCTCGACGCCGGGTGGAAAGCTAAGCTGGAGAGGCTTCTCGATTTCCCTTGGGTGGTGGCACTTGGGGAAATCGGTCTCGATTACCATTACATGAACTCGCCCAAGGAGGACCAGCTCAAGGCTTTCCAATGGCAGCTGGACTTGGCCCAGGCGGCCAATTTGCCGGTGGTGCTCCACCACCGGGAAGCTTGGGAGGATTTCCTCGCCGTGCTTTCCACCCGAAAACCGGTTTGCGGGGTCGCCCACTCCTTTACCGAAGGTGCCGCGGGCGTGGAGGCCATGCATGCCCTCGGGCTTTACGTGGGCATTTCGGGCATGGTCACGTTTCCCAAAGGCGACAACGTTCGGGAAGCGGCGCTGGCAGCCCAGGCCTCCAGGCTCTTGGTGGAAACCGATGCCCCTTACCTGGCTCCGGTTCCCCACCGGGGTAAAACCAACCGCCCGGCCTGGGTGCGGCTCGTGGCCGAGAAGCTAGCCCAGGTGCGGGGGGTGGAGCTTTCGGAGCTCGAGGCCCAAACCGACGCCAACTTCGCTCAGCTCTTCCTCGAAAAGCGCGAGGGCTCCTAAGGGATCCACAGAGGGATCGTCGTCGGGTCGGTGGCGTTGCCGTCCACCACCGACGCAATGCCAATGACCTTGCCGTTGGTGGTGAGAACTCGCACCTGGGCGTAGGCGGCCTGGTACCCGTCAGCAAGAGCTTTGGAAACCTGAACCCGCCGCTGAGCGGGGATGTCCATGGTCACCATGTTGATGGCTCCGCCGTTGTTGGTGAAGAAGCGAACTTCCACCTGCGTTGGCTCGCTTCCCACGTTGACGAACTCCACGTTGGTTCTAAAGGGCGGGTCGGAGCGCAGGTTCACGAAGTACCCCACTTTGCCGCTCCCGAGGGCCGAGGCCACTGGGAGTCCCTCGATGAACTGCCCCATGGTCCCCCACGCCAAGGAATTGTCCTGCTGTTTGACCTGAACCTGGGAGTACGTTCGAGCCAAAACCTTCACCGGTTGGGAGCTTTCCACCAGGATGGCGCCCACCGCCTGGCCCGAAAAGCCGAAAGCCGATGCCAGCACGTCCCGCCACGCCCCCTGGGAGGAGGCTGCGAGCTGAAACTCCACGGGCTGGAGCGACGTCCCCGAAGAAAGGAACGTCATTTTTACCGAAACTGGGGTCGTCGCGGGGTTGAAGATGGCCACATCGGTGTACCAGAACGCCGGTGGGAACCCGGGCCAGCGGGCCACGCCCGTAAGGTAATAGCTGTACGTGGTGGTGTTGCCGCCGCCCCCTTGCAGGGCCTGGAGGGCTTGCAGGGCATCCACGCGGTTGCGGGTAATGCCGTTGCGCTGGTCGGTGACGGGTTTGCCGGTGTTGCGGATGGCGGCAAAAAGCGCGTCGGAGGTGCGGTTGGGAACGGCTTGGGAGAGGAGCGCTGCCACCCCGGCCACGTAAGGGGCTGACGCGGATGTACCGTGAAACCCCGCCACCCCGCTGGGTGAGCGGGCCGCCGTAGTTTCGCTCCCCGGCGCCCACACGTCGAGCTTCTCACCGGAATCGGAATAGCACGCCACGTCATCGGCGTTGACGAAAAGGTCCGTGCACCCGCTTGCCGTGCATTGACCTTTGCCGAATCCAATTCCGAAGAAGGTATCGTCATAGGTTGCCCCCACGGCCAAGGCGTTGGAAAGGCACGCCGGCCAGGCCACGCCGGTGGTGCACCCCCCGTTGCCGGCCGCCACCACCACGAGAACCCCCGCCTGGCGCAAAGCTTGGAACGCCGAAAAGGTGCTCGGGTCGAGAGCGTCGCAGGTGCCCGAACCCGGGGGCCACTCCGTGTCGTCGTAGCCCCCCAGCGAGAGGTTGGCAACCTTGATGTTGTAGGGGTTGCCGCCGTTGATGCTTTCGAGGACCTTGTTGATCCCGGAGAGGATCTTGGTTCCCGACCCGGAGCCCTCAGCATCCAGGACCTTCACCGCGACGACCCGGGCGGCCCTTGCCACCCCCAGGGTCTTGCCGGCAGCGATGCTGGCCACGGCCGTACCGTGGCCTTCGTCGTCCATGGGGTCGTTGTCGTTGTTGATGGCGTCCCAAAGCTTCACGGTTTTAGCGGAGGCGTCGGTTCCGCCCGGGGAAAGCTCGCTGTGGTTGTAGTCCACACCGGAATCCAGCACGGCAATGCCGATGCTCTGGCCCGTCCACCCCAGTTGCCGCACCTCGGGCACGTGCATGAGGGCTTCCCCCTCGGCATCGAAGGCCCGCACCTTCCAGTTGTGGCCCACGTAGCGCACCTTTGGATGATTGGCCAGGTTGGGCAGCGCCGCCACGGGAACCACCGCCGCCAGCGCCGGAATGTACGCGTAGCGCTCCAAAACCCGCCCCCCCAGGGCCTCGATTTCCGCCGCCACGGCGTTGCCGCTTTCGGCAATGGCGGTCAGGCGCTCCCGGGTGAAGGGCGAGCCTTGGGCCCGGACCTCGGGAAGCTGGAGGCTCACGATGACCTCCACCTCCCCTTGGGGTTTGGCGCTCGCCTCTGCCCACAGGGCGGGGCTTATTCGGTCAAAAAAGCTGGCATCCTGAGGCGGTGCGGCCATGGCCAAGCTGGCAACCAAAAAGAACACCGCGGTCATGTCGGTTTTTCGCAACATAGGCGCTCCCAATCGGCAGAATACTATCACATGCCGCCCATGATGCTGGACCAAAGCCGGAAGCGAACCTCGGGCCGGGTTTTTCGTTTAAGGAGCAGGGAGGACAATCATGGACCTGGGTCTTTCCGGTGTTTCCGTGCTCGTGGGGGGTGCTTCCAGCGGGTTGGGGTTTGCCTGCGCCCGCGCTTTTCTGGCCGAGGGGGCCAGGGTGGCCATCGTTTCCAGAGGGGGGGAAAAGCTGGTACGGGCTCGGGAGGTTCTGGAGAGGGATGCCCCCGGGCGGGTCTTTGCCATAGCCCAGGACTTAGCGGTGCCGCAGGGTGCCACCCGGGCGTACCGCGCGGCGGCCGAGGCTTTCGGGCCGCCCCTGGTGGTGGTGACCAACGGCGGGGGGCCCCCGGCCATGCCAGCGGCCAGCGCTGGCGTCGAGGCATTTCGCTCGGCCCACGAGTTGCTCCTGCGGCCGGTGGTGGAGCTGGTGCAGGCGGCGCTTCCGGCCATGAAAGGGGCAGGGTGGGGCAGGGTGATTGCCATCACCTCCCTTTCGGCCCGGCAGCCGGAGCCGGGGCTGGTGCTTTCTTCGTCTCTGCGGGCGGCCGTTTTGGGGTACCTCAAGACCCTGGCCCGCGAGGAGGCCCACGCCGGGGTGACCTTCAACGCCGTCTGTCCGGGGTACACGGCGACCGAGAGGCTCAACGATCTCGCCGAAGCTTTGGCGTCCCGGGAAGGCGTGTCCCCGGAAGACATCTTCGGGCGCTGGGTGGCGAAGACGCCGGTGGGCCGCATCGGCAACCCGGAGGAGCTGGCGGCAGTGGTGGTTTTCTTGGCCTCGAAGCCAGCTGCGTTCATCAACGGGGTTGCCCTTGCCGTGGATGGGGGGGCGTCTTTGGGGTTGCTTTAGAATCGGCGGGGAGGTGCGCATGGCCAAAAGGGGTGGGCAGCGTCTTTTCTTGGGCTTGGTGCTTCTCGCCGTTGGGGCAGCCCTGCTTTTGGCACGCATGCACGTGGTTGCTTCCGGACCGGCGATCCTTCTCGCTGTGGGTGTGGCTCTCGCGTTGTGGGGTGTCCTCCAGCGGCGGCTCGGCCCCCTCGTGCCCGGTTGCATCCTTTTGGGGCTCGGTGGAGGAATGTTTTTGGGCGACCGGGGTGTGGAGGCGTTGGGCATGGTGCGCTGGCACGTTCTGGGGCTGGGGTTCGGGTTCGTGTTGATCTTTCTCTTGGCTCTGGTGCTGGGCTTGGGGAGCCAAGTTTGGGCGTTGGTGGTTGGGCTGGTGCTGTGCGCGGTGGGGTTTTTACCGCACCTCAAGGGGCTCGTGGACCCCCAGGTGCTCGTTGCGGTGCGAACGTACTGGCCGGTGTTGCTGGTGGCCGCTGGGCTGTACCTGGTGGTGAAGGAGCTCACCCGCTAGCGGCGCAGAGGCGTGGTAGCATGTGACGATGAGGAACGCGTTTCTGCTCTCGCTCGTAGCCAGCGCTGCGGTTGCCGCTGCCGATCTTCCGCGGGTGGATTTTCCCGACATCGAGCTGTACGACCTCCAGGGGAACCCTTCCAAGCTGTCGGATTTTCGGGGAACGGTGGTGGTCCTCAACTTCTGGGCCACCTGGTGCGGCCCCTGCCGCATGGAGTTGCCGGAGCTCCAAAAGATTTACAACGAACTGGGTGGCAAAGGCCTCATGGTCCTCGCGGTGAGTGTGGACGAGTACCGGCAGTTCGTCCCGCCGTTTCTCGAAAGGATGAAGCTCTCGCTGCCCGTGTACTTCGTGGATCCGGTGACCGAACGTTCCTTGGGCATCGGTACGATCCCCATGACGTTGATCCTCGACAAGGACGGGAAGGCCGTGCGGGCCTACCCGGGCTACTCCCAGGAGGGGATGCGGGACTTGCGGAAGCTCGCGTCCGAGCTTCTCGCTGAAAAGCGTGGCCGGGGAGGGAAGACATGAGAAGAGCTCTGGTTGTCGTTGGTGCTTTCGTGTTGCCGTTGGCCGTTTGGGCCCAGAACCCCGGGAGCGTGGAGCTCACCCCGACGGTAGGGTTCTGGCTCGGGGACACCATTGCCAGGGGGGTAACCCCGACCTTCAACTTCGATGTGACCGTGGACGACGCTCCCGCCTACGGCGTGCGCCTGGGGTACCGCTTTGCCCCCAACTGGGCGGTGGACTTTGCCCTTTTCCGGGAAAACGCCGACCTCGTCACCGGGCACGGCGAGCTCTTTGGCGGCCGTAACAAAATTGGCGAGATTGACCTCACGACCATGGAGGTGGGGATCGAGGGCAGCCTCGGCCACCGGCGTGTGGTGCCGTTCCTCGCAGGGGGCATCGGCGCCATGCACATGGACCCCAAGTTTGGGGACGTGTCCTCGGACACCCGCTTTGTGGCCAATTTTGGTGGTGGCTTCAAGGTTTTTTTCACCCCGGAACTGGCGCTGCGTTTTGACTGGCGCGGTCACTCGGTGCACGTGAGCAATGACCGGGATCGCTGTGACTGGTGGGACGAATGCGACCGCAGCGACAACTGGATCACCTTCACCGAGGTGGCTTTGGGTCTCTCCTTCGTCTTTTGAAACGCCTTTTCGTTGCCTGCTGTTTGCTGGCGCTGGCCGGTGCCCGCGGGCTTTTGGCGCAGGAACAGCAGGTCTTCCGTGACCAGGCCGTGGTGACCACGGTGCTGGTGCCCGTGACCGTCCGCGACAGCCGCGGCCGGCCGGTGGCCAACCTGGAAAAAGAGGCTTTCCGCCTCTTCATTGACGGCATGGAGTTCCCCATCACCTCCTTTTGGCGGGAGGGGGGCCTTCCCATTGCTTACGTGTTCGTGGTGGACACCTCCGGCTCCATGGAAGGCCGCCGCCTCGCCCAAGTGCGGGCGGCCATAGGCGAGTTTTTGAAGGGCCTCAAACCGGGGGACGAGGTGAGCCTCATCACCTTCGGCGCCGGCGAGGTCCACCGGCGCTTGCGCCTCGGGGCTGACCCGGCGGCCTTGCCACCTCTTTTGGAAAGGCTTTCAGGTTACGGGACCACGGCGCTTTACGACGTTCTCTCCATCGCCCCCCGCTTTTTCGAAGGCGCCCGTGCTTTGCGCCGGGCCGGCCTGCTGTTCACGGACGGCGTGGACACAGCCTCTCGGCTCACCCCCGAAGGGGCCATGATGATGCTGGAAAACCTCCAGGACCCCCTGTACGTGTTCGGCATTGAGCCGCCTCCGGGGGGAGAAGAGGGTGGCTTGAGCTACGAGCAGGTGCTGGCGAGGTTGGCAAGAGCCACCGGGGGCCACTACCTGCGGGTGGAGAAACTCGAGAATTTGCGACCTTTTGCCGCTGAGCTGCGGCGGGAGCTTTCCCAGCGTTACATCATCGCGTTCACCCCATCCGGGGTGGGCGAGGTGAAATGGCGGAAGATTGCCGTTCGCGTCAAAGGGCCGTACTCGGTGGTCACGCGGGAAGGCTACCGCGGGACGCTCCCTTGAGGGCTTGACAGGAGCGCGATGTTGCTGTGCTATACTGCACGCGACTGTGGGAGTGGGGTTGGGAAACCACAACATGCCTAAAAAGGAGGGGCGACGATGAAAAAAGCATTGGCTGTACTGCTGGTAGTGGCCGGTGTGGCGCTGTTTGCGACGGGCTGCGCTACTAAGTCTTACGTCCAGGAGCAGGTTGCGCAGGCGCAAAAGGTCACCGAGGCCAAGATCTCCGAGGTGCAAAAGCAGGTGGAAGCCACGCAAATGGACGTGGCCAACCTCAAGAAGTCGGACGCCGAGCAGAATGCCAAGATCGCTCAGCTGTCTGATACGGCCAAGGAAGCCCTGGCCCGCGCCGAAGAGGCCGGCAAGCTGGCCAAGGGCAAGTTCCTCTTCGAGGTGACCCTGTCCGATGACGTCGTGCACTTCGGGTTTAATAAGAGCGATCTTTCGGCCGAAGCCAAGGCGGCCCTCGATGCCTTCGCTCAGAAGGTCAAGGCCGAAAACAAGAACGTGTACATCGAGGTGCAGGGCCACACCGACGCCATCGGGTCCGAGAAGTACAACCTGGAGCTGGGGCAGGCTCGTGCCGATGCCGTGGTGCGTTACCTCAACATGCAGCACGGGATCCCCTTGCACCGCATGAATGCCATTTCCTACGGCGAGTACAAGCCGGTAGCCGACAACAAAACCGCCGACGGCCGCGCCAAGAACCGCCGGGTGACGTTGGTGGTTTTGGAGTAACCCCGGCGCGACACCGATACGTCGCAAGCCCCGGGGCGCGTCCCCGGGGCTTTTGGTATTTTGGTAGGGGCGCGAGGTAAAATAAACGAGACGTCGCGGAGGTGAGGTATGAAACGCGGATTGCTGGTGGTGCTGGTTGCGGTGCTTTCGGCAAGCGCTTGGGCCGCCACGGTGGTGCTCAAAGGCGGCAAGAAACTGGAGGTGGCCTCTTACGAGCAAAAGGGCAACTACCTGGTGGTGACCCTGGTCGACGGCACGCGGGCCAGCTACCCCCTTGCGGTCGTGGACCTGGCGGCCACCGCGCACGCCAACGCCCAACCAACCCCTGCGGCGGCACCCGCGACGCCGGAAGCCCCCCGTAGTCCCTTCGCGAGGGCCGTCGCCAAACCGGGAACCCCTGCCGCCCATCTCACCGATGCCGACGTGCAAAAGGTGGCGCCGGCAGGCGGGGAAGCGCCGGGAGAGGAAGGCAAAGAACCACCGGCTCCGGCCCGCGAGGAGGGCGTGGTGGTTTTAGGATGGTCCGGCCGGGAAGCAGGTGAAGGACAGTGGGAAATCACCGCCAACCTCCTCAACCAGGGCAAGGTGCCGGTGCAAGACGTGGCGGTAGCGGTTCGCGCCGTCGCCGACGGCAAGACCCTAGGTACGGGCTCGGCCACCTACCCCGGCAGGGTCGAGCCGGGCCAGCAGTTCACGGTGCCGGTGACGGTGAGTGCGCCCGAGGCTCCCAAGCAAGTGGTTTTTTCCCTGAACTGGCGGCAAGTGACGCCAATCCAGCAGGAAACCCCGGCGGCGCCTACGCCCCAGCCGACTCCCAGCGGCGGCGGAAGCGAGTCTTAAGGCTTCGCGCGCTTGGCATCCCAAAACATATAGGCGCAAAGCGCCAGGTAGGCCACGACCGCGAGCACCTCGGCCACATGCTCTGCTGAGGCGCCGAAAATCGCGGCCAGGGCTTGCGGAATCACCGCCAGGGCCCCGAGTCCCGTACCTACCCCGGTCCAAATGGTCACCATCTTGAGTACCGCCGCCACTACACCGAAAAGCGCCCCGCCGGCAATGAAACCCGAGGCAATGAGCGTCCCCCGGGTGCTGCGGGCCTGGGCCAAATCCTCGTTGCCCCGAGCGGAGTTCTTCACCCAATGGGCAATAAGCCCGCCGACGACGAGGGGAACGTTGAGCTCAAGGGGGATGTACATGCCCAAGGCAAAGGCCAAGGACGGAATTCCAATCATCTGAACGGTGAGGGCCGTGAGGACGCCGACACCGTAAAGCAGCCACGGCACCTCTTCGCGGGACATGAGGGTCTGGATGACGGCAGCCATGGCGTTGGCTTGGGGAGCCGCGAACACTTTATCGGCGGGGTGCTCCGGCGACGGCACGAAGCCGTAGGCTTTATTGAGGAGCAGGATCACCGCGCCTACCGTGGCGGCGGCGAAAATCGTGCCCAAAAACTTTGCCTTCTGCTGCACCACTGGCGTGGCCCCGATCCAGTACCCGATCTTGAGATCGGTGATGAGCCCGCCAGCCATGGACAGCGCTGTGCAGACCACCCCGCCGATCAAAAGCGCCGCCATCATCCCCGCTGGGCCCGAAAGCCCCGCTTCCACCAAAAGAACCGAGGTCAGGATGAGGGTCATGAGGGTCATCCCGGAAACCGGGTTGGTGCCCACGGTGGCAATGGCCCTCGCGGCCACGGTGGTGAAGAGGAACGAGATGACCACGACGATGGCCAGGGAAATGAGGGAGAGTTTGGTGGCGCCGGGCTGCTCCGCGAGCACGAAAAAGCGGAAGAACACCCACAACGCCACCGCGGCCACCACCAACCCCACCATCACCCACCTCATGGCCAGGTCCCGATCCGTGCGTTCGGCGCCAGCCTCGTGCTTCTTTCCCGTAAGCTCGGCAAAACCCATGGAAAAAGCCTTGACCACCACCCGCCAGGAGCGAAGGATGCCCATGATGCCGGCGGCGGCGATGGCGCCTATGCCGATGTGGCGCACGTAGTTGCGAAAGATGGCCTCGGCGCTCATGCTGCCAATGAGCGTGCCATCGGTCACCGGGGGGAGGGCCACCGGCAGGTGCGCCCCGATATGGCCCACCAGGGGAACCAGGAGGAACCAGGACACGAAGGACCCAGCGCAGATGATGAGGGCGTACTTGAGGCCGATGATGTAGCCAAGGCCCAGGATAGAAGCGAGCACGTTGAAGCGAAACACGAGCTTGGCCTTTTCCGCCAGCCCCGCCAACAGGGGCAAGGCCCGGGAGGTGAAAACCTCGGCCCACCCTTCCAGGTGAATGATGACGAAGTCAAAAAGCCCGCCCACGGCGGCGGCCACCGCCAGCACCTTGGCCTGCTGGCCTCCCGCCTCCCCGGCCACCAGTACCTCGGTGGTGGCGGTAGCTTCCGGGAAGGGGAACTCGCCGTGCATCTCCCGCACGAAGTACCGGCGGAACGGGATCAAAAACAGGATCCCCAAAGCCCCGCCCAGAAGCGCGACCACGAAAAGCTTCACGAGGTTGGTGGGGAGCCCCAAGATGAAAAGGGCGGGAAGCGTGAAGATCGAACCCGCTACCACCAGCCCAGAAGCGGCGCCGATGGACTGCACGATGACGTTTTCCAAAATCGTGGAGCGGCGCTTGAAGAGGAAACCCGCCCCCACAGCAATGATGGCGATGGGGATGGCGGCTTCGAACACTTGCCCCGCCTTGAGGCCCAAAAATGCCGCTGCCGCCGAGAACAGAACCGCCATGGCAATCCCCAGAAGCACCGACCGCGGGGTGAACTCGGCAACCTTTGCCGAGGCCGGCACCAGCGGCTGGTACGTTTCTCCGGGTTTCAAAGGACGGTAGGCGTTCTCGGGAAGGCTCTTTCCGGTGGTTTCCACGGCATCCCTCCTTTCTGGCCGGCAAGCTTAGCGCTCGGCAGGCCGCCAGCACAAGCCGGCGCATGGCTTTCCAATTGTCACGCGAAAACGTGCAATCTGACACAGAGTCGCATGTCATCTTGCACATACTGGCCTTGACATACGGCAAAATGGCGGTAGAATTCGCCAGACTGCACAAGAAAGGAGGTTCACATGGACAAAAAAGAGGTTCTCGAGCGGTGCCGGGCGGAGAACGTGCATTTCCTGCGCCTGGTGTTTACGGACATTGACGGCATCATCAAGAACGTGGAGGTGCCGGAAAGCCAGTTCGAAAAGGCCTTGGACGGTGAGATCATGTTCGACGGCTCCTCCATCGAGGGGTTTACCCGCATCGAAGAGTCCGACATGCTCTTGAAACCGGATCTGGAAACTTTCTGCGTGTACCCCTGGGAGGGGCCCCACGGCAAGGTGGCCCGCCTCATGTGCGATATTTACAACCCCGACGAGAGCCCCTTTGCCGGTTGCCCGCGCCAGGCTCTCAAGCGCATGGCAGCGCGGGCCGCAGAGCGGGGTTTTCGCATGATGGCGGGGGTAGAGGCGGAGTTCTTCCTCTTCCACCGCGACCCCGATGGCCGCCCCAACCACCAAACCCACGACGTGGGTGCCTACTTCGATTTGACCCCCATGGACCTGGGCGAAGAAGCCCGGCGCGACATGGTCACGGTCTTGGAACAAATGGGGTTCGAAATCGAGGCCGCCCATCACGAGGTGGCTCCAGGCCAGCACGAGATTGATTTCCGGTACGCCGAAGCTTTGAAGACCGCCGACAACGTGGTGGATTTCAAGTTCGTGGTCAAGAAGGTGGCCAAAGACCACGGCTTGCACGCCACCTTCATGCCCAAACCTCTCTTCGGGGTCAACGGCTCCGGGATGCACACCCACCAGAGCCTTTTCGATTTTTCGGGAAAGAACGTCTTTTACGACCCCCAGGCTCCGTACCAGCTCTCCACCGTAGCTCGCGGCTACATTGCCGGTATCCTCGATCACGTGCGGGCCTTTTGCGCCATTACCAACCCCTTGGTCAACTCCTACAAGCGCCTCGTCCCCGGTTACGAAGCCCCGGTGAACGTGGCGTGGTCGGAGAAGAACCGCTCGCCCCTAGTGCGGGTCCCGGCGCGGCGGGGACAGGGGACCCGCTGCGAGGTGCGGGTGCCGGACCCCTCCTGCAACCCCTACCTTGCCCTCACGGTCATGCTGGCGGCCGGCCTGGACGGCATTGAGCGCGGCTTGGACTGCGGCGAGCCGGTCAACCGCAACATCTTCGAGATGTCCGAGCGGGAAAAGCGCCGGTTGAGGATCAAGCAGCTTCCCGCCAACCTGGCCGAAGCTTTGGACAACCTGGAGCGCGATCGGGTCATCCGCGAGGCGCTGGGCGAGCACATCTTCGAGAACTTTCTCCGCAACAAGCGGGAGGAGTGGAAGCAGTACATTTCCGTTGTCCACCAGTGGGAGCGGGACCAGTACCTGGAGCAATTCTAAAAACGGGTTACCGTGGCGGTGAAGTTCAAGTCGGGCAGCGAGCGGCTGCCCGATGTTTTTTGCCCTGGGGCCCCACTCCGGCCGAAGTTAGCTCCAAAGAACCGCGCCGAGGAGAGCGGCGGCGGACACCAGAACGCCGACCGGGACCTGGCGGCGGAGGAGCACCAGCGCAAGAAGGCTTGCCGGGCCGGTCCATGGCGACGTGAGAGCCTCCTGGGCCACCTTGACCAGGACCTGAAAAAGGAGCGCCACGAAGGCGGCGAGGGCGCCGCGCACGGCCCGGTGAAAGGCGCGGCTGGTGCGAAGACGGGCCACGTGCGGCGCCAGGGCCGCCACCAGGCATGCGGGGGGGAAAAACGTGTACGCCGTGGCGACGAGGGCGCCCACAAGACCGGCAAGCTTGTACCCTACGAAGGTGGAGGTGATGATCACCGGTCCTGGCGTGAGCTGGCCGAGGGCCAGGCCGTCCATGAACTCCTGAGCCGAAACCACCGGCGGTTTTGGCAGCACAAACGCGTGATAGAGGAGAGCGACGGCGGTGTAGCCGCCACCGAAGGCCAGAAGGCTCACCTTGGCAACCTCCAGCCCGAGGCGGGCGAGGGCAGGGTTGGCGAGGCTCAGGCCGACCATCCCCACGCCCAAGACCGCCGCAACCCCAAGCCCCCAGGCCAGGCCGCGGCGGCGGCTCCCCTTCAGCGGGGCAAGATGGGCGGGGAGGTTTTCGGGGTTGGGCATGACCGCCAATCCGACCACCGCGGCGGCCAAAACCAAGAGCACCGGGTTGATGGGCAGGAAGAACAGCGGTGCGAGGAGGAGGGCCAGGAGCGCGCCACGGGCGTCCTGAAGGGCCGGCTGTGCCAACGAGACAAGGGACGACGCCACGATGGCCACGATCACGGGACCCAAAGCCCGAAACGCGGCGTGGACCGCCGGCAGGCGGCCAAAGCTAAAGTAGGCAGCGGAAAGGGCGAGCATGAGGAGAAACGCCGGCAGGGCGTAGGCCAGCACGGCTGGAAAAACGATCTTGGGGCCGAACATCTTTTGGGCGATATGGGCTGCTGTCGCGGGAACCACCGGTCCCGGCACGAGCTGGGCAAAGGCCAGGGACTCAGCGAAGTCTTCCTCCCGGACCCAGCCCTTTCGCACCACCAGCTCCTCCCGGAGCTGGGCGACGATGGCGGGCCCACCGTAGGAAGTCAACCCAACCTTGAAGAGAGCCAAAAGAAAGCGCGCCGGGGACGGGCGAGGCGCCATGGGGGGAGCTTGCCCAATCGGGCGCGCCTTTGCAAGAGCGTTCGTGCCAAACCGCGGCGTACCCTCATGGGGCTGGAAGGCTCCAGGGGTTTTTGGGGTTACCCGACGGGGAGGAAACGGCGGTGCATGAGGGGGTGTCGGTCGGACCGCGGGCCTTGGGTGTTTGCCGGGTGCAAGGGAAAGACCCGGCAGGGGCCTTGCACAAAGTTTTGAGCTGCGACCTCCGGGGGCTGCAGGAAGGCGAGATTCGCCCTGGCCTGCTCCTCCACCCCAAGGGGCAGTTTCGTGCGCTTTTGGCCGTGGCGCGAGTTTCGGGGGAGCTTTGGCTCTTGGCGCCGGCGGCAAAGGGCCCGGAGCTCGCTTCCGCGCTCGACGTTTACTTGCGTTTTTCCCGGGTGCTCGTGGCACCGATGGAAGGCCCGCGTTTTCTCCTCCTGGGGGCGGGGGCTGCCGCTTGGCTTGTAGCCCAGGGTCTGCCGTGCCCGGCGCCGGGGCACGCCATGGGGGATGGGAAAGTGCAGGTTTTCGCCGAAACGCTGCTGGGCCTGCTGGGGTTCCTGGTCGCTGGCCTCGAGGCGCCTGACGTTCCCGCCATGGCTGAAGAAGAACTGGAGCGGGATCGCCTCGCTGCCGGCTTTCCCGCTTGGGGGCGGGAGCTGGTGCCCGACGTGCTTCCCCAGGAGGTGGGCCTCCGAGAACCGTGGGTTTCTTTGACCAAGGGGTGCTACGTGGGGCAGGAAACCATGGCTCGCCTGGCCACCTACGGCCACGTGAACCGCCTGTTGGTGGGCCTTTCGGGGGACGGCGAGGCTCCCGCTGCGGCTTTGCCTTGGCCCCTGGCCGATTCCGAAAGCGCCCGGGTTGTGGGCCGGGTGACCTCTACCGCCCGCACCCCCGACGGTGGGCTTGTCGCCCTTGGTCTTCTTCACCGCTCCGTGGCCAGGCAGGGGTACGAAGCGGTTTCTGGAAACTTGCGCCTTCGGGTCGAAGCAGTGCTGGCTTAAGGCCACTCCACGTTGAGAAGGTGCAGCTCGGGACCACCAGGAGCTACGAGCGCGTGTTTGAGGGTCTTGGCGGCGGCACCCAAGCGGTGGCGGCGGGAAAGGTGGGTGAGTACCAGGTGGCGGTTGCGGGAGGTGGGCAAAAAGCGGCGCAGGTCCTCCAAATGCATGTGGCCGTAGGTTCGGGCCCGCTCCCGGTCCTGAGGTTTCAGAAAGGTGCACTCGACGATGAGGACTTCGGCCTCGGCGAGAGCCGCTTCCCTGTCCAAGACCTCGGGGCCGGTGTCCGCCAGGTAGGCCAGAAGCGGCACCTGGACGGTTTCCGAGACCTTGACCCCCTCGTGGCGCAGGCGGCGGATTTCCTCGGGAGGGAGGCCTGTCAGCTCCCGTTTGAGCTGGCGCTTGCACCAGTAGAGCACCACCCCCAAGGTGGGTGTCCAGTGGCTGGTGAGGAAAAAGCGCAGGGCGGCATCGGGGCGCACGCGCACGGTTTCCCCCGGGGCCACGGTCACGACCTCCACTGGATAGGGCTTGCCGCCCTCCATGGCCGCCCCCAGGGCCAGAAACTCGCGAAGCTGGGAGGCCAACGGCGCAAGGGCGTAAACGCGGGCAGGCCCAAGGTTTTGCAGCTGCCTTTGGGCCGCCCAGGGCAGGAGTCCGGCCAGGTGGTCCGTGTGGCCATGGGAAACCACCACGTGCTCCATGGGCACCAAAGCCCGCAGGGGAAAACCTGCGTCCAGGGCCAAACGGAACTGGGGGAGCAGCAGCACGCTGCCCTCGCCCGCCCGCGAGCCACCCACCAGTAACAACTTTCCCCAGGATGTTTCCAGCTCCAGTCGTCGCACCGAGCTCCCTTACCACGACCGAAGGGGTCTTGGCAACTCCGAGGTCCCCATGCTCCGCGTGGGCTTTGTCATGATACGGTAAACTCAAATTGGAAGCCGGTTTTACGGCGTTCCAGGGAGGTGGAAACATGAAACACGGCCAGGGGATGGGTTTTGCGTGTACGGCAGGAGTCTGGTTCCTAGCGAGCTGCCTGGGGGTCGGTAGCGGGTTGTGGCAGGAACAGCCATTCCCGCCTTTACCGTACGAGCGGGCTTTCGCCTTGGCATTACAAAGCGCCCGGGAAATGCATGACGAGTGCCGCCAAACCAACCCTTTCAATTACCCTGCAGTGGTGGAACTGGGTACCAGCCAAAAGCGGGGCGTCATTACGGTTCATTACCGCTTCGATCCCGAGGCCGGCAGCATCTGCAGCGAGCCGCCTGGGGGCGCGTCCTCTTTTTTGAAGCGGACTTTTGTGCCGCATTTTGGGGCTGAGTTTTACATGCACGTGCGGTTCCTCCAGGAAAGGAATGAGGCTTTAGGGGTGCGCGTAGAAGTTACCCAAAGCAAAGGGGTGAAAAAGCAAGTTTTTGAGGAGGAAAAGCGGCGCTTCCGCGATGTTTACCTGAGCTACCTCAGACGTCACTGGCGGTAAGTGCTGTTGCCTTCGTTCCCAGGCACCTTTTGATGCGGTGCGGTTACCAGCGTTGACCGACTGAGGGATCGGAGAGTCCTGACACCGGGCGCTTTCGCTCCCCCATGGGAAGGGGTATCGTCAACCTCCATGATGCACGGACGTCTCTAAAGGCATGGCGGAGGTGGTTCGGTGGGAGCAGCCGGTGGCTGAACGCGAACGGAAGCTCGTAAGCCAAGCGCAAAGGGGCGATCCGGAAGCTGCGGAAAAGCTCCTACTGGCTTGCGAAGCTCTCATTTGGCGCATTTGTCGGGCACTGCTCCCGGTGGAGGAAGACCTGGAGGCTGCGGTCCAGGAGGTTATGGTGAAGGTGCTTCACGGCGTAGGCTCCTTTCGCGGGGACGGTTCGCTGGCTTCCTGGGTGGCACGGGTTGCGGTGAACCACTGTCGGGATCTTTTGCGAAGACGCAAGCTGTTGTCGTTCGTTCCGCTCGCCGGTTTTTCGGACAACGACGACGAAGAACAAGGTGCGCTGCCCTTCCCGGCTTCGGACCCCGACCCTGAGCGGGTGATGCGGGCAAAGGAAGGGGTTGCCCGCATGGTGGCGGCGCTCCAACAGTTGCCGAGCCGTCAACGGGAGGTGTTTGTCTTGCGTTTTTTTGCGCACCTGGACCTGAAAGCCATTGCTTTCGCTTTGGGGGTAGATCTGGGCACGGTCAAGACCCACCTCCACCGGGCGTTGGCGAGGCTGCGGCCGTACGTTTTGGAGGCATGGCCATGAGAGCTCACCACTTGACCGAGGATGAATGGGAAACCCTGTTGGCCGGCGAGGCCAGCGAGGCCGTGCGGGAGCACGTCGCCGGCTGCCCGCTTTGCCGAGAGGAGCTGAAGAAATGGGAGGCGTTTTTGGCCGTGGGCAGGCGCTGGCTGCCGGACCGCCAAGTAGGCGACCGGGTTCGGCAGCAGGCGGTTTCGAGAGCGTTGCGACGAAGGCCCCTGCGCCTTTGGCTCCCCTTGGCGGCGGCCGCGGCTTTGGTGGTGGCCATTGGTCTTGCGACCCGTGGGGGTGGAAGGCCAGAAGCAGATGTGGACGCAGTCCTCGAACAGGTGGACACCGCTTTGGCCAGGGATCCGCTTTTGGCGGTGGCGGACAACCAGGTGGTGCAGGTGGTGATTCCGGAGGTGACCTCCGGGGAAAGGAGCGAGTCATGAGGAAAATGGCAATCATCGTGGGATGTCTCTCCTTCGTGGGGAACGTGGCGGCCCAAGGGCTCGGAGGCCCGCCTTTCGATGTGCCGCTGGGGCGGTGGTGGGACCGGCCGGCGGTGGCGCAGGAGCTGGGCTTGTCACCGGAGCAAAAGCTCAAGCTGGAACAGCTCACCACCGAGCGGGTGAAAGCGATGATTGACGCCCGGGCAGCAGTGGAAAAGGCGGAAGTGGAGCTGCGGCTCTTGGCGGAAAAGGACCCGCTGGATGTGCGGAAGGTGCGGGAGGCGTTCACGGCTTTGCAGCAGGCTCGGCAAAAGCTGGAGCTCGAGCGGTTCGAGATGCTTCTTTCGGTGCGCCAGACGCTCTCGGCGGACCAGTGGAACAAGCTCCGCGTGCTGGCTCGCCAGCGTTTGGAAGAGCGTCGAGAGCGGCGAGAGGGTCGGCGGCCAGAGCCCGGCCCCCATCGTCCTTGAGCGTTGTGGGAGAAAGGAGAAACGGCCATGAAACGACATCTCGGTTTAGCCCTGGCTTTCGCGTTCACGGCATTCCCGCTTTGGGCCCAACAGAGCGATGAGCTTCCTTTTCCTCACGCTCGAGAGGTCGTGGCGCGGTTTCTGGAACTGAGTCCTGAGCAGGTGGCCCAATGGGAAGGACTGCTCACCACGCTACGGGATACGGTGGCCCCTTTGCGCGAGCAGGTGCGGAACCTGGAAGGGCAGCTGGCGGAGCTTTTGGAGCAAGAAAACCCCGACCCGGCAGCCGTGGGAGCTATGGTCATTCAAATCAAGGGCGTCAACGAGGCCATTGCCCAGGCCCATAGGGAGTACGTGAACGGCTTCGAAGCCATGCTCGACCGCGAGCAGACCACCAAGTTGCGTTTCATCCGGCAAGCAGAACGGGTCATGCCGGTCATTCCCGCGTTCAAGGCCGTGCAGCTGGTTCGCTGATCCTTGCCGAAAAGTGCCCGGGGCCGGCGCCGGGCGCCGGCCCTTCTTTTTTGGCGAGAGTGAGGCCGAGCTAGAAGATCAGCTGGTACTGGAGGCGGAACTCCCAGTCCCGGCGTTTGAGCCTTTGGTCTTCCAGTTGCCGCAGGTCGGCCTGGAGCTTGTGGACATGCTTGTTGAAGAAAAGGTTGGCGGCAATGCCCCGTTCGTAGCGGCGGTCGCCCGGCGCGCCGCGGGAGGGGTCCAGGACCGCGTAGCGCAGGGCTAGCTCCACCTTGGCCGGCACCAGGGTGTAGCCGCCTTGGACCGAAAGCCCCCGGGAGCGCCGGGAGGGCCCCGAGAGCGGTGTTTCTTCGCCGGTAAAGAACTCCGAGAAAAAGAAAAGGCCCTTCCATGCAAAGGTGGCGTCACCGCCCCAGGTTTCCAACTTGGAGTTGGCGGCGGCGGCGGAGCCGCGGCGGTCGTTGTTTTCGTACTGCACGGCGAGCGCCAGGCGCGGGTTTGGCGTGTGCTCCAGGTCCCCTTCGCTGAGCTTGACCTCCCCAAAGGGCTGGAACGTGATGCGGGCGTCGACCTGGAGCTTGCCGTTGTCGTTGGTGGTGGCGTTGCGGCCGGCGCCGTTGAAGGCGCCCAGGCGCCAGTCCAGCTTGCCTCCCCAACCCAAGCCGGAAAGCTGGAGGCCTAAGTCCCGGCCGCGGGCAAAGCGGTTGGAAACTATGGAGCGGTCCACGAACTGCTGATTCCCCGCAGAGGTCAGTTCTTGCCGCCCGAACGGAACCTTGAACTGGCCAGCTTTGATCACGAAAAGCTTCTTCCCGTGGGAACAGTCGTAGGCTACGTTGGCGTCTTCCAAGGGCTTGTCCTCAGCCCAGTTGAGCTGCAGCTCGAAGGTGAGGTCCGGGGTGTAGGCCCAGCCCTCCAGCTTGGTTTTGAACCGCCGCACCCGGAAACTTCCCACTGTAGGGCTCCCCTCGTTGTCCTGCAGCGTGAACCGCAGCTGCATGCGGTTGGAAAGCTCCAGGTGCGCCTTCTCGAACTGCAACCGGGTCTTGCCGTCTTTCCAAACCAGCGCGGGTCGCGGGGCGTCGTGGCCTGGGCTCTGGGAAAACCCGAGGACCGGCAAGAGCAGCAGGGCCAAGGTCGTAGCCAACTTCCTCACCGTTTTCATTGAGCCTCCCTTCGCGGGGCCCGTCACCGGGGCCGACGGCGGCAAGTCTAAGTCACCGCCTTTGAACGGGTCGAGAAGGAACGCTGAAGCTTCTTTGAAGAACGTAGGGTCGTTTATACTGCCGGCGGCATGTTTCCGCTCCGCGACTCCATCCCGTCTTCCCGGCCGCCAGTGGTGAACGTGGTCATCATCGTGGCGTGCGTCGTGGCTTTTTTTTACGAGCTGCTCCTGGGCCGCTACCTGGAGCCGTTTCTCAAGGCTTACGCCTTCGTGCCCGTGCGTTTCTTTTACCCCGAAGCTTTCGATGTTAGCTTGGTCTTCAACCTTTGGACCGTGCTTTTTTCCATGTTTCTCCACGGTGGCTGGCTGCACCTCATCGGCAACATGTGGTTTCTGTGGGTCTTTGGGGACAACGTGGAGGATGCTCTGGGCCACGGGAAGTTCCTTGGCTTTTACCTGCTTTGCGGTTTTGCGGCTGCCCTCACCCAGGGGGTTCTGGACCCCACCTCCCACGTCCCCATGATCGGTGCTTCCGGGGCCATTGCCGGGGTTTTGGGGGCGTACTTTGTGTGGTTCCCGTGGTCGCGAATCAAGACCCTCGTGTTCCTTGGCTTTTTCATGACCATGGCGGAGCTGCCCGCTCCGTTATTTTTGGTGCTCTGGTTCGTCATCCAGTTTTTTTCCGGGACCCTTTCTCTGGCTGCCGCCGGGGCTGCCGCGGGGGGTGTGGCGTGGTTCGCCCACGTGGGCGGTTTCGTAGCGGGAGCGTGGCTCGCCTGGTGGTTGCGGCGTACTGGCCGTGTCCGCCCGGCACCACGGTACTTTCCTTTTTGGGAGTGAGGCATGAGCGAAAACGCAATTCCGCTTTTTACCTTGAGCCGGCAATGGCCGACCGTGGAAAGGGAGGTCCGTTCTGCCCTGGAGCGGGTCTTTGCCAGTCAGCAGTTCATTTTGGGGCCGGAGGTGGCGGCCTTTGAAAAAGAGGTGGCGGAGTATTTGGGGGTGCGGTTCGCGGTGGGGGTTTCCTCCGGGACCGACGCGCTTTTGGCCGCGCTCATGGCCTTGGGTGTGGGGCCTGGGGACGAGGTCATCACCTCGCCGTTCACCTTTTTTGCCACCGCCGGCGTGATTGCCCGCCTGGGAGCTCAGCCGGTGTTCGTGGACATTGACCCCCGTGATTTCAACCTCGACGCGGGCAAACTCGCGGCTGCCATCACGCCTCGCACGAAAGCCATCGTGCCCGTGCACCTCTACGGTCAAGCGGCGGATATGGACGCCATCATGGCCGCTGCCGGCAGCGTTCCCGTGGTGGAGGACTGCGCCCAAGCCATCGGCACCCGCTACCAGGGGCGGATGGTGGGTGGAATCGGGGCTGTAGGCTGCTTTTCCTTTTTCCCCACCAAAAACCTCGGAGCCTTCGGGGACGGGGGGCTTGTGACCACCAACGACGAGAAGCTGGCGGAGCTTTTGGTGGACCTGCGAGTCCACGGCATGCGTCCCCGCTACGTGCACCATACGGTGGGGGGGAACTTCCGCTTGGATGCCCTGCAAGCAGCGGTTTTGCGGGCCAAGCTCCCGTACTTAGAAGGTTGGAACCAGAAGCGGCGCGAGAACGCCCAGCGCTATGGCAAGCTTTTTGCGGCTTTCGAGCTTTTGGAAACCGTACATGTCCCCCAGGAGCTTCCCGGCCGAGGGCATACCTACCACCAGTTCGTGGTGCGCGTACCCCGCCGGGACGAGTTGCGGGCTTTTTTGGCCGAGCGCGGCATCGGGACCGAGGTCTACTACCCCATCCCGTTGCACCTCCAGAAGTGCTTTGCTTCGTTAGGGTACGGTCCGGGCGCCTTTCCGGAGGCTGAGAGGGCAGCCCAAGAAGTTCTGGCTCTGCCGATCTTTCCGGAGCTGGAGCCGGGCGAGCAGGAGCGGGTGGTGGCGACCATAGCCGAGTTTTACCGCTAGGTGGAGCCCCATCCGACCCTGGCGAAAAGACGGAAGCTCGCCGAAAGTCCTACCATTTTTCGGGAGGCGGGTGGGTGGTCGAGGCAACCCAAGACCAAGTGGCGGAAGCCCTGGCTCGCGTCTTGCCCAAGGGCTCGGAAGGAGCAGGGGCGGAGTTTTTTTGGCTCTCCCACGGGCGCTTTTTGGCACGGCAAGGGGCCTTTTCCTCTGAGCAAGCCGCGACCCTGGAAGGGATGATGGGTTTCCCCAACCGTTTGGTTCACGGTTACGTGACCGTGGACCATCGCAAGATATGCAAGCTGGCCAAGGAAAGCTGTCGCGATTTTTAGCGCCTCGCCCCCGCCATGGGTGAGCAGGTGCGCCAAGGGGAGGACCCAGGCGAGCTGCCGGGAAAAGCTTAGTTGGTGCCAGGGGCCGTCTTTGGGGCGAGAAACTGGTTGGCAAAGGCCCTGGGTGAAAGCGCCTCACCGGTAGAAAAGCGCACGAACTCCGGCCACGGGAGGCTCGCGCCAACGGCAAAAACGCGCTTCTTAAAGAACTCACCCACCTTGGGGTTGCCAGCGTAAACGACCGTGGCTGGGTCCTGCCCCGGGTAAAGCTCGCGGGCAATGGCGGCGTGGAGCTGGGAGGCGTACAGGTCGCCCAAGCAGTAGTTGTGGTAGTAAACCGGTGCGGAAACGATGTGGATCTTGCTGGCCCAGGTGCCTTTGGGGGCTTCCCCAGGTCGCTTGAGCCCCTGGTAGCGCTCCACCAGCGACCACCACAGGGCATCCAGATCCTGATCCGGGTTTTCGTAAAGGCCCTTTTCGAACCGCAGCATGACCTGGCACCAGCGGGAAAAGATCAACGCTTGCGCCCGCAGCTTTTCGGCCATGGCCGGCCCGTAGGTGGCCAGCTGATCGTCCCTCAAAAGCCCCATGGCTTGGTAAAAGCGGGCGTTTTCGGCCAGGCGCCCGAACAGCATGGCCACCCCTTCGGTGGCGAAGATATGGGCATCGGCGCGCAGGAAGTAGGGGAGGGAGCGGTCCACGTAATAGCTGTACACCCCATGTCCCAGCTCGTGGAGCATGGTGTCCAGCCAGTACTGGTTAGGCTGGACGTTGGCCAGCACCCGCACGTCCCCTTGCCGGTCAATGTCGGTGGAAAAGGCGTGGGGGTTCTTCCCGGGGCGCTCGAAGAGGTCCGAGCGGGCCAGGATCGGCTGGGGGTCGAGGCCAATGCCCTGGTAAAAACCGGCCACCAGCGCCACGATGTCCTTGTCTTTCAAAGGCGCATCGAAGTCCAGGTCCGAAAGGTTGGGGGCCTCTTGGAAGAAACGGTCCGTGTAGTCCCAGGGCATGAGCTCTTCGGGCTTGACCCCGAGCCTTGCGGCCTGCACGGCGTCAATGCGGGCTTTGAGCTCGGCGAAGGGCCCGCGGGTGAGGCTGTCCAGCTCGTCGAAGATGGAGAAAAGCCAGCTTTCCTCTTGCTCGTTGAGGGCTAGTTGCAGGGCGAAAAAGTTGGCAAAGCCGAGCTTTCGGGCGGCCTCGTTGCGGAGCTTGACGAGCGCCACCACGTCGGGGGCGAGGGCGGCCCCCACCTGCTTGGAGGCCAGCCAGTAGGCTTTGCGTTCGTCGCGGTTGCGGGAGGAGCGCAGCACCTCCTCGATTTGGTTGTCGGTGACTTCCACCCCTTTGACCTTGCCGCGGAAGGTTGCGAATTTCTGCTCGGCGGCGGTGGCCTTGGCAATGATTTGCGCCAGAAGCTGCGGGTCGAGCTGCCGTCCCAAATACTTGAGGTAAAGGATTTCCAACTGCCGCTTGAGCTTGGGGTCGGTCACCACACCTTTGGTCCGGAGCTCCTTGAGGAAAGCAAAGGCCTGAGGGTCCGTGTACATGGTTTCGAGCTTGGTTTGGAGCTCGGCTTGCCTTTTGTAGGCTTCCTCCTTGCCGGTAGTCGCGGCTTCCCACCACGCCAGGTTGGCGTCCTTTTCCAGTGGGGCTACCGTAGCCTCGTGGTGAGCCAAAAACTTCGCGAACCCTTCGCTGGAAACCGGGTACATGGGCCTCGTCCCTCCCTGAAGTGCGGCCAAGCTCAAAAGCAGCGTCACCATGGTGCGCCTCCCGGCGAGGGAGTATAGCCCATAGGCGTATAATCGCCCTCCGATGGTACGTCGTGGCCGGAGAAAGGAGCCGTGGTCATGAGGAGAACGTCATGGTTTTTCTTGGTCTTGCTGCTTTTGCCCTGGGTGCTTTGGGCGCAAAAGGTGGAGGTGCGGGAGGAGGTGCTTGCCAACGGCATGAAGCTGTTGCTGGTGGAGCGCCACGATTCCCCGACGGTAGCGTGCGGGTGGGTGGCCAAAGTGGGGTCGGTCAACGAGGCCCCAGGGATCACGGGTATTTCTCACCTCTTCGAGCACATGATGTTCAAGGGAACGAAGACCATCGGTACGAAGGATTACGAGAAAGACAAGGAAATCCTTGCCAAGCAAGACGCGGTCAGGGCCGAAATGGAAAAGGAGTACAGCGTCCTGAGGGAAAAGCTTCGGCGCGGCGAAATTTCCGGCTCTATTTACGACCCAGAAAACGCCACGCCGCGCCTGAAAGAACTCAAGTCTGAGCTCGAGAAGCTCTACGCCGAGGAGAAAGAAAACATCGTCAAGGACGAGCTGGACCAAATTTACACCCGGGAGGGGGCGTCAGGGCTGAACGCCTTCACCACCGAGGACCAAACGGTGTACTTCGTGACGGTTCCGACCAACAAGCTGGAGCTGTGGTTTTGGCTCGAGTCGGACCGCTTGGCCAACCCCGTGTTCCGGGAGTTTTACTCCGAGCGGGACGTCGTCCGCGAGGAGCGGCGGCTGCGGGTGGAATCCACGCCTTTGGGCAAGTTCGAGGAGCAGTTCGACGCCATGTTTTGGCAGTCCACCCCATACCATCATCCGGTCATCGGTTGGCCCGCTGATGTGGAATCCATCAGCCGCAAGCAAGCCGAAGCGTACTTTGCTACCTACTACGCGCCCAACAACCTTACGGCGGCCCTCGTGGGCGATTTCGACTCCGAAAAGGCTCTCGAGCTGGCCAGGAAGTACTTGGGACGCTTGCCCCGGGGGGCTCAGGAACCCCCCGAAGTGGTTTCGGAAGAGATCCCGCAACTGGCTGAAAAGCGTTTTCTCGCCGAAGCCGACACCAACCCCGAAGTGCACATCCGGCTCCACGCCGTGCCGTTTGGCCACACGGACTTTTACGCCTTGCAGCTCGTTGCCGACCTCCTCAACCGGCGGACGGGGAGGCTTTACAAGCGCCTGGTGGAGGAGAAAAAAGTCGCGGTGGGAGAGCCCTACGCCTCCTTCCGCCCCATGAAGTACGCCGGCTACTTCGAGGTTGGAGCGGAGGTCAAGGACGGCGTGGAGCCCGCGGCCGTTGAGGAAGCCCTGTGGGCGGAACTCGAGCGCCTGGGGAAGGAGCCTGTGGGAGAGCTCGAGCTTCAAAAGGTCAAAAACCAGCAGCTAGCCAACTCTTTCCGCCGGCTCCAAAGCAACTTTTACCTCATGTTGCAGCTTTTGCTTTACGATTCCTTTGGGGATTGGCGGTTCATCAACGAAGCTCCAGCGCGGTTCCAGGCGGTAACTGCCGAGGACATCCAGCGGGTAGCGGCCAAGGTTTTCACAAAAGAAAACCGGAACGTGGCCATCTACACCCGCAAAGCCGGCACCGCAGAAGATCCGGAGCTGGCGAACCTTCCACCCCAGATCAAAGGCATGATCAAGCAGCAGCTTGCCCAAATCTCCCAAATCAAAAATGCTGAAAAGCTGGCGCAAGATTTGGCGCAAATGCAGGAGATGTCGGGGCGGGTCCCGCCGCAAATGAAGCCGGCTTTCGACTACCTGGTGAAGAAGCTGGAGGAGCGCCTTGCCCAGCTGCAAGGGGAAAAGAAGGAGGAGTGACATGGTCAAGCGCGTCATGGTTTTCCCTGCGTTTCTGGTGGCAGCTCTAGCCGTTTCCGGGGAAATCCCGCCTCGCCCGGAAATGCTGTCGTTCCCGCCCCTTTCCTTCGAGGTCCCCAAGGCCGAGAACCTCAAAGTGACCCTGCCCGGGAACGTTCCCGCCTACGTTGCCCAAGACCGGCTCCTGCCGCTGGTGACCGTGCAGCTTTACTTCCGAGGCGGCCGTTACCTGGAAGAGCCGGGCAAGGAAGGCACGGCTGAGCTTTTAGCCGAGGTTTGGCGTACGGGCGGCGCTGGCGAGCTTTCTCCCCGGGAGCTCGACGAAACCTTGGATTTCCTGGCTGCGCAGCTGAACACCTCCGTGGGCGGCACCTTTTCTTCGCTGAGCCTCAACTTGCTTTCCAAGGATTTGGACCGCGGGCTCAAGCTGCTCTTCGATGTCCTGCTGCGCCCCCGTTTCGACGAGGCCCGCTTGATCAAGGCCAAGGAAGATCTCATGGCCGAGCTCAAAAGGCGCAACGACGACGCTGCCGACATCGAGCAGCGGGAGTGGCAAAGACTCCTGTACGGCGACGACTACTGGCTCACCCGCTTACCAACCAAGGCCTCGGTGGAGGCCATTACCAGGGACGATCTCGTGGCCCTCCACCGCCGCATCGTCAACCCTGCCAACTGCGTGGTGGCCGTGGCCGGGGACGTGGACCGAAAGGCCATTGTGGCCAAGCTCCAGGAAGCCTTCCAGCGGTGGAAGGCCAAACCACAACCTGCGCCGCCGGTTCCCCAGCCGACCCACAAGGCCAAGCCCGGTGTCTTTTTGATCCACAAACCCGACGTCAACCAGGGGAGGGTGTCCATAGGCCATTTGGCTGCCAAGCGACCGTTGCCGGAGGAGTTCGCCATTACCGTGGCCAACGACATTTTAGGAGGGGGCGGCTTCACGGCTTGGATGATGTCCCGAATCCGCTCCGACGAGGGTTTGGCCTACGGGGCGTACTCCAGCTACCAAATCAACGACTCCTACCCCGGGACGTTCCGGGCGGCGTTCCAGTCCAAATCCTCGACATGCGCCCGGGCGGCGTACTTGACCCTGGAGCTTGTGGCCAAGCTGCGGCGCGGGGAAATCACCGACGAGGAGCTGGCCACGAGCAAGAACTCCTTTATCGAGACCTTCCCCCGCAACTTCGAAACCAAGCTCCGGACCGTCCAGCTTTACGCCCAGGACGAGCTTTCCGGCCGTCCCCACAGCTACTGGCTCACCTGGCGCGACAACATCCGTTCGGTAGATGCCCAAAAAGCCCAGGCGGCAGCGCAAAAGCTCATCAGACCCGAGGAGTTCGTGATCCTTGTGGTGGGCAACGTGGACGAGATCCTCAAGGGCCACCCGGACTTCCCCGACGTGCAGCTCGCCAAGCTGGGACCTGTAACGCGCCTGCCCCTTCGCGATCCGCTGACCTTGCAGCCGCTGCCGTAGTTTCCCCCCTTCCCACGGGCTCGACCCCTGGGGTCCGGGCCGCTGCCCCGCCCCCGTTTAGCGCCCGGGGGAAAGCCGAAACACTGGGCGCAGGCGCTTTTCGCCGCATCATCGCGGGCTGCCACCCCCGCCCCTTGACAGGAAGGAAAGGTGGCGTAAACCTAGAACAAGTTGCGGTTTCCCGATCTTGGGGGGAGCAGGGCGACACAGGGAGGTGCTTATGGCCAGGGTTGGAACGCTCGTGACGTTGGCGCTGAGCGTTTTTGGAGCTTTCATCGGGGAGGCTGGCCAGGCTCCCCCACCTTTCCTGGATGGGAAGCTTTTGGCCACGAGCCCCAAGAAGGCCCGTTTTGCCAAGCTCGACCGCACCCTCAACGCCTGGCTGGAGGCGGCGGATGCACGCCGGTTTGCCCAGCAGGTCGGGCTGGCGAGCCGCGACGGGTCGGTACAGGTTCATGTGGACGTGGTCCCCGGCCACGAAACCGAGGTGGCTTCCTGGCTGGAGGGCGAGGGCTGCAGCGAGCTCCGCCGGGCGGAAACAATCGTCCAGTGCTTCGCTTCCCAAGCCCTTTTGGAAAGCTTGGCCAAGGACGACCGGGTGCGTTTCGTGCGCGTGCCCAGTTACTACCGCCCGAGCCCGTGGGAAAAGAGTTTGTCGGCACGGGCCCTGGCCGGCTCCATGACCACCGAAGCCTTGGCCGCCATGAACGTACCCTCATGGCACAGCGCTGGCTTTCAGGGGCAAGGGGTGAAGGTGGGAATCATTGATAGTGGTTTCACCGGGTACCAGAGCCTGGTGGGCTCGGACCTTCCCCCTGCCGACCGCCTTTTCGTTTGGCCCGGGGGTACCGCCCACATGGCCAACAGCGAGCACGGCACCATGTGCGCGGAAATCGTGTACGACATCGTTCCCCAAGCCACGCTTTACCTGGCAGCTGTCGGCACCGACGTGGACATCGTCAACGCCATCCAGTGGATGCAGTCCCAAGGCGTGAAGGTCATTACCATGTCTTTGGGGTGGCTTTCCTGGGGGCCCGGGGACGGCACGGGGATCCTTGCCAACGCCATCAGCAGCTTTACCAGTGCTGGCGGCTTTTGGGCCAACTCGGCGGGAAACTCCCGGTTGGCTCACTGGCAGGGGAGCCTGGTGGACACCGACAGCGACGGATGGGTGGAGTTCGACGGCAGCGGACGGGAGGTCAACTACGTCACCGACGGGGCAGGGAACTGCGTCAATATTCCAGCGAATACGGATATCGCGGCTTCCCTGGTGTGGAACCAGTGGAACGCCCCCCAGACCGACCTCGATTTTTACATCGTGAAATGGAACCAAGCCCAATCCCAGTGGGACATCCTCGGCAAGTCCGAAGACCCACAAACCGGCCAGCCAGGGCAGCGCCCCGTGGAAGAAAACTTCGACGTGGCTAAAACCGATGAGGAAACCTGCTACGGTTTCGCCATCAAGCATTACTCCGGTCCTGCCAACGTGGACATGGAGATGTTCAACCGCTTCGATGGCAACCCCCTGGTGGTCAACGTCCCCGACGGCTCCCTCACCCCCCCGGCTGACGCGGCTGGGGCCTTTGCCACCGCCGCCTTGCACGTGGCGACCCTTGCCCTCGAGCCCTACTCGTCCCGCGGCCCTACCAACGGCCCCGGCGGGGCCCTCGCCGGGGGAACGGTGAAACCCGACCTTTCGGGGTACGCCGAGGTTTCCTGCAACGCCTACGGGGCCGGACAGTGCTCGGGGACCTCGGCCGCCTCTCCCCACGTGGGTGGTGCTGCGGCGCTGGTGCTTTCCGGCTATCCCACGTATACGGGTTCGCAAATCCGCAGCTACCTCCAAGCCAACGCCCAAGACATGGGCCCGGCCGGCAAGGACAACGACTACGGGTTCGGGCGCCTGCGTTTGGGCGCGCCGCCAGCCTCTGGATGTACAGCCCCGGGGACGCCCTCGGGTTTGGCGGCGTCCAAATCCACGGTCGCCTCTGGGGAGAACTTCACCCTTTCCTGGAGCTCGGCTTCCCTGGCCGATGCCTACGAGCTGCAGGTGGCCAACAACGCCGGGTTTTCTGGGGCGCAAAGCTACCAGGTTTCCGGAACCTCCACCGGGTTTTCCGTCACCACCTCCACGACCATGACGGCGTACTTCCGGGTGCGAGCCACCCGCACCTGCGGGGCGACGTCCAGTTGGTCCAACACCGTCACGGTCACGGTAACCGGCAGCGGTGGCGGCGGTGGGGGCAACGCGTACTGGATCCCGGTGGTGGCCAATGCTGGTGGGGTGGGGAGCTACTTTTACTCGGACGTTTCGGTGCTCAACGTGGGCACGGCGC